>NZ_CP094984.1:1259636-1574545 GCF_022869865.1 Arthrobacter zhangbolii
TGCCCATCTACCGCTTCGGCAACGAGGAGCAGAAGCAGCAGTGGCTGCCCCTGCTGGCCAGCGGAGAGGCCCTCGCCGGCTTCGGCCTGACCGAACGTGAAGCCGGGTCCGACGCAGGGGGGACCAAAACCACGGCCCGGCTGGAGAACGGTGAATGGGTAATCAACGGCAGCAAGGAGTTCATTACCAACTCCGGCACCGACATCACCCGGCTGGTCACCGTCACCGCCGTCACGGATACGGTGACGGAAGCGGACGGTACCTTCCGGAAAAAGATCTCCACCATCCTGGTGCCCACCGACACCCCCGGCTTCACCGCTGAAAAGCCGTACAACAAGGTGGGCTGGAATGCCTCGGACACCCACCCGCTGACCCTCACCGACGTCCGGGTCCCCGAAGCGAACCTGCTCGGAGCTCCGGGCCGCGGGTTCGCCAATTTCCTGCAGATCCTCGATGAAGGCCGCATTGCCATTGCCGCGCTGGCCACCGGCGCCGCCCAGGGCTGCGTTGAGGAATCCCTGAAATACGCCAAGGAACGCTCCGCTTTCGGGGCGCCCATCGGCACCTATCAGTCCATCTCCTTCAAGATCGCCCGGATGCAGTCCCGTGCCCACACTGCCCGGCTGGCCTACTATGACGCCGCCGCCCGGATGCTGGCCGGCAAGCCGTTCAAGACCCAGGCCGCCATGGCGAAGATGATCGCCGGCGAAGCGGCCATGGACAATGCCCGCGATGCCACCCAGATTTTCGGCGGCTACGGCTTTATGAATGACTTCCCGGTGGCCCGGCATTACCGGGATTCGAAGATCCTGGAAATCGGCGAAGGAACTACTGAGGTGCAGCTGATGCTGATTGCCCGCAGTATGGGCCTGTGAGGATGAGGAACAAGGAAGGGAACAGGGCATGATCGACAAGGTGTACCCAAGCGCGGCAGCAGCCGTGGCGGACATTCCCGACGGGGCTTCCCTCGCCGTGGGCGGCTTCGGCCTGTGCGGCATCCCGGTGGCGCTGATCGACGCACTGCACCTCCAGGGCACCACGGACCTGGAGACCGTGAGCAACAACTGCGGCGTGGATGACTGGGGCCTGGGCCGGCTGCTCGCAGACCACCGCATCCGCCGTACCGTCAGTTCCTACGTGGGGGAGAACAAGGAGTTCGCCCGTCAGTTCCTCTCCGGGGAGCTTGAAGTGGTCCTCACGCCCCAGGGCACGCTGGCGGAGAAGCTGCGCGCCGGTGGTGCGGGTATCCCGGCGTTCTATACGCCCGCCGGAGTGGGTACGCAGGTTTCCGAAGGCGGCCTGCCGCAGAAGTACGACGCCGAGGGCCTCGTGACGCTCGCCTCGGAACCAAAGGAGGTGCGCAGCTTCAACGGGGCGGACTATGTGCTGGAGGAATCCCTGACCCCGGACTTCGCCCTGGTGCATGCCGCCAAGGGGGACCGGCACGGGAACCTGGTCTTCCACGCCACGGCCATGAACTTCAACCCGCTCTGCGCCACCGCAGGCCGGATCACCATTGCCGAGGTGGAGGAACTGGTGGAACCCGGAGAGCTGGATCCGGAGCACGTTCACGTCCCGGGAATCTTTGTCCAGCGCGTGGTGCTGGCCCCGGACGTGGAGAAGCGCATTGAGAAGCGCACCGTGAGCACCCCGAACAACAAGGAGGCCTGAGATGGCACTGAGCAGGCATGAACTGGCCGCCCGGGTGGCGCGGGAGCTGCACGACGGCGAATACGTCAACCTGGGAATCGGCATGCCCACCCTGATCCCCAACTACATCCCCGACGGCGTCGAGGTGGTGCTGCACTCCGAAAACGGCATCCTCGGCGTCGGCCCCTATCCCTCCGAGGAGGCCCTGGACCCGGACCTGATCAACGCCGGCAAGGAAACAGTCACCGTCAACCGCGGTGCCTCCTTCTTCGATTCGGGTGCCTCCTTCGGCATGGTGCGCGGCGGCCACGTGGATGTGGCTGTGCTCGGAGCCATGGAAGTGGCCGCCAACGGGGACCTGGCCAACTGGATGGTTCCGGGCAAGATGGTCAAGGGCATGGGCGGGGCCATGGACCTGGTCTTCGGCGCCAAGCGGGTGATCGTGATGATGGAACACGTGGACCGGTCCGGCCGGCCCAAGATCGTGTCCGAGTGCTCCCTGCCCCTGACCGGGAAGGGGTGCGTTGACCTGATCGTCACGGACCTGGCCGTCATCGAGGTGGGGCCGGAAGGGCTGGTCCTGCGCGAGACCGCCCCGGGCGTCAGCGTTCAGGACGTGCTGGCCGCCACCGGAGCGCCGCTGGAGGTCAGTCATGGCCTCTGAGCAGACCGCCCGGAACGGCAGCGGCCCCGGGACCCAGCCGAAGGTGGTCATCCAGCGGGGGCTGTTCCTGGACGAACTCGAGGCGGGTACGGTCTATCAGCACCGGCCGGGCCGCACAGTCACCGAGGCGGACAACGTCCTGTTCACCACGCTGACCATGAACACCCAAGGCCTGCACCTGGACGCCGCCTTCAGTGCCACGGCGCCGTTTGGGCAGCGGCTGGTGAACTCCATGCTGACGCTCTCCACCATTGTGGGACAGTCCGTGGGCCAGCTGACCCAGGGCACCCTGGTGGCCCAGCTGGGCATGACGGACATCAGGTTCCCGCATCCGCTGTTCCACGGCGACACCTTGTACGGCGAAACCCTCGTGGCCGGTACCCGGCTTTCCGCCTCCCGGCCCGGGCAGGGGATCGCGGAGTTCGAGCACACCGGGCGGAACCAGGACGGTGAGGTGGTGGCAACCTTCCGCCGAACGGCACTGATGTGGACCTCCGAGGGTTTTGCCGCGCAGGAACAGGCCGCCGGACCGCGATAGGTTGTAAAAGCACAGCCGTGACAGGAGTAACTGCTGTGGAAGAAACCGGTAACCGGAGTATCAAGGAGTTCAGCCAATGACGACCTTCCCCATGGGACCCGCACTGCTTTTCTGCCCGGGGGACCGCCCGGAACGTTTCGGCAAAGCCGCCGAGCGGGCCGACGCCGTCATCGTGGACCTGGAGGACGCCGTGGCGCCGCGGGACAAGGACGCCGCCCGGAAGAACCTGCTGGCTGCGGACCTGAACCCGGCAACCACCATCGTGAGGGTCAACCCGCTGGGTACCGAGGACTTCGCCAAGGACCTTGCCGTCCTGCAGGAAACCCCGTACCGCACCGTCATGCTGGCCAAGGCAGAGGACGCCGCTGCCGTGGCCGAGGCGCTCGCAGGCTTCACCGTGGTGGCACTGCTGGAAACCGCCCTCGGCGTTGTGCGGGCGGCTGAGATCGCTGCCGCGGAGAACGTGGCGGCGCTGATGTGGGGTGCGGAGGATTTGCTGGCCTCCCTCGGCGGGGAGTCCAGCCGCCGGGAGGACGGGTCCTACCGCAGCGTTGCCGTCCAGGCCCGGTCCACCGTGCTGCTGGCCGCCGGGGCCTTCGGTAAGGGTGCCATTGACTCGATCTACGGAAACATCCCGGACGTGGAAGGGCTGGAACTGGAGGCCAGGGACGCCGTCGCCTCGGGCTTCGCTGCCAAGGCCTGCATCCACCCGGGACAGGTCGCGGCAGTACGAGCCGCCTATGCTCCGGACCCCGCGGACGTGACCTACGCCGAACAGGTCCTCGCCGAAGCCAAAAACCACGGAGGAGTCTTTAACTTCCGCGGGAACATGATCGACGGGCCGCTGCTGAAGCAGGCCGAGCAGACACTGCGCCGTGCCCGCCCATAGCGCGCCGCCGGGCGTAGGGAATCATCCGCGGACGGGAGCCGTTGAGTTGTCATGCGCATAGTCATAGCCGGAGCCCACGGAAGGATCGCCCGCGAACTGGGCCGCCTGCTGGCCGCAGACGGCCACGATGTTGCCGGCCTGATCCGCAATCCGGAGCAGGCAGCTGACCTGGAACACGACCACGTTGCCCCGGTTATCCTGGATCTGGAAAACAGCACCCTGGAAGACCTGGTGCAGGTGCTGACCGGTGCTGACGCCGCAGTGTTTGCCGCCGGGGCGGGCCCCGGCAGCGGCGCCGCCCGCAAGGACAGTGTGGACCGTGCAGCTGCCGTGCTGCTGGCTGAAGCCGCGGAGCAGGCCGGTGCCGGCCGTTTCCTTCAGGTGTCCTCCGCCGGACTCGATGCCGTCCGGGACGGCAGGCGCCGGGAGGAGCTGGACGAGGTGATGTATGCGTATCTGGTGGCCAAGCTGGCCGCCGAGGAAGACCTGATGGCACGCAGCCAGCTCGACTGGACCATTGTGCGCCCCGGCATTCTCACCAATGACGCAGGGGAGGGGCTGGTAGAGCTGGCACCGGAGGTGCCGTACGCATCGATCCCGCGCCACGACGTCGCCGCGGTCCTGGCGGAACTGCTGCGCACCGGTGCCGGCGTCCACCAGGCACTGGGCCTGGTCACCGGCACCACTCCCATCCCTGACGCCGTGCAGGCACTGCAGCCCGGCAGATAGGGAAAGGGCCCCGGCAAGCGGCTCGGCGGCCCGGGACCCGGTATCCCGCCCCAGCCGGCCCGCTGGGGGATACTGGAAGCATGCAGCAGACGCCCAGCACCGCATCCAGCACCACATCCAGCCCGGCACCGGCCAGCACGGCCTATGACTACGTGCTTGACCACCGGCCGGCGCCGGACGGCGGAGCTCCCCGGCGGGTGGTGCTGCTCGGGTCCACCGGCTCCATCGGCACGCAGGCCATCGACGTCGCAGACGGTGCACCGGAGCGGTTCCGCATTGTGGCCCTGGCCGCCGGCGGATCCAACCTGGACCTGCTGGCCCGCCAGGCCGTACATACCCGGGCCGAAGCCGTCGGCTGCGCCGCCGTCGACCTGCCCACGCTGCGCCGGCATATCGGCGAGGCCGCTGCAGCCGCCGGCGTCACCGGCTATGACCCGGACCTTTTTGTCGGCGGGTCCGCGGCCACCGCTGTTGCCGCCTGGCCCGCAGCCGACGTCGTCCTGAACGGCATCACCGGCTCCATCGGCCTGGAGCCGACGCTGGCTGCCCTGGCCGCGGGCCACCTGCTGGCCCTGGCCAATAAGGAGTCCCTGATTGTGGGCGGTGAGCTGGTGAAGCGGGCGGCGGCTCCCGGGCAGCTTGTCCCGGTGGACTCCGAGCATTCAGCCCTCGCCCAGGCGCTTCGCTCGGGCACCTATGCGGAGGTGGACCGGCTGGTGGTCACGGCGTCGGGCGGACCCTTCCGGGGACTGAAGCGCAGCGACCTGGCCCATGTCACCCCGGAACAGGCGTTGGCCCATCCCACCTGGAAAATGGGCCGGATGGTGACCACCAACTCGGCCACCATGGTGAACAAGGCACTCGAGGTTATCGAAGCGCATCTGCTCTTCGACATCCCGCTGGAACGGATCGACGTTGTGGTCCATCCGCAGTCGATAGTGCACTCCATGGTCCAGTTCGTGGACGGATCCACCCTTGCCCAGGCATCCCCGCCGGATATGCGGCTGCCGATTGCCCTGGGCATGGGCTGGCCGCACCGCGTGCCCGGCGCTGCCACGCCGTGTGACTGGACCAAAGCCGCTCAGTGGACGTTCGAGCCGCTGGACGAGGAAGCATTCCCCGCCGTCGCCCTGGCCAAACGCGCCGCCGCAGCGGGCGGAACCGGCATGGCGGTCTACAACGCGGCGAACGAGGAAGCCGTGGACGCTTTCCACGACGGACTCATCGGATTCACAGACATAGTTGATACGATCGCCGCCGTGCTGGAAGAGTCCCCGGACTCCGGGCCGCTTACCCTGGAGTCGCTGCTGGCAGCGGAGACGTGGGCACGCGGCGCTGCACGGGCGCGTTGTGGAAGATAGCGACCCTGCGACCTCCCGGCACGCGTTGGAACCAGGTGCAGTTCAAATGAAGGAAGCCCGTTGACCATTCTGCTTTTCATCCTCGGCGTACTCTTCGTGGCGGTGGGCATCGCCGTGTCCATCGCCCTGCACGAGGTAGGACACCTGCTGCCGGCCAAGGCCTTCAAGGTGCGCGTTACGCAGTACATGATCGGCTTCGGGCCCACCGTTTTCTCCCGCACCCGGGGAGAAACCGAATACGGCGTCAAGGCACTGCCGCTGGGCGGCTACGTCTCCATGGTCGGGATGTTCCCGCCCAACAAGGAAGCCGCCGAGGACGGCACCGTGCGTAAATCCAGCACCGGAATGTTCCAGCAGCTGGCCACCGAGGCACGCCAGGCCGAAACGGACCGGCTGGTGGAAGGCGATGAGAACCGGGTCTTCTACAAACTGCCGATCTACAAACGCATCATCATTATGCTTGGCGGGCCGCTGATGAACCTGCTGATCGGCGTCGTGCTCTTTGCGGTGCTGCTGATGGGCTTCGGCACCGCGCAGACCACCACCACCCTGGCCTCCGTGAACCAGTGCGTGATTTCCGCCGAGCAGCAGGCCGCCACCGGGCAGACCGAGTGCACGGCCGAGGACCCTGCAGCCCCGGCTTACGAGGCCGGCCTCCTCCCGGGGGACACCATCACGGTGTTCGACGGCAGGGAAGTCACGTCCTGGGATGAACTCTCATCCTGGATCCGTGACGCCGCCGGGCGGAGCGTCCCGCTCACCTACGTCCGCGACGGTGAGGAACGGCAGACCAGCATTACCCCGCTGCTCACGGAGCGGCCGGTGGTGGGCGAGGACGGCACCGCGCAGACGGACGAGGACGGCAAGTACCTCACGCAGGAGGTCGGGTTCATCGGCGTGGGTGCTGAACAGGCACTTGTAAACCAGCCTGCCAGCGCAGTGCTGCCGGCGGTGGGGGAGAACCTGGTCAACATCGGCGGCGTGGTGATCAACCTTCCGCAGCGGCTGGTGGATGTGGCGCAGGCCGCCTTCTCCTCGGAGGAACGGGACCCGAACGGACCCATGAGCGTGGTGGGCGTTGGACGCATCGCCGGCGAAATCTCCTCGCAGGACGTCATTCCGGTGGAATCCCGGGTGGCGACACTGATCGGGCTGGTGGGCAGCGTGAACCTGGCGCTGTTTGTGTTCAACCTGATTCCGCTGCTGCCCCTGGACGGCGGCCACGTAGCGGGAGCGCTCTGGGAAGGCCTGCGCCGGCGTGTCGCCAAGCTTTTCCACCGGCAGGATCCGGGGCCATTCGATATGGCCAGGATGCTGCCCGTGACCTACGCCGTGGCCGTGCTCCTGATGGGTATGGGGGCACTGCTGATCTATGCGGACATTGTGAAGCCGGTGAGCCTGTTCAACTAGGTGCGTTGGCCGCTTTTCGGCCCCGTCCGCTTCGGTGCCCGGAACGGCGGCAACGAAATCCCTTGCTCGCAGAGTTCGCCGGGATATTAAAGCCGCCTAACCCGGGTGCCTGCGCGGTCCTGTGGGCCTGCTGATAGCGGTGGTGTTCGCTGCCGTCGTGCTATGCCGGCCCGGGTACGGGTGGGACCGACCCGAAAGCGTACAGATCCGGCCGAGCGCCGTGCTGGCGTCCTGCCGGGAACCGGACCGGCCCCTGGCATGCCTGGCCGGGCAGGGAGTACCCACAGGGTAGTCCCCGTCTGCAGGGATCGACCTTGGCGCACAGCGTCCCACTGACTGGGGCTGGAGAGCACGAGCGGGAACTCAAGGGCCACAGCAGCCCCACTGCGTGGGAAGCTGTGTCCGCCTTCCGCCGCCGGGTCCGTCCCCCGATGCACAGCCTATGGTTCAATAGCGAATGAACCCGTAAGAGGTTGCAATTTGAATTACATACGCTTACGGTTGCAAAATGTTTGTCCTCACGATTGATCAGCGCAACAGCCAGGGAAGCGGAGACCGCGTCCCGGATCTTTTGGCTGCCTTGGCGGACCTGCCCATGGTGCTGGGTTTCGAGCGGTCGGTGGGAGATGAGATCCAAGGTATATGCGGCAGCGCTGAAACCGCCGTCGACGCCACACTGCAGGTCCTGCGGTACGGGAACTGGTACGTGGGAATCGGCGTGGGCGCGGTCCACGAACCCTTGCCGCACAGTCCCCGTGAGGCGGGTGGCCCGGCCTTGGTTGCCGCCCGGCGCGCCGTCGACCGGGCCAAGAAAACGGGGGACCGGCCAGCGGTCGCGGTGGAAGGTTCGCCCGGCGCTCCGGAGGCGGAAGCGGTGCTGGTTCTCCTGGGCAGGCTGGTAACCGGGCGCACCGAGGCTGAATGGCGGATCCTGCAACACGTCGAGCCCGGCAAATGGGGAGCTCAGACCGCGGCCGCCCGTATGCTCGGCATCAGCTCCCAGGCGGTGAGCAAGGCGGTAGCGCGCTCCGGCTGGCAGGAAGAATGGGCCGCCCGGCCGGCTGCCGCCGTCCTCCTGCAGCGCGCGGAGGAGCTCGCTGCAGCCCCTGCTGAGAGTTCGGCCGCGGGGCCGACAGGAGACGGAACGGATACGAAGGTGGACAGGCAGTGACTTTCCTGTGGGTGGTACTCGCACTGCTGGCCGCAGCAGCGCTCGGCTGGCCGGTGACTGCCGGCGTGCTCCGGCTTGCCCGCGACGTCGGTAACCCGCCGCCCCCGCCCCCCGCCGTCCTTCGCGGCGGGCTGGCCATCGGCATGCTGGAACGGCTGGCCGTAGCCGCTGCCGTCCTGGCCGACGAACCGGTGGCCATCGCCTACGTCGTGGCGGTCAAGGGCCTGGGGCGCTATGCGGAGCTGAAGGAAACCCCCGCCGCGGCGGAGCGCTTCATTATCGGCACACTGACCTCCATGCTCTGGGCTGCGGCTGTAGCAGTGCCCGTCCGGCTCTTTCTGCTGCAGGCCGCCTGACCGGCACCGGCCCGGGCATCCCTTAGGCTTGTGGCTATGAGTATTTTTGCAGTTGAGTATGTCTACGACGCCGATTCCTCCGAACTGCGGAACGAGCACCGTCCCGCCCACCGTGAGTGGCTGCAGCGGCTGGCAGACGAAGGCCGCGTACTCTCCGCCGGCGCTTTCGAAGACGGCGCCGGTGCGCTGCTGCTGGTGGCAGCTGCAGATGAAGCAGGCCTGCATGAGCTGCTGAAGGAAGATCCGTTTGCCAGCGTGGGAGCCATTTCCGGCATGAAGACCACCGCGTGGAAGCCGGCGATCGGCGCCTTTGCCGATCACGCCTAACCGGGCCGCTAAGCCCTGAGTGATATTCGCCCCTGCACCGCCGTCCCGGTCCGGGCCGGGGTGATAATAGGAAGGGCGCGTTTTTCAACGCGCGTTTCACAGCCAAATACCTGCCGTTTCGGCACATGGAGGACGTTTTGACCTCGGTCAACCTTGGAATGCCAGCTGCACCGCCGCCCACTCTCGCGCCGCGACGCAAAACCCGTCAGATCAAAGTGGGATCGGTAGGAGTTGGCTCGGACTCGCCCATCAGCGTCCAGTCCATGACCACCACCCCCACCACGGACATCAACGCCACGCTGCAGCAGATTGCCGAACTCACGGCATCCGGCTGCGACATTGTCCGGGTGGCCTGCCCGAGCGCCGACGACGCCGCCGCGCTGCCGATCATCGCGAAGAAGTCGCAGATTCCGGTCATTGCGGATATCCACTTCCAGCCGAAGTACGTTTATGCGGCGATCGAAGCCGGCTGCGCCGGTGTCCGCGTGAACCCGGGCAATATCCGCAAGTTCGATGACCAGGTCAAGCAGATCGCCAAAGAGGCCAAGGATGCAGGCGTGTCCATCCGCATCGGCGTCAACGCCGGTTCGCTGGACCCGCGCCTGCTGGCCAAGTACGGCAAGGCCACGCCCGAGGCACTGGTGGAATCCGCCGTCTGGGAAGCGTCCCTGTTCGAGGAACACGACTTCCACGACTTCAAGATTTCGGTCAAGCACAATGACCCGGTGGTCATGGTCCGCGCCTACGAGCTGCTCGCTGAACGCGGCGACTGGCCCCTGCACCTGGGCGTCACGGAAGCCGGCCCCGCCTTCCAGGGCACCATCAAATCCGCCACCGCTTTTGGCGCACTGCTCTCCAAGGGCATCGGGGACACCATCCGCGTGTCCCTCTCCGCTCCGCCGGTGGAGGAGATCAAGGTGGGCAACCAGATTCTGCAGTCGCTGAACCTGCGCCCCCGCAAGCTGGAAATCGTGTCCTGCCCCTCCTGCGGCCGTGCCCAGGTGGACGTGTACACCCTCGCCGAAGAGGTCACCGCCGGCCTCGAAGGGATGACCATCCCGCTGCGCGTCGCCGTGATGGGCTGCGTAGTAAACGGACCGGGTGAGGCACGCGAAGCCGATCTGGGTGTAGCCTCCGGTAACGGCAAGGGACAGATTTTCGTCAAGGGCGAGGTCATCAAGACCGTCCCCGAAGACCAGATTGTGGAAACCCTTATCGAAGAAGCGATGAGGATCGCGGAAGAGATGGGGGAAACCGAAGGTGAGGATGCTGGGACGGGTGGCCCCATGGTTACCGTCAGCTAAGCCGACGAGCGATATCCGCAGCGCCGCCTCCAGTGCGGCGCTGCGGATCCTGCGCGACGAAGACACCGTTGCGCTGTGGGACCTGGCCGCCGCCGACCCGGTGGCCAATATTTTTATGCTCTCCCATTTGGAGACCGCCCGAACCGCAGCACCCACGGCTGCCGGCGGGAAGGTTGTCGGCGTGTTCGACGCCGGCACCCTGATCGGTGCCTGCTGGTTCGGCGTCAATGTGGTGCCTGTGGGCCTGGATGCCGAGACCGGACCCGAAGTAGGACGCTACCTTGCCCGGTCGAGGAACCGCTTCTCATCCATCTTCGGTCCCGCCGAGGCCGTCCTCTCGATCTGGTCCGAGCTGCGGCATTCCTCCGCAGAGCCCTTTGACGTGCGTCCGGACCAGCCGCTGCTGCAGATGACCAGGGCCTCCGATATTCCGCCGGCCCCGGGCCTGCGTCCGGCCCGCCCCGCCGAACTCGACGTCCTGCTTCCCGCCTGCACGGCCATGTTCGAGGAAGAAGTGGGCTACTCGCCGGTCTCGAACGGGGACAGGCACTACCGCCAGCGGGTGAAAGGCCTTATCGAGCGCAGCCAGTCCCTGCTGGACCTCGACGCCGCCGGGCACGTGGTTTTCAAAGCCGAACTGGGCACGGTATCCAGCCAGGCAGTGCAGGTGCAGGGCGTCTGGATGAACCCCGAATACCGCGGACAGGGCCTGAGCCGTTCCTACATGTCGGCAGTGGTGTCCGCAGCCCTCGACGTAGCCCCGGTCACCAGCCTCTACGTGAACTCCTACAACACACCCGCCCGCGCCACCTACGAGGCCGTCGGGTTTGAGCAGGTCGGGACGTTCGCCACCATCCTCTTCTGATCCCCGTTTCTGAAGCCCGTTCCTGAAGTCCGCCGCAGCCGGCCGGCGCTGTGTCGTTATCCTCACCTGTCCGGCCCCGGCAGCGGCACGCGCTAGATTAGTAGGGAATACATCCCCTGAAGATGCAGCCGTACAGCTGCAGAAACGGATTCCTCGCGTGGTCCTTCGACTCTCCACCCTTTTCCTGCGCACCCTGCGCGAAGACCCGGCCGACGCCGACGTCGCCAGCCACCGGCTCCTGGTCCGGGCCGGCTACATCCGCCGCGCTGCTCCGGGCATCTATTCCTGGCTCCCGCTGGGCCTGCGCGTGCTGGGCAAGGTCGAGACCATCATCCGCGAGGAAATGGCAGCGATCGGCGCCCAGGAAGTCCACTTCCCGGCCCTGCTGCCGCGCGAACCCTATGAAGCGACCAACCGGTGGACGGAATACGGCGACAACCTGTTCCGGCTGCAGGACCGCAAGGGCGCCGACTACCTGCTGGCCCCCACGCATGAGGAAATGTTCGCGCTGCTGGTCAAGGACCTGTACAGCTCCTACAAGGACCTGCCCGTCTCCCTGTTCCAGATCCAGAACAAGTACCGCGACGAAGCGCGCCCCCGCGCCGGCCTGCTCCGCGGCCGCGAATTCATCATGAAGGACTCCTACTCCTTCGACATTGACGACGAAGGCCTGGAAGCCAGCTACCAGGCGCACCGCGGCGCCTACCTGCGCATTTTCGAGCGCCTGGGCCTGGAGATCGTGGTAGTCTCCGCCGTCTCCGGCGCCATGGGCGGATCCAAGAGCGAGGAATTCCTGCACCCGACCCCGGTGGGTGAGGACACGTATGTCCGTTCCGCCGGCGGTTATGCTGCCAACGTGGAAGCGGTCACCACCGTTGTTCCGGCCGACATCGATTACGCCGGGGCGCCCGAAGCGAAGGTGGTGGACACCCCGGACACCCCCACCATCGAGACCCTCGTGGCGGACGTCAACGCCCGCTTCCCGCGCGCGGAGGGGGAGTGGACCGCTGCTGACACCCTCAAGAACGTGGTCCTGGCCGTGACCCTGCCGACCGGCGAACGCCGCGTCGTCGTCGTCGGCGTGCCCGGTGACCGTGCAGTGGACCTCAAGCGCATCGAAGCGAACATTGCCGCGCACGTGGAGATCGGCGGCGAGCTGGACGTCGAGGCAGCCACCGACGAAGACATCAGGAAGCACCCCGGCCTGGTCAAGGGCTACATCGGCCCGGGCCTGTCTGTGGAAGAGCGGCTGCTGGGCACCGAGTCCGCCACGGGCCTGCTCTACCTGGTGGATCCGCGCGTGGTCTCCGGCACCAGCTGGATCACCGGTGCCAACCAGCCCGGTAAGCACGTCATTGGCCTGGTGGCCGGCCGCGACTTCACCTGGGACGGCGTCATCGAGGCCGTGGAGGTCCGCGAAGGCGACGAAGCCCCGGACGGATCCGGAGCCCTTGAAGCTGCCCGCGGTATCGAGATGGGTCACATCTTCCAGCTCGGCCGCAAGTACGCCGAGGCCCTGGGCCTGAAGGTCCTGGACAAGAACGGCAAGCTGGTGACCGTCACCATGGGCTCCTACGGCGTGGGTGTTACCCGTGCCGTGGCCGCGCTGGCCGAGTCCAACCATGATGAGAAGGGCATTATCTGGCCCCGTTCCGTGGCTCCGGCGGACGTCCACGTGGTGGCCACCGGCCGCGGCGAGGAGATCTTCACTGCCGCTGCGGAGCTCTCCGAAGCGCTGGAGGCCGCCGGGCTGGAGGTTATCTACGATGACCGTCCCAAGGTCTCCCCGGGCGTGAAGTTCGGTGATGCCGAGCTCATCGGTGTTCCGACCATCCTGGTGGTTGGCCGCGGACTGGCTGACGGCGTGGTGGAGATCAAGGACCGCGCCACCGGTGTCGCCGAGAACGTGCCGGTGGCCGAAGCGGTGGAGTACGTGCGCCGCGCCGCCGCGCAGTAGCCTCGGGTGGTTTCCGGTCTCGAGGAAGTCACGCTTGCCACCATCGCGCTAGTGCTGGTGGCAGGCCTGGCCGCCGGCTGGGTTGATGCCGTAGTAGGCGGGGGAGGGCTGATCCAGCTCCCGGCCCTGCTGCTGGTACCGGGCATCAGTCCGGTCCAGGCGCTGGCGACAAACAAAATGGGGTCAGTGTTCGGCACCACCACCAGTGCGGTGACGTTCTACCGGCGCGCCCATCCGGACCTGCGGACAGCACTGCCCATGGCCGGCGTTGCCCTCGCCGGAAGCATGGGCGGCGCCGTGGTGGCGGCGTCGCTGCCGTCATCGGTCTTCAAGCCGATCATTGTGGCGGCTTTGGTGGCCGTAGCCATCTTCACCGCGACCAAGCCCACCGTGGGCGAACTGACGAAGCTCCGGCATTCCGGCCGCCGCCACTATGCGACGGCTGCCGGGATCGGGCTGGTGATTGGCTTTTACGACGGCATGATCGGGCCGGGCACCGGCTCCTTCCTGATCATTGCCATGGTTGCCCTGCTGGGCTACAACTTCCTCGCAGCCAGCGCCAAGGCCAAGATCGTCAACATGGCCACCAACATCGGAGCGCTGGCATTTTTCCTGCCGCACGGCTCCGTGCTGTGGGGCTTGGGACTGGTGCTTGGCCTGGCCAACATGGTGGGCGGCTACATTGGCGCCCGCATGGCAGTGACGCAGGGCAGCAGGTTCATCCGCGTGGTTTTCCTGATGGTGGTGGGCGCGCTGATCATCAAGCTCGGCCACGACGTGTGGGTGGAGAACTTCGGCGGGTGAGCCCGGTCTACCGTCCGGCCGGGCAACAGCCCGGCCGGACCCGCCTACGGCGCCGGCAGGTCCCGAACCGCCGGAAGGCCCGGATGGCGGCGGCCGGATAACGCCGAGGCCACCCACACGGAACGGGCGGCATCTGCCCTCAATCCGAGCCGGACATACTCGAGGGCGTTGGCGACCTCGCGCAGGATGCTCCAGTCCACCGCCGCACTCCGGTCCAGTCCGGCGGCTGCACAGAGCCCTTCCAACCGCGCCAGCAGGGCATCTTCGGGCGCCTCCGGGTCAAGATCCTGCAGACGGTTCCACAACATAGGCGCCACCGCATACTCCGGCTCGCCGAACACCGCCTGCGGGTCAATGGCGGCATAATCCCCGCCGGCACCCGGCCTGGCCAGCACATTGGCGTAGTGCAGGTCCGCATGCACCAGCACATCCGCGGCGGAGCGCCTGCCCACGGCACCGCGGGTCTGGCACACCTCAAGGGCGGCCTCCAGCAGCCAGCGCTCAAAGGGCCGGTCCAGGGCGTCCCAGTCGGCCGGCAGTTCATCGGACAGCTGCTCGGCCCGTTCAGCCAGTGACGGAATGGCGGCCCACTGCGGCGACTCGGTTTCCGGCAGGCTCAGCACCCGCACCAGCGAACCCCAAATGCGCACCGCCTCAGGCAGATCCACATCCAGCAGCGTCCGCTCCGGGTTCAGGCGTTCGAGCACCAGGCAGGTCCCCGCAGCGTCCTGGTCCAACAGCCGGACGGCGCCGCGGCCGTTCCACAGCTGCAGGGCAGCAGCCTCCGTCGCCGCCTCCGGATGCGGAAACGGGAGTTTGAGGACAGCCGGACTGCCGGCCGTGGAGAGTACGGGAAGCACCAGGGCGCCGTGCCCGTGCCACGCCTGCCCGCCGGCGGCTGGATCCGGCACCAGCCGGAAGGCGGCCAGCCCCGCCTCTACGCGGTCCGGCAGCTCCTGAAGCCACGTGCGCCCGGCCCTGCTTCCGAGATAACGCCGGCGCAGGGCATCAGGTACGACGACGGCCGGTGCCATATGCGCCTCCTGGCAGTTGGGGACGGGAAATCAGTTCCACGGCAGATCATCGGGCACTGCCGCCAGGCCCGGGGCGGCCGGAACGGCTTCCGCATCACGGTACAGGTCCGTGGAGACAGTGCCCAGCCGCGAGATGGCCCAGCCACGCAGCGCGCCCTCGGACAACGCCACCAGGTCAGCGTAGACGGAGGGCAGACGCTCTTCCAGCAGCGGCAGGGAACCTGCGGGATCCTGCAGGAAATCCCCGTCCAGGCGATAGGCTGCCACCGGCGCGACCACGGGCAGGCAGACATCGGCCAGGAAGGGTACCGCAGCCGTCCCGCCCGCTTCATGGGCCTGGGCCAGCCGGCGCCATTCCGCGCCGTATTCACCCGCCTGCGGGTCCTGTGCCAGCGCCACCTCATAGGCGTAGGCGGTGCCCAGTTCCGCGTCGATGACCGCGTTCAGTGCTGCCGCGGCGTCGACCTTCTGCGGTGCCGCCGCAACGGTGCCGGACCCGGCCTGGTCCGGACAGTCCTTCCCGGAACTGTCGGATCCGTTCAACGCCTTCGAAGCAGCAGTCCCTGCGCCGGCCGGGGCGGTGGACGTCCCGGTGAGGCCGGCATCCGGGCCTGCCTCGGGGACATCGAGGGCGTATAGGTCCGCCGTCCGCTCAGCCAGGACCTGCTGGGCTGCCCCGGTGGAGGCAAGCAGGCGTGCGGTGCCGGCATCGGCCCGCCAGGCCGAATGCAGGCTGGTCCGGGCCGACGCTGCGAGCTGACGGAGATAGCGTTCGGCGGCCTGTGTTTCCGCGTCCGGAGAATCCACTGCCTGGCGTCCCGCCGCCGGTTCGGAGGTGGCCCCGGAGGGAAACAGGGGTTCCTCGGTACTGGACCGGTGTCCGCCGCCCGTATCCCTGCCCGGACCGGCCAGCAGAGCGGCCTGTTCCCGCAGTACGTTCACCTGCCCTTCCAGCTCTGCCGCGGTGCGGCCGGACGCGCCCTCCGCCAGCACCCGGGCTTCAGCGGCCAGGCTGCGGGCCGAGGCGCGGGCCTCGGTGAGCGCGGTCTCCGAGAAGGTGCGGGGAGCATCCCGCGCGCCCGGGGTCCCGGCCACCATGCCGAAGCTGAGGATCACGGCCGTCAATGCGATAAACAACACAGCGCGGGCCAGGACGGCACCCGCCCGGGACCGGGTACGGGTGTGCCCCGGCTGGTTCACGGGGCGTTCGGCAGGCTTTTTCACAACACCTGATGATGTCACGAAGCCGCTCCGGTCTGCATCGATGCCTAACCGGTCGCGGAAAGTCGGTAGTCTAGGTATTACAACAACATCTAGTGGGAGGCAGCTATGGCGGTTCGGCCCAACCCCAAAAAAGACACGTCATCGGATTATCGGAAGAATGCGATGCGTGCGGAAGTAGCCGCAGAGACGCAGCGGCTCAAGACTTACCTGGCTCCCACGGTTCAGATGCAGGGCCTTTTCCTCGAAGACATCGAAATCAAGATGGCCGGTGCCCACCGCACGGTCCATGTTGTGGTGGATCTTCCGGAGGACCAGTCAGGCGGCGTGAGCCTGGACGCGATTTCCGTAGCGGCGCAGGCCGTTTCAGACGCGATGGACAATGACCCCCACGACGACGGCCGGCCCTACAGCCTTGAGGTTTCGTCCCCCGGGGTCTCCCGGCCCCTGACCGAGCCGCGCCACTGGCGCCGGAATGTCGGACGCATGGTCTCGGTCTCCGCAAGCCGCGGGGACGACATGATGGGCCGCATAGTTTCCGTCGATGACGACGGCGTGACGTTAATACCGGAAATCCCGGTCAAAAAAGGGATGAAGGCCAAGCAGGGGGACCCGGTCCACCTGCCGTTTGCCAACATCCGCAAGGGGCGCGTTGAAGTTGAATTCGCCCACCTTGAAGACGACCCGGCAGGCGAGGACGCCCCGGATGAAACCACAGCTGAGGAGGCCTAGATGGATATAGATATGAGTGCACTGAGGCTGCTGGAACGCGAACGGGAGATCCCCTTGGATCTGCTCATTCCGACCATTGAGCAGGCTCTGCTGGTTGCCTACCACAAGACCACCGGCGCGCAGGACACTGCACGCGCGGAACTGGACCGCAAGACCGGCCACGTGACCATTTGGGCCACGGAGGTCGACGACGACGGCACCGCCGTGGGGGAGTTCGATGACACCCCGGCCGGGTTTGGCCGCATTGCCGCCAGCACCGCCCGCCAGATCATCCTGCAGCGCCTGCGAGATGTGGAGGATGACAACATCCTCGGCGAGTTCAAGGGCCGCGAAGGGGAGCTGGTCTCAGGCCAGATCCAGCAGGGCAACAACCCGCACATGATCCAGGTCAACCTCGGATCAGTGGAGGCGCTCCTGCCGCCGCCCGAGCAGGTGCCGGGGGAGAAGTACACCCACGGTTCCCGCCTGCGTGCCTTTGTAGTGGATGTGCGCCGCGGCTTTAAGGGCCCGTCCATCACGCTCTCCCGCTCCCACCCGGGACTGGTACGCAAGCTGTTTGAACTGGAAGTTCCGGAGATCGCAGACGGCAGCGTGGAAATCGTGGCCCTGGCCCGTGAAGCCGGACACCGCACGAAGATTGCCGTCAAGGCAAACGTCCCCGGCATCAACGCCAAGGGTGCGTGCATCGGTGAGATGGGTTCGCGTGTGCGTGCCGTTATGAACGAGCTGCACGACGAGAAGATCGACATTGTCGACTTCAGCGAGGATCCGGCGACGTTTATTGCCAACTCGCTCTCGCCGTCGCGCGTTAACTCGGTGACCATCACGGACGAGGACATGCGTGCGGCGCGTGTGGTGGTCCCCGACTACCAGCTGTCTCTGGCCATCGGCAAGGAAGGCCAGAACGCACGTTTGGCCGCCAAGCTGACCGGATGGCGGATCGACATCGTTTCCGACGCCAAGGCCTCCTAGGCCGGCAGTGCCGGAAGCCGATGCGGCGCCGGGCAGGAAAGGCGCTAGAATGTATAAGGCCGGATCACTTTCCGCCGCTCAGGCACCGGCAGCCGCTTCGGCCGCTGCCCCGGAAACCGAGCAGCGCCGGCGCCCGCATGTTCCGCAGCGAACATGCATCGGGTGCAGGAAAAAAAGTGATCAGGCTGTTCTGCTGCGGCTGGCGCGTGTCAGCATGGAAGGCGTTTACGCCGTCCGTGTCGATGAACGTCGCCGCGTGTCTGGCAGGGGTGCCTGGTTGCATCCCGACCCAGCATGCCTGCGACTGGCAGTGAAACGATCGGCATTTCCCCGGGCCTTCAAGGGCCCGGCGGGAATAACGGACGTTGAACGGTGGTTCAAGGCCCTTGAGAACGTTCCGACCGGGAACGGCCTCGAAACCGTCCAACCTGAAAGCGGGTCAGAAATCTGATGGAAACCCGATGAGTACCCAGCGATGAGTGCTTTGTTGTGCTCTGTGATGGGCCCCGCTGTAACTGCAGTGGAAGCCCGCAGCAAATAGACGGTTCGTACCTGGCTCGGTGCGGACCGAGACAGGAGAAATGTGGCCAAGGTCCGCGTACACGAGCTTGCTAAAGAGCTCGGCATTACCTCAAAGGATGCAGTTGCAAAACTGCAGGAACTGGGCGAATTCGTCCGTTCCGCTTCCTCCACCATTGAGGCCCCGGTAGTAAAGAAACTTCGAGGCGCCTTCCCGGCGTCTGACAACAAGGCCGCCGCATCACCGGCGACCGATGCCAAGCCTGCCGCCGGCGATTCCACGCCGCGTCCGGCAGCATCTTCATCTCCCAAGCCCGGCAAGCCGGCTCCGGCAGCACCGGCCGCCGAGCAGGCAGCCGCTCCGGCAGCCCCTGCACCCGCAGCTCCGGCTCCGGCAGCACCCGCTCCCGCAGCGCCTGCCGCTGAAACGGCTGCACCGGCCGCACCCGCACCGGCTACGGAAACCCCTGCACCGGCAGCCGAGGCTGAGAAGCCCGCCTCGCAGGCACCCCGTCCCGGAAGCACACCGCGTCCCGGCGCCGGTGGTCCCCGTCCGGGCAACAACCCGTTTGCCACCTCCCAGGGAATGCCCCGGCCACGCGGCCGGGGTGAAGGCGAACGTGGAACCGGCGCACCGCGTCCGGGCAACAACCCGTTTGCCACCTCCCAGGGCATGCCGCGTCCGGGTGGACGCCGTGACGAGACCGAACGCCCGGGTACGCCCGGTGCCGCAGGCCCGCGTCCCGCTGCCGGTGCAGGTGGACCCCGTCCCGGTGCGCCGCGTCCGGGTGCACCGCGTCCCGGCGCACCCCGTCCGGGTGCACCGCGTCCGGGTGGCGCACCCCGTCCGGCCGGTGCCGGCGGAAACCGGCCTACGCCGGGCATGATGCCCAACCGCACCGAGCGTCCGGCAGCCCCGGGCCGTCCGGGTGCCGGTGGCGGACCCCGCCGCGGACCGGGCGGAGCCCCGGGTACCGGTGGCGGCGCACCCGTTGGCGGCGGCTTCGGCAAGGGCGGCCGCGGACGCGGCGGCACTGCCGGTGCTTTCGGCAAGGGCGGCGCAGGCCGTGGCAAGCAGCGCAAGTCGAAGCGGGCAAAGCGGCAGGAACTGGAGCAGATGTCAGCTCCGTCGCTGGGTGGCGTTTCGGTACCCCGCGGCGACGGCAACACTGTTGTCCGTCTGCGCCGCGGTGCGTCCATCACGGACTTCGCTGACAAGATTGAGGCAAACCCGGCTGCACTGGTGACCGTGCTCTTCCACCTCGGTGAAATGGCAACGGCCACCCAGTCCCTGGACGAGGAGACCTTCGGTGTCCTCGGCGAGGAGCTGGGCTACAAGATCCAGGTTGTTTCCCCCGAAGACGAAGAGCGCGAACTGCTGAGCAGCTTCGACATTGACTTCGAGGCCGAGCTGGAAGCCGAAGGCGACGACGAGCTTGAAGCACGTCCTCCGGTAGTCACCGTTATGGGTCACGTTGACCACGGTAAGACCCGCCTGCTGGACGCCATCCGCAACTCCAACGTTGTTGAGGGCGAACACGGCGGCATTACCCAGCACATCGGCGCCTACCAGATCGACTTCGATCACGAGGGCACCGAACGCGCCATCACCTTCATTGATACCCCGGGCCACGAGGCGTTCACCGCCATGCGTGCCCGTGGTGCCAAGGTCACCGACATTGCGGTCCTGGTTGTCGCAGCCGACGACGGCGTTATGCCGCAGACGGTGGAAGCACTGAACCACGCACAGGCAGCCAACGTGCCGATTGTGGTGGCAGTGAACAAGATCGATAAGGAAGGCGCCAACCCGGAGAAGGTCCGCGGCCAGCTGACCGAATACGGCCTGGTTCCCGAAGAATACGGTGGCGACACCATGTTCGTTGAGGTCTCTGCCCGCCAGAACCTGAACATCGACGCCCTGCTCGAGGCCGTTCTGCTGACCGCAGATGCTGCCCTGGACATGCGCGCCAACCCGGATAAGGATGCCCGCGGCATCGCGATCGAAGCGAACCTGGATAAGGGACGCGGCGCGGTGGCAACCGTGCTGGTCCAGTCCGGCACGCTGAAGGTCGGCGACACGATCGTGGCAGGCACGGCCCACGGCCGCGTCCGTGCCATGTTCGACGAGAACGGCGACAACGTCACCGAGGCAGGGCCTTCACGCCCGGTCCAGGTGCTCGGCCTGTCCAACGTTCCCCGTGCAGGCGACACCTTCTTCGTTACCGACGACGAGCGGACCGCCCGCCAGATCGCTGAAAAGCGTGAGGCAGCGGACCGCAACGCCGCCCTGGCCAAGCGCCGCAAGCGCATCAGCCTTGAAGACTTCGACAAGGCAGTGGCCGAGGGCAAGGTTGACACCCTCAACCTCATCCTCAAGGGTGACGTCTCCGGTGCCGTTGAAGCCCTGGAAGACTCGCTGCTCAAGATCGACGTCGGCGAAGGCGTGCAGCTGCGCGTCATCCACCGCGGCGTTGGTGCCATCACGCAGAACGACGTCAACCTGGCGACCGTGGACAACGCGATCATCATCGGCTTCAACGTCAAGCCGGCTGAGCGTGTTGCCGACCTGGCCGAGCGCGAAGGCGTGGACATGCGCTTCTACTCGGTCATCTACGCAGCCATCGATGACATTGAGCTCGCCCTCAAGGGCATGCTCAAGCCCGAGTACGAGGAAGTCCAGCTCGGCACCGCCGAGGTCCGCGAAGTCTTCCGTTCCTCCAAGTTCGGAAACATCGCCGGCTCGATCGTCCGCTCCGGTGTCATCCGCCGCAACGCCAAGGCGCGGGTTACCCGCGACGGCAAGCTCATCGGTGAGAACCTCACCGTGGACTCGCTCAAGCGCTTCAAGGATGACGCCACCGAGGTCCGGACGGACTTCGAATGTGGTATCGGTCTTGGCTCGTTCAACGACCTGCGCGAAGGTGACATCATCGAAACCTTCGAAATGCGCGAAAAGCCGCGCGTCTAACAACCGTGGCCGGGGCCGCCGGGAAACCGGCGGCCCCGTACCGGCCGGTTGTCCGGCCGTGGTGCGGCCCACCGCAAACGCACACAACGCCCGGCCTTCGCCGGCGCCGTTGTGCGCCCGATTGTTCTCAGGTAAGGAGAGGTAATGGCAGATCCAGCACGCGCTGCGAAACTCGCTGACCGAATCAAGGTAGTAGTTGCCCAGGCGCTCGAACGGCGGGTCAAGGATCCCCGGCTGGGCTTCGTCACCATCACCGATGCCCGGGTCACCAATGATCTGCAGCATGCCACGTTGTACTACACCGTTTTTGGCGATGAAGCACAGCAGGCTGACACGAAGGCCGCCCTGGAATCGGCGCGCGGAATCCTGCGTGCGGAGGTGGGCAAGAACATCACTGTCCGGCTGACGCCTACGCTCGAATTCGTGGCTGACGAGATTCCGGTCAACGCCGGGCACCTCGAGGAGCTCATCCGTGCGGCGAAGGAACGCGACGCCGAACTGGCGGCGCTGAAGGAAGGCGCCACGTACGCAGGCGACGCCGATCCGTACCGCAAGGATGAGGAAGACTTCGACGAGGATCTCGAGTCCGACGCTTCGGTGGACACCGAGTCAAAGTAGTTCCTGATGTCCCCGGCCCGCCCAGGCGCCGGGCCCAAAAGGGGTAGGAAACCGCTGACGGTTTCCTACCCCTTTTGGCGTTAAGCCGCTGAGCGTTTCCCCGCCGGCTGCGGCAGTGCCGGGCGCCCGGGGAGCCGGCCGAGCCCTTCGAGCAGTTCGGCCCGGTCCCCGCACAGTGCAATCCGGATCCAGCCTTCACCGATTGAGCCGAAGGCCGTCCCCGGTGCCACCGCCACTCCCTGCCGGTCCAGGAAACGCAGTGTCCAGTCCCGTACGTTTCCACCGGATACATGGGATACATCAGCCCAGAGGTAAAAAGCCCCCTCGGCCTGCAGATAATTGATTCCCTTTTCATCCAGCACCGTGCAGGCTGCGTCCCGGTTGGCGCGGTAGTGCGCGGACGCCTCCTCTACATAGTCCTGCGGGCCGGTAAGGGCAGCCAGCGCCGCGTACTGGGACGGGGAGGCGACACAGGAGACGATGGATTCCATAACGGTGTTCAGGACCGTCTCCATTCCGGCCGGAAGCACCAGGGCACCGATGCGCAGGCCGGTCAGACCGTACGTCTTGGACAGCGTCAGGGAAGTGATCACGCGTTCCCCGTCCACGCCGTCGAAAGCCAGCGGACTCACGTGCGGCACGTCGAAGGTGAATGCCTCGTAGCATTCGTCGGAAATGATCCACAGATCGTGCCGCCGGGCCAGATCAACCAGGTCCCGCGTCAGGTCGGCACTGAACACGGCGCCCAGGGGGTTGGAGGGGGAGTTGAGCAGGAGCACCCTCGTGCGCGGCGTCAAAAGCGCTTCAATGTCCTCAATGCGGGGCTGGAACCCGTGTTCGGGGTAGAGCGGATATTCCACGGGGACCGCGTGCAGCAGTGCGGCAGTCATGGCGAAGGTGGGATACCCCGGGTTGGGGACCAGGATCTCGTCCCCGGCGTCCAGCAGCACGCTCATGGCCAGATGCAGTCCCTGCTGGGCCCCGGAGGTGATGAAGACCCTGCCCGGGTCAACCTCCCGGCCAATGCCGGCACCTGTACGCTGCGCGAACGCCTGCCGCAGCGGCGCAATGCCGGCGTTGGGGGTGTATCCCGTTTCGTCGCGGTCCAGCGTGGCCCGCGCGGCATCCAGAATATGGCCCGGGGTAGGAAACCCCGGCTCGCCGATACTCAGCACAATGGAGTCCGGCCGGGCCCACGCCGCCTGGGTGATCTCCCGGATCTGGTTCGCCGGGACGCTTCGGACGTGAGGTGCAAGCTGTGCCATAGTCGAATGCTATCGCCGCTGCCCGAAAGCGTGCGTGCCCCGGAGGCAGTGCGTCGCAACATATACTGAAAGGCGTGAATTCAGGGCAGGTCCGTTCAGGACTGATTATTGTGGACAAGCCGCAGGGATGGACGAGCCACGATGTGGTCGGACGCCTGCGGAGGCTCGCCGGTACGCGGAAGGTCGGACACGCCGGCACCCTGGACCCGATGGCCACCGGAGTGCTGGTGGTCGGGATCAACAAGGCCACGCGCCTGCTGACCTATATAGTCGGCACCACCAAGACCTACGAGGCCACTATCCGGCTGGGTCAGTCCACGGTGACCGATGATGCCGAGGGGGACATCACTGCCGAAACCATTGCCGCAGCGGTGACCGATGAGGACATTCGGGCTGCCGTGCAGAACCTGACCGGCGACATTGAGCAGGTGCCCAGCAGCGTCAGCGCCATCAAGGTCAACGGTGAACGCTCCTACGCCAAGGTACGTGCCGGCGGCGAGGTTAACCTGCCGGCCAGGCCGGTCACCGTCTCGAGGTTCGAAATCCATGACATCCGCCGGGAGAACGGCGGCAAGCTGCGCGACGTCGATGTGACCGTGGAATGCTCCTCCGGCACCTACATCCGGGCCCTGGCCCGGGACCTGGGCGCGGAGCTGGGCGTCGGCGGGCACCTGACGGCACTGCGGCGCACCCGGGTGGGCCCGTTCGGCATCGAAGCGGCCTCCACGCTGGAGCAGCTGGCCGAAGAGCTGCGGGTCACGGACCTCGACGACGCCGCCGCGGACCTGTTCCCGGTCCGGCACCTCAGCGCCGCGGAGGCGGATGACCTCTCCCACGGCCGCCGGATCAGTGCCACCGGAAGCGGCGTGCCGGCACCGGTTGCCGCCATGGACCAGCAGGGCCACGTGGTGGGCCTGCTGGAAGACAAGGGTGACCATGCCAAGGCCCTGCTGGTGTTCGCCCCCGGAAACGAGAAAGCATAGATGGCCGTGGATCCGCTTTTTATTATTGGTTCCCTGGTCTGCCTGGTGTCGGTGGTGCTGTGCATCGGCGCGGCCATCCTGAAGCAGGGCCCGAATGACCTGACCATTCTCTCCGCGGCAGCCGTGGAACTGTTCCTGCTGGTCTATGGCGTTGTTTCGCTGGTCCGGCTTGCCGGCGGGCAGGGGATTGCCGGGGAGGCGTGGGAGTTCTGGGGCTACCTGCTGACGGCCATGGTTATTCCCGTGGGCGCAGTCTGGTGGTCACTGATGGACCGCAGCCGCTGGAGCAACATAGTGCTCTCGGCTGTGGGGGTCACCGTATTTGTCATGCTGTTCCGCATGGAGCAGATCTGGGATGGAGTAAACCTGCTATGAACCGCAACACCGGATCCCGGAAGATCACCGGACTCCCCGACGGGGAGAACCCGGAGCCCGCAGCACGCAACGCCGGGCCGGGACGCCTGCTGGTTGCCGTGTATGCGATTTTCGCGCTGGCTGCCAGTGCACGGGCCGCCTTCCAGATCGCCACCAAGTTTGACCATGCCCCGCTGGCCTACCTGCTCTCGGCCTTCGCGGCAGCGGTCTACATTGTGGCGACGGTAGGCCTGGCCCGCTCCGGTCCCACCGCCTACAAGGTGTCGGTTGTTGCCGTAGGGGTGGAAATGGCGGGCGTGCTCGCCGTCGGATTCCTGGGCCTGTTCGATCCCTCCGCGCTGCCGGACGATACCGTCTGGTCCGGGTTCGGCAGCGGGTACGGGTATGTTCCGCTGGTGCTTCCCGCAATCGGTCTCTGGTGGCTCTACCGGCACCGGAGCGACGCCCGGCACTAGGGATAAGCATGCTTACCTGATTGGTGCGGCGGCGTGAGACGATGGCAGGAACAAGCAGCAGTGCCGATTTCGTCAGGGGAAGCCATGAGCAACGCAGCGCCAACGCCCGGAGAAACGCCACGGGAAACACCACCCGGCCGTCAGACCCCGCAGGACGGCGGCAGGGGAGCCGCACGGCCGCAGTCCCGGGACGCGGTAGCCGCAGGCAGCCGCACGGACTCGGAGCCGGGCGGAACCGCAAGCCAGGGGTCTGCGCCCGCCCGCCCCTCCAAGGGTGGCGGGCAAAGCCGTACACGCACCAAGGCAGCCAAGCCCTACAAAACCAGCGATGACTGGGGTGTGTTCCGGACGGTGGTCATCGGCGTCGGTGTCCTGGTGGCCGGGTTCGGTCTCTACAACCTGATTACCGGAACGGCCGGACTGCCGGACGGCAGCGGGGGAGAGGTCAACCCCACACTGGAAAGCCAGTTCCGGTTCTTCTCCGCCATGATGGTGGGTGTGGGCGCCGCATTTGTCGCCATTGCCGTGAAATTCCAGTGGGCCAACATGCTGTGGCTGGTCTGCCTGATGGTTTTCCTGGGCGGCATCGGCCGGGTACTGTCCTGGGCGTTCTCCGGCACACCGCACTTCACCTTCATTGTGCTCATGATCGTTGAACTCGCCTTCCCGCCGGCGCTGCTCGTCTGGCACCGATTCATAGCCAAGACCAGCGAACTGCGCCGCGAATACAGCGGGCAGGGACCCCCGGAAACCGGGGGCTCCGAGCCCGGAGCCGCCGGCGGTGCCCGCTGACCGGCATTGATCGGACATAATGGATAGGTCCCGGCGCGGCCAACGCCCCGGTGGCTGAACCGGCCGTTGGACCGGCACTGGAGAATTCTGAAGGAGCCTGTGTGTACTACTGGAATGACCTGGCGGAGGTACCGGCCGGCATTGGTCCGACAGTAATCACCATCGGAAACTTCGACGGCGTGCACCTGGGTCACCAGCATGTCCTGGCCCGGCTGGTGAAAGCTGCCCGCGAGCAGGACGCCGCGGCGGTAGCCATTTCCTTTGACCCGCACCCCGCCCAGGTCCACCGTCCGGATACCGCCCCGGAACTGATCATGGGCACAGTGGACCGGGTCCAGGCGCTGGCGGACACCGGCCTGGACGGACTGCTGATGATGCACTACAGCCTCGACCTGGCCGCGCTCACTGCCGAAGAATTTGTCCGCACGGTCCTGGTGGACGCCCTGCACGTCAAAACCGTGGTCATAGGCCATGACGTCCGGTTCGGCCGGGGCAACGCCGGAGACCTGGAGACCATGCGCGAACTGGGCCGGGAACTCGGCTTTGGCGTGGAGGCCGTGGATGATTTCGGCGCCCTGCCGGACGGGCCGGAGTCCGGCCGGCGCTGCTCCTCCACCTGGATCCGCGAAGCCCTCCGCGAAGGGGACGTCAGGACTGCCGCCCGCCTGCTGGGCCGCACGCACCGGATGCGCGGAGAAGTGGTGCACGGTGCAGCCCGCGGCCGGGAACTGGGTTTCCCCACAGCCAACCTTGCCACCGATGCCTCCGGGCTGATCCCGGCAGACGGGATTTACGCAGGCTGGCTGGTGGACGAGTCCGGGGCCCGCTGGCCCGCAGCTGTGTCCGTCGGATCCAACCCGACGTTTGAGGGCGTAAGCCGGCAGGTTGAAGCGCACGTTATCGACCGCCCCGCGGAGCAGGTTGAGGACTTTGATCTGTACGGCCAGCATGTAGTGGTGGAATTCGTGGAGCGGCTGCGCGGCATGGTGGCCTACACCGGACCGGAGGCCCTGGTGGAGCAGATGCGTCTGGACGTGGAACGCACCCGCAGCGTCCTTTCGACAGAAAGCGGCATGGCCGGGTAAACTGGATTCAAATTCGGCTGCGGTCCGTGGCGGCTGAATTTCTTTGTGTCTGAGGACGTGAGTCCGAGGAACACGAAGATTCCCGGCAGCGAAGTGCTGACTCGGGCCTCACGGCACAACTCTAGGAGTTACATTGGCACTCGATCCCGCCGTCAAGCAGGAGATCATCCGGGAATTCGCTCGGGCTGAAGGGGACACCGGTTCCCCCGAGGTTCAGGTTGCTGTGCTTTCACGGCGCATCCTCGACCTGACCGAGCACCTGAAGACCCACAAGCATGACCACCACACCCGCCGCGGCCTGATGGCCATGGTTGGTCGCCGTCGTCGTATGCTGACCTACCTGCGCGAGACCGACATCGCCCGCTACCGTGCGCTCATCGAGCGCCTCGGCCTGCGTCGATAGTCTTTGTGGAAGGCGGCACCTGTGCATCCGCACGGGGAGCCGCCTTTTGCGCAGGCAGGCATGGACACCGGGAAAGCCGGAAGCGCACCTGTCTGAATCGCGAACGGTCCCTGCAGTACAGCTGCGGGGACCCGCAAAGAAGTACCTAAGCAGTAAGCAGTAAGCAGTACAGCAAAACACCATAGGAGTCAGCCAGCATCGCAGCATTCGCGGTCCTCGGTAGTGGTCTCCGGGAGATATCCGCCCGTGGACCTCGATCGAAGACCGGGTGTTGAACGTACGGCCCATGCCGTGCGGAAGGAAGTTTTGAAACGATGCTGGGTGCCTCCGCCCACAGAAGAAACGGAGGTGGCTCTCATATGGAGGGTCCCGAAATTCAGTTCTCAGAAGCCGTCATTGACAACGGCAAATACGGCAAGCGCGTCATCCGGTTCGAAACCGGCCGCCTTGCCCAGCAGGCAGCCGGCGCGGCAATGGTCTACATCGACGAAGACACCGCACTGCTCTCGGCTACGTCCGCCGGCAAGTCCCCGCGTGAAGGCTTTGACTTCTTCCCGCTGACCGTGGACGTCGAGGAGCGTATGTACGCTGCCGGCCGCATCCCGGGCTCGTTCTTCCGCCGCGAAGGCCGTCCGTCCACCGAAGCCATCCTGGCCTGCCGCCTGATGGACCGCCCGCTGCGCCCCGCCTTCGTCAAGGGCCTGCGCAACGAGGTCCAGGTAGTCGTCACCGTCCTGGCAATCAACCCGGACGTGCTCTACGACGTCGTCGCGATCAACGCTTCGTCCATGTCCACCCAGCTGAGCGGCCTGCCGTTCTCCGGCCCGATCGGCGGCGTCCGCGTTGCCCTGGTCGACGGCCAGTGGGTTGCCTTCCCGAAGCACTCCGAACTGGAGCGCGCCGTCTTCTCCATGGTGGTTGCCGGCCGCATTGCCGGTGACGACGTCGCCATCATGATGGTCGAGGCCGAAGCCACCGACAACGCCTGGAACCTCATCAAGGACGAGGGCGCCACCGCCCCGACCGAAGAGATCGTTGCTGAAGGCCTTGAAGCGGCGAAGCCGTTCATCAAGGTCCTGTGCGACGCCCAGTCGGACCTGGCAGCACGCGCCGCCAAGCCCACCGTCGAGTTCCCGATCTTCCTGGACTACCAGGATGACGTGTACGAGGCCGTTGAAGCCGCAGCCGCAGCCAAGCTGGCCCAGGTCTTCTCCATTGCCGACAAGCAGGAGCGCGACGCCGCAGCCGACGTCCTCAAGGACGAAGTCAAGGCCGAGCTGGCCGAGAAGTTCGAAGGCCGCGAAGGCGAAATCTCCGCTGCCTTCCGTTCCGTCACCAAGCAGGTTGTGCGCCAGCGCATCCTCAAGGAGCAGGTACGCATCGACGGCCGCGGCCTGACGGACATCCGCCAGCTCACCGCCGAGGTTGAGGTTCTGCCCCGCGTGCACGGCTCGGCAATCTTCGAGCGCGGCGAAACCCAGATCCTGGGCGTCACCACGCTGAACATGCTGAAGATGGAACAGCAGATCGACTCGCTGTCCCCGGTGACGCGCAAGCGCTACATGCACAACTACAACTTCCCGCCGTACTCCACCGGTGAGACCGGCCGCGTGGGTTCGCCCAAGCGCCGCGAAATCGGCCACGGTGCCCTCGCCGAGCGCGCCCTGGTTCCGGTGCTGCCTTCGCGTGAAGAGTTCCCGTACGCCATCCGCCAGGTCTCCGAAGCCCTGAGCTCCAACGGCTCCACCTCCATGGGTTCGGTCTGCGCCTCGACGCTGTCCATGCTTAATGCCGGTGTCCCGCTGCGCGCTCCGGTTGCCGGTATCGCCATGGGCCTGGTCTCCGACCAGGTTGACGGCGAAACCCGTTACGCCGCCCTGACCGACATCCTCGGCGCCGAAGATGCCTTCGGCGACATGGACTTCAAGGTTGCCGGTACCTCCGAGTTCGTCACGGCCATCCAGCTGGACACCAAGCTCGACGGTATCCCCGCCTCCGTGCTGGCAGCAGCGCTGAAGCAGGCCCGCGAAGCACGCCTGCACATCCTGGATGTTATGCAGGCCGCCATTGACGCTCCGGACGAACTCTCCGAGTTCGCTCCGCGCATCATCTCGGTGAAGATCCCCGTGGACAAGATCGGCGAGGTCATTGGCCCGAAGGGCAAGATGATCAACCAGATCCAGGAGGACACCGGCGCTGACATCTCCATCGAAGATGACGGCACCGTCCTCATCGGTGCAACCGACGGCGGCTCCGCCGAGGCTGCCCGCTCGGCGATCAACGCGATCGCCAACCCGCAGGTCCCCGAGATCGGCGAGCGTTACCTCGGTACGGTAGTGAAGACCACCACGTTCGGTGCCTTCGTCTCCCTGACCCCGGGCAAGGACGGCCTCCTGCACATCTCCGAGCTGCGTAAGCTCGCCGGTGGCAAGCGCGTGGACAACGTCGACGACGTTGTCTCCGTGGGCCAGAAGGTCCAGGTGGAAATCACCAAGATTGATGACCGCGGAAAGCTTTCGCTCTCCCCGGTGGTTGCCGATGACGCCGAAGGCGCCGAGGCAGCAGAAACCGAGTCTGCAGAGTAAATGCCGGACTTTTCCGATGGAAACCGTCCCGTGACTCCTTCTTCGAAGGAGCACGGGACGGTTGTCCAGCTTCCGCTGACCACCCTGCCCTCCGACCCGACCCTGGTGGTCGGCACTCCGGGAGGCGCCGTTGTGCGCCGATCGGTGCTGCCCGGCGGTGTCCGGGTCCTGACGGAGGAAATGCCGGGCCAGCGCAGCACGGCCATCGGATTCTGGGTTGGTGTCGGCTCGCGGGATGAAGCCGCGGGCCGGCACGGCTCCACACACTTCCTTGAACACCTGCTGTTCAAGGGCACCACGCGTCGTTCGGCGATGGATATCGCCTCGGCTTTTGACGAAGTGGGCGGCGAGTCCAACGCCGCGACTGCCAAGGAAAGCACCTGCTACTACGCACGCGTGCTGGACACTGATCTGCCCATGGCCATCGACGTTATTACCGACATGGTCACCTCCGCGGTCCTGGATCCCGAAGAGCTGGAGCAGGAACGCGACGTCATTCTTGAAGAGATCGCTATGGACAATGACGATCCGGCTGATCTCTGCCACGAAAAGTTCTCCGAGGCCGTGCTGGGGGATCACCCCCTGGGACGCCCCATCGGCGGCACCCCGGAAGCGATCCGCAGCGTCTCGCGCGAGGCCGTCCTGGACCACTACCGGCGTTATTACCGGCCGGACGAGCTGGTGATCACCGCCGCGGGCGGCCTGAACCATGACCAGGTCTGCGACCTCGTCCTGCAGGCACTCCGCACGGCCGGATGGGAACTGGACCCGGCCGCCACCCCCTCGCCGCGGCGCAACACCGAACCGGCGCAGATCTCGGGCACCGCAGGTGTGCACGTGTTCAACCGGCCGGTGGAGCAGGCCAACATTGTGATGGGCTGCCCATCCCTGACCGCCACCGATGACCGCCGCTTTGCCATGAGCGTGCTGAACACCATTCTGGGCGGTGGTATGTCATCCCGCCTGTTCCAGGAGATCCGCGAAAAGCGCGGCCTGGTGTATTCCACGTACTCCTTCTCGGCGTCGTACGCGGACGCCGGCTACTTCGGCATGTATGCCGGCTGCTCGCCCGCCAAGACCCGCCAGGTCATCGACCTGCTGGGCAGCGAGCTCGAACGGCTCGCTGCCGACGGCGTGGAACCGGGCGAACTGGCCAAGGCACTGGGCCAGATTTCCGGTGGCATGGTGCTGGGCCTGGAGGACTCCGGCTCGCGGATGTCCCGGCTGGGCCGCGCCGAGCTGGTGAGCGGGGAGTTCATCGACATTGATGAGTCGCTGCGCCGGATCCAGTCCGTGACTGCTGAGCAGGTTCAGGCCCTGGCCGCCGAGCTGGCCGCTGCACCCCGGACCATCACCGTGGTGGGCCCGTTCGAGTCTGCGGCGGAACTGGGCTTCTAACTCTCCTGCAGGAGGCACACCCGGAGCCAGGCGCTCCCGGGTGTGCCTTTTTTGTGTGGTGAAGCCGCCAGCCTAGCCGCCGGCGAACGGCGGAAGGATATCCACGACGTCGTCAGGGCCGAGCAGGCGGGACCTGTCCCTTGCCGCCACTTCGTTGACCAAAAACGTGCTGCGCCCTATGACCGTTGAGAGGACCGGCGTTCCCTCCGGTGCGTCCGGGTGCAGAGCGGCCAGCTTCTCCAGCATCTGGTCCAGCTGCAGCGGTCCTTCGTTGAGGGTTTCTTCTTCTGTGCCGGCTGCCGCTTTCGCAGCGCCGAAGTATCGGATCAGCACCTAGCCGCCTATCGCGCTCATGGTTCGTTCGGGTTGTACATAATCCGCTGCCCCCAGCCCGGCATGGCCCATGCCGTGGGCCTTGGGCTTGCCCCACATGGCTTCCTGCCAGCGGCGCAGCACGGCGTCATCATCCGCGCCGCTGCGCAGCAGCGCCAGCAGATCGGTTTCCTCGTGGGAGAAGAGGCAGCTGCGCACCTTCCCTTCGGCGGTAACCCTGGTCCGCACACAGTCGGCGCAGAAGGGCTCCGTTACGGAGGCAATGATGCCCACGGTGCCGGCGACGATGTCCGGGGTTGCCCGCCGCCGCACTTCCCAGCGCTCGGCCGGGGCACCGTTGCGCCGGCGCGGATCAGGGGTCAGCACAAAATCCCGTTCCAGCAGGGAACGCATTTCGGCGGCGGTGATCATCCCGTCCCGTGTCCAGCCGTGGTCTGCGTCCAGGGGCATCTGCTCAATGAATCGCAGTTCGAAGCCGCGGCTGACGGCCCATTCCAGCAGGTCCGGCGCCTCGGCGTCGTTGATTCCGCGCATCAGGACGGCATTGATTTTCACCAGGCCGAGTCCGACCCGCGCCGCCTCTTCCACGCCGCGCAGGACGCGGTCCAGGAACGGGCGGCGGGTGAGCTGGGCAAACGTGTCGGGATGCAGTGAGTCGAGGGAAACATTGATCCGGGTCAGGCCCGCGTCCTTGAGCGCCTGTGCCTTCTTATCCAGCCCCAGAGCGTTGGTGGTCAGTGAGATCGGCAGGTCCGGATGATTGGCGCGGATCCCGGCCACAATCTCCACCAGGTCGGCACGCACCAACGGTTCGCCGCCGGTCAGGCGCAGCTCGCGCACCCCCAGGCGGTCCACGCCGATACGCACCAGACGGACTATCTCATCGCGGGAGAGGACCTTGTCCCGGGCCAGCCAGTCCAGCCCTTCGGCCGGCATGCAGTACGTGCAACGCAGGTTGCATTTATCCGTCAGGGACAGCCGCATATCAGTGGCGCGCCGCCCGTACCTGTCCAGCAGACCGTCCGCGGGGGAGAGCGCAGGCGATACGCCGTGCCCGGCGGCCGGCGGACTGTCTGGTGTACTGGTTTCTGCGGGATTGGATCCCGCAGGCAGGCGGGAAGGTCCAACGGCAGGCATTCCCAGCTGTATTCCCATCCCTCGAGGTTACGCCCTTTCACAGTTAGGCTCTATAAATGCGCTTTGTAATCCGGCCCCGCCGGACCATGGCCCTGTGTGCCGCGCTGATGCTGGCCACGACGGCCGCTGGCTGTGCCGGCTCCGGGGCCCGCCCGGGGGAGGGGCCCGGAGGGATCACGGTCTTTGCCGCGTCGTCGCTGACCGATGTGGTGGAGACCTTTGACGCTGCTTACGACGGCGGCGGACGGCTCCGCGTCAACGTGGGCTCCAGCAGTCAGCTGGTGGCCCAGATCCAGTCCGGCGCCAAAGCCGACGTCGTCATCACCGCCGATAACGAGGCACTGGAGCCAGTGCGCCCGGAGCTGGCCCGGGAGACCGTGTTGGCGACCAACCAGCTCGTACTGGCCCTGGCACCGGGCAACCCCGCTGGCGTCGCAGTGTTACGCGATGTGACGGCGGACGGCATCCGCACGGCGCTGTGCGCCCCGGCAGTTCCATGCGGCAGGGCAGCGGACCACGTGCTCGAAACCGCGGACCTGCACCTGGCCGAACCGAGCCTGGAAGACAGCGTGCGGTCGGTGCTGACCAAGGTATCCAGCGGACAGGCGGACGCCGGGTTTGTCTACCGCACCGATGCGCTGGCCGCGGCGGACTCCGGCGTCACCTATCTCGCCCTTCCCGAGGCTCCGCCCAACCCGTATCCGGCAGCCCTGACATCCGTTGGCGCCGGCAACGATGCCGCGGCTGCCTTCTATGAATGGCTGCGCGGCCCGGAGGCGGCTGCCATCCTCGAAGAAGCCGGGTTTGTGCCCGCCGGGGACGGTGCCTGATGTCCCTGAAACCGCTGCGGGATGAACAGGTCCGTGACAGCATGCCCGGCCGTTCCGTCTCCGGGAAGAGTGCGCCGCTCAGCCGGGAGGCACGCGCCACCACTCCGGGCTGGCTGTGGATTCCGGCCTCAATGGCGCTGCTGCTGTGCGCCGGCCCCGTTGCGGCGCTTCTGCTCAACGTGCCGTGGACCTCGCTGCCCGAACTGCTGGGCTCCGGGGCGGCACGCACCGCGCTGGGGCTGTCCCTGGCCACGTCGCTGTGCTCCACGCTGATCTGCGTACTGCTGGGGCTGCCGCTTGCCGTCCTGTTCAGCAAGCTGCAGGGGCCCTGGATCCAGCTGATGCGGGGGGTGCTGCTGATACCGCTAGTGCTCTCACCGGTGGTCTCGGGCATAGCCCTGCTCTATTTCTGGGGACGGCAGGGGATTGCCGGGAAACTGCTGGGCGCCGCCGGGGTGGATGTGGGCTACTCGCCGGCCGCCGTCGTTATTGTCCAGGTATTCGTCTCGCTTCCGTTTTTTGTGGTGGCCTCGCTGAACAGCCTTTCAGCCGTGGACAAGGACATTGAGATGGCCGCTGCCACCTCCGGCGCCGGCCCCACTGCCATCCTCCGGCACATCACGCTGCCGCTGGCGCTGCCGGGAATTGTGGCCGGGGCGCTGCTGGCCTTCGCCCGGTCGCTGGGCGAATACGGTGCCACCATCACCTTTGCCGGCAGCATCGAGGGACGCACCCGGACGCTGCCCCTGCAGATAGAACTGAGCCTGAACTCCAACCAGCCGCAGGCGGCTCTGGGGATCTGCCTGATGCTAATTGCCCTGTACCTGCTGGTGCTGCTGCTCGCGCGGCTGGGCACCGGACGGCTGCTGCCGCGATGACCTTTACCGCCAGGAACGGCCTGCGTTCCACCGTGACGCCTCCGGGAATGCCGGCCTGCAAACGAATGGACCAGCCATGAACCGAACCCGGCGGGGCGGGCCCACCCCGCGTCCCGCCCCGCGGCACACCAAGGGATGGGCCATCGCCGCAGGGCTGGTGGCCGCAGCGGTGGGGGTGGCTGCCGGTGAACTGCTGGCAGCGATCCTGAGCCCGTCCCTGTCACCGGTCTCCGCCGTCGGCTCCGCAGTGATTGATGCCGTTCCCGGTCCGGTGAAGGACGCCGCGATCGCCCTGTTCGGCACGGCCGACAAAGCCGCGCTCCTGACCGGCATGGCACTGATTATTGCCCTCGCCGCCGTCGCCGCGGGATGGCTGGAGCTCCGCCGCCCGCCGGCCGGGTCGCTGATCCTCGGTGCCTTCGGCGCTGCCGGCCTGGTTGCCGTGCTCAGCCGGCCGCAGGGCGGGCTGCTGGCGGTACTCCCGCCGGTGGCCGCCGGCGTCGTCGCCGTCCTGATCCTGCGCGCACTGGCCGCGCGCGTCCGTCAGCTCGCGGACGCGAGGACCCCCGAGGCCGTCGGGGCCGGACGGCGCGCCGTCCTTGCCGCTGTGGGCGGGGGAGCGGCAGTGGCCCTGCTCGGCACGGCGCTCTCCGCCGTGGCCAGGGGCGGCCAGGCGGGGGTGCTGGCACTGCGTGACGCTGTGCGGCTGCCGGTTCCGGCCCGTGCGGCAGCGCCTGTTCCGGCCGGTGCCGAACTCGCCGTGCAGGGGCTGCCGCCGCTGGTGACACCGGCCGCGGACTTCTACCGTATTGACACTGCCCTGAGCGTGCCGGTCATCGATCCGGACAAGTGGCGGCTGCGGGTCACGGGAATGGTGGACCGCGAGGTGGAGCTGACGTTTGCTGACCTGCTGGCCAAGCCGCTGCAGGAAAGCTACGTCACGCTGGCCTGCGTCTCCAATGAAGTGGGCGGGAACCTGATCGGCAACGCCCGGTGGCTGGGCTGGCCCGTGCGCGAGTTGCTCGCTCAGGCCGGCATCCGGCCGGGTGCGGACATGGTCCTGTCCACGAGCAGGGACGGCTGGAGCGCCTCCACCCCGCTGGAAGCGCTGACCGATAACCGCGATGCCCTGCTTGCCGTTGGAATGAACGGGAACCCGCTGCCGCTGGAGCACGGTTTCCCCGTCCGGCTGGTGGTCCCGGGACTGTACGGCTACGTCTCCGCCACCAAATGGGTCACCGAGCTGCGTGTGACGCGCTTTGCCGATGAGACGGCGTACTGGACCGAACGGGGCTGGGGCGAGCGCGGACCGGTCAAGCTCTCCTCCCGCATTGACGTCCCCGGGCGGAACCCGGTGTCTGCCGGCACGGTTACCGTGGCCGGGGTGGCCTGGGCGCAACACACCGGCATCAGTGCCGTGCAGGTCCGGGTGGACGACGGCGAGTGGCAGGATGCGCAGCTGGCGCCGGGCATTTCGGCGGACACCTGGCGGCAGTACTCGCTGCCGGTGGAGCTGACCCCCGGCGGACATGACCTGAGCGTCCGCGCCGTGGATGCCAACGGTACAAGGCAGGCGGAGGAGAAACGCCCCGTGCTGCCCGACGGCGCCACCGGCCTGCATACAATTCGGGTGACGGCACGGTGAGGCACGGAACCGCCCGGCCGGATACCGCATCAGCTAGGAGGACAATGTCCGGACAATCCGCCCCGCAGGGAACCGAAGGAACCGACACCGGCACGGACGCTGTGCCCGGTCCCGGTCCGCGGAGTGTTGCGGCGCACCAGGCGGCCGTCGCGGAGCTGCTGCGGCACTGGTTTGAAGCACACCCGCCGGCTGCCGAAACCGTGCCGGTGGCGGAGGCCGCGGGCCGGGTCCTGGCCGCCGATGTGCATGCGCCGGGAAACCTTCCGCCGTTTACCAATTCCCAAATGGACGGGTATGCCGTTCGCTCAGCGGACCTGGCAATGCCGGCCGGGGAATCGGCCGGAGAATCCGCGGCCGCCGGTCCGGGCGGGCCCGCAGCGGGATCCGCCGCCGGCATCCGCCTGGCGACAGCCGCCCACATTCCGGCCGGCAGCGCCCCGCCGCCGCTGCAGCCCGGCACCGCCGCACCCGTTATGACCGGTGCCATGCTGCCCGAGGGGGCGGACGCCGTGGTTCCCATCGAAGCCTGCGATCCCGACCATTTCCTGCCCGCGGGGACCGCGGGCAGTGTGCAGCTTCCCGCCGGTATTCCGCCCGGCCGGTTTGTGCGCCGGGCCGGGAGCGACATTGCCGCAGGCGCACTGGCCCTGTCCGGTGGAACCGTTCTGGGTACTCTGCAGCTGGGACTGCTTGCCGGCTTGGGGCTGGACCGCGTTGCCGTGCGTCCGCGCACCAGGGTGCTGCTGCTGACCACCGGTGACGAAGTCCGTGAACCGGGCCAGCCGCTGGGCCCGGGGCAGATTCATGACGCCAACACCACCCTGCTCCGTTCCTCCTTGGAAGCCGCCGGCGCCCGCGTGCTGCGGTCACGGATCCTGGCCGATTCTCCGGCGGAATTCCTCGAACGGCTGCGGGCGGACATCGCCGCAGACGCTCCCGATCTGGTGCTTACCTCCGGCGGGATCAGCAAGGGTGCCTACGAGGTGGTGCGCCAGGCGCTGGCGGCTGCGGAGGTCCGGTTCCTGTCCGTTGCCATGCAACCCGGCGGCCCCCAGGGGATCGGCACCGTGGACGGGGTGCCCTTCCTGGGCTTCCCCGGGAATCCGGTCAGCTCCCTGGTGTCCTTTGAAATGTTTCTGCGCCCGGCCCTCGCAGCGGTCACCGGCACGCCGCGCCCGCGGGTGCAGGTGCAGGCACGGCTGACCGAACCGCTGCAGAGTCCGCCCGGGAAGCACCAGATCCGCCGCGGCCGGTACTGCCCGGACGGGACCGTGGTGCCGGTGGGCGGCCCCGGCTCGCACCTGATGCATGCCCTGGCCTCATCCAATGCGCTCATCTTGGTTCCGGTGGGCACCGAAAAGCTCCCCGAAGGCGCGGAAGTGACAGTATTGCTTGTGGACTAACAGCTGAACCATCCCGCAGTGCCCTCATCCGGGCGCCGCATGCCGAAAGGACGCCCCGTGAGCGCCGAACCTGATAACCACCAGACCGCCGGATTAACGCATGTCCGCGATGACGGCTCAGCACACATGGTGGATGTCTCCGGCAAGCCCGAAACCACGCGGCAGGCCACAGCGCAGTCCGTGCTGGTTACCACCGCCGACGTCCTGCGGCTGATCGCCGACGGCGGCCTGCCAAAAGGCGATGCCATCGCCGTCGCCCGGGTGGCCGGGATCATGGCCGCGAAACAGACCTCCAGCATCATCCCGCTCTGCCATCCGCTGCCGCTCACCAAGGTCACGGTGGACTTCACTCCGCGGGACCAGGACGTCCTGGTGCAGGCCACCGTAAAGACCAAGGGGCTTACCGGCGTGGAAATGGAGGCCCTCACTGCCGCCTCGGTGGCCGCGCTGACGCTCTACGACATGATCAAGGCGGTGGATAAGCACGCCCGGATCACTGACACCATGGTGCTGGCCAAGTCCGGCGGCAAGAGCGGAGACTGGAAGCTGTGAGCACCCCCGTACCCGCGGCCCCGCGCCGCACCGCGGCCGTCCTGATCGCCTCCACCCGGGCAGCTGCCGGTGTCTACGAAGACGAATGCGGCCCGCTGATCGCCGATTGGCTGTACGCCCTGGACTATGACCTGGTGCTGGCGGAAGTAGTGCCCGACGGCGATGAGATTTCCGCTTCCCTGCGGCGGATCCTCGCCCTGGCCCCGTCCGTCCTGCTGACCAGCGGGGGCACCGGCCTGAGCCCGGATGATGTCACCCCGGACCTGACCGAACCGCTGCTGGACCGGCAGCTTCCGGGGGTCATGGAGGCCATCCGTGCCAAGGGGCTCGCATCCACACCCATGGCGGCGATCAGCCGCGGATACGCAGGCACCGCCGGCGGCACCTTTATTGTGAACCTGCCCGGGTCCCCGTCCGCCGTCGCCGACGGGCTGGCCGTGCTGGAACCGATCATCGGCCACATCTGCGGCCAGTTGGAAGGCAAGCGTGAACACTAGCGAAGTCCTGCGGGCCACAGTCTCCGCCGAACCCCTGAGCACCGCCGAGGCAGAACGCCAGGCCTGGTCACCCGAGTGCGGAGCCGTAGTGCTCTTCAGCGGCATTGTCCGCAACCACGACGACGGCAAAACGGTGACTTCCCTCGGCTACAGTGCCCACCCCACCGCCGCAGCGGTCCTGGCGCAGGTGGCGGGGGAAATCGCGGCGGCGTACGACGGCGTCCGCATCTGGGTGGGACACCGCACCGGAGCCCTCGAGATCGGTGACGCCGCCCTCGTGGCCGCCGTCGCCTCGGCACACCGCGGCACCGCGTTCGCCGCCTGCTCGGCACTGGTGGACGCCGTGAAGGCGAATGTGCCCATCTGGAAGGAGCAGGGCTTTACCGACGGCAGCACCGAGTGGGTGGGCGTCAGTGACCGGCCGTGAGCACCGGTAATCTTGAGGCTATGAAGGAAAAACTTGCCGTAGCGGTGCTCGGCGCCTCGGGCCGGATGGGATCCGAAGCCGTGGCCGCCGTCGAGGCAGCCGAAGACATGGAACTGGTGGCGGCCCTGGGCCGGACCGATCCGCTGGAAACGCTGGTCTCCGCCGGTGCGCGTTGCATGGTGGACCTGACCGTGCCGGACAGCACCGAAGCCAACGTCCGTTTCGCCGTCGAACACGGCATCCACGCCGTAGTGGGCACCACCGGGTGGGATGCTGGCCGGCTGGCCCGGCTGCAGGAGCTGCTCCAGGCCTCCCCGGGTACCGGTGTGCTCATTGCCCCGAACTTTGCGCTCGGCTCGGTCCTGGCAACTGCCTTCGCCGCGAAGGCCGCACGCTACTTCGAATCAGTGGAACTGATCGAACTGCACCACCCGGACAAAGTGGACGCGCCGTCGGGCACAGCAGTCCGCACCGCCTCGCTGATCGCACAGGCACGCGAGGAGGCAGGGGTGGCACCGTCCCCGGACGCCACTACCAAGGAGCTCCCGGGAGCCCGCGGCGCCGAAGTGAACGGTGTGCACGTGCACTCGGTCCGGCTGCGCGGGCTTGTGGCCCATCAGGAAGTACTCCTGGGCGGTCCCGGCGAGCAGCTCACCATCCGGCATGACTCCTTTGACCGGGCGTCCTTTATGCCCGGCGTCCTGCTGGGACTGCGGCAGGTTGCAGAGCATCCCGGACTGACCGTCGGTCTTGACGGCTACCTCAACCTGAACGACTAAGGATCACGTTGTCTTTCTTCTCCGGCCTCTTTTCCAACCGTGCCAAGCTTGGTGTGGCGCTGGTGACCCTGCTGCTGCTTTTTTACCTGGTGGTATCCGCGCAGCGCGGCTGGCTGCTGCTGACCTCCCCGGAAATCCCGGCCAAACTCATGGGCGCCGCCTACCTGGTACTGCCGGTGGTGGGTGCATGGGCCCTGATCCGTGAATTGACCTTCGGTGCCCGGACGGAAAAGATGGCTTCCATCCTGGCCGAGGAGGGCCGGCTCCCGGTTGACGACCTGCCCCGGACACCGGGCGGACGGATTGTTCGCGCCGCTGCCGATGCGCAGTTCCCGCAGTACAAGGCGGAAACGGAAGCGGCCCCGGAGGACTGGCGCAGCTGGTTCCGGCTGTCCTGCGCCTATGACGCCGCGGGGGACCGGACCCGGGCACGGCGTGCCATGCGGCAGGCCGGCAAGCTGTTCGGCTCAAAGGGCAACTGACCCGCTCCGGATTCCTCCGGCATTTCCTTTCTACCGTTAATCCGGCGGGTCAGCGTTTGCGCGCCGCCGTGCCCGCCCCTGACTTTCCGCGGGCCAGCCGGGATGCACCGGAGGTCAGGAACTCCAACGGCCCGCGTGCTTCGATACGCTGGAACAGGATGGCCAGCACCACGTAGATCGTGGCCTGGATCCAGAACACCGGCATCGGCTCCAGCGGCGGAACCTGCAGGTCCACCACGCTCATGACCCACACATGCAGGCTGTAGAGCGTCAGCGTCATGGCGCCGGCGGCGGAGAGCGGCAGCAGCAGATTCGGGCGTGCCCGGGTGAGCAGCAGGCAGGCGCCCAGCACCGCGGCCGCGGTGCCGGCTGCGTGCAGCATGTCCAGGCTCGTATTGGAATGCGGCCCGGCCAGCGCCAGCCACCACCAGGACCCGGTCTGTTCCACCGGGCTGAGATTCACTTCCAGCATGCGGGCCAGCGGCCACCGCTGCCCGGACGCGGTTGCCTGCAGGGCATCGAAGCCGCCCAGTGAACCCAGCAGGTAATAGGAAAGGAACTTGGAGGTAACCGCTGCGAAAATACCGGCGGCGAGCAGCCCGACCTGTACCGGCAGGTTTGTCAGCGTCAGCCGGCCGATGACCATGCCCAGCAGGATGTAGCTCAGCCACTGGAGTACGGGGTAGAAACCGGTGACAAACACATCCGCCGCCAGGGTTGCCGGGGCGAGGAAGGAATCCCACGTGAGGTTTCCGTCAATCTCCGCCGGCGATAGATTCTCCAGCAGCCAGCCGCGCAGCAGGTAGGCGAGCACGGGGGAGGCGAGCAGCCATGCTCCCGTCCAAACGGCCAGGCGCCGCAACGGCATCCCCACGAACGGCAGCGCCAGGAGGAACAGCACCGCGTAGTGGAAGAGGATGATGGCGATGCTGGTCTGCAACCCGCCCAGGGCCAGCCCGACGAGGGCAATAATCAGCGCACGGACCGCGATGCCGCGCCGGTCCCGGTTCACTGCCTTCGCTTCATGGGGCTGGCTGCCGCCCGTGAGCAGCGCCAGCCCGACGCCGGCCACCACGGCGAACAGGGCCGAGGACCGGCCGGAGAAGACCAGGCCGGTGAGCGTGCCGTACCCGGTTTCCTGGTTGTACAGCGGCAGGGTGTGGGTGGCGATCATACCCAGCAGGGCTATCCCGCGGGCAGCGTCGATGCCGGTGAGGCGGCGTTGGATCATGCACAGAATCGTCTCACGCACCGTCCAACCGGTTCACCTGCCCGCACCGGCGGCCGGCCGCGGGGGCGTTGTCCGTTTGCGCCACGTTGCGGGTAACGTTTTACTCATGGATTCACTAAACCGCACGCTTCCCTTCGGCACCCTCGTCACCGCCATGGTGACCCCGTTTACCGAGGACGGTGCAGTGGACTTTGACGCCACCGCCTACCTTGCGAACAAACTTGTCGAAGACGGCTGCGACGGCCTGGTGGTATCCGGGACCACCGGTGAAACCTCCACCCTGGAGGACAGCGAGAAGGAAGATCTGTTCCGGGTGGTTGCTGAAACCGTGGGCGGCCGGGCAAAGGTTATTGCCGGCACCGGCACCAACCACACATCCCACTCGGTGGAGATGGCCCGCCGCGCCGAGCGCGCCGGAGCCGATGGACAGCTCGTTGTGACTCCGTATTACAACAAGCCCACACAGGCCGGCGTCCTGGCGCACTTCGACGCCGTGAGCGCAGCTACGGACCTGCCAATCATGATTTACGACATTCCCGGCCGTGCCGGCATCGCACTGAGCACCTCCACCCTCATCCGGCTGGCGGATAATCCCAAAATCCTCGCCCTGAAGGACGCCAAGGCGGACTTTGCCGGAATTACCCGCGTGCTGGCCAACACCACGCTGGATGTTTACGCCGGAGATGACGGGCTGACCCTGCCATGGATGGCCGCCGGCGCCGTGGGCGTGGTGAGCGTCTCCGCCCACATCGCCACGGCTCAGTTCCGTGCACTGGTCGACGCCGCTGCCGCCGGGGACTTTGCCACCGCCCGCCGGATCCATTTCGAACTCGATCCCCTGATCCGTGCCGTGATGACGCATATCCCCGGTGCCGTCTCTGCCAAGCAGATCCTGGCCCTGCAGAAGGTCATTCCCAACGCAGTTGTCCGCCTGCCGCTGGTGGCGCCGGACGCCATCGAAATGGAGGCCGTCTACACTGACCTGGCCGAAGCCGGCATGGATTTCTCCCGGATCGGGGCGTAACGGACATGAGCGTAACCCCGGGCAGCGCGCTGCTCACCCCGCCGGCCCTAGAGCCCGGAACCCTGCGGATCGTCGCCCTGGGCGGACTGGGGGAGATCGGCCGGAACATGGCCGTGTTCGAGATCGACGGCAAGCTCCTGATCGTTGACTGCGGCGTGCTGTTCCCGGAGGAAACCCAACCCGGAGTCGACCTCATCCTTCCGGACTTCTCCTACATCGAGGACCGCCTGGAGGATGTGGTGGGCGTGGTGCTCACGCACGGCCACGAGGACCACATCGGTGCCGTGCCGTACCTGCTGCGCCTGAAGAATGACATTCCCCTGATCGGTTCGCAGCTGACCCTGGCCCTGGTCGAAGCCAAGCTCCAGGAACACCGCATCAAGCCCTTCACCCTCACCGTCAGGGAAGGGCAGGTGGAACACCTCGGTCCCTTCGAATGCGAATTCGTGGCCGTCAACCACTCCATCCCCGACGCCCTGGCCGTGTTCATCCGCACCGAGGCCGGCACCGTGCTGCACACCGGCGACTTCAAGATGGACCAGCTGCCGCTGGACGGCCGGATCACCGACCTGCGCGCCTTCGCCCGGCTCGGCGAGGAAGGCGTGGACCTGTTCATGGCGGACTCCACCAACGCCGACGTCCCCGGCTTCACCACCGCCGAACGCGAAATCGGCCCCGTGCTGAACGAGCTCTTCGGCAAGGTCAGCAAGCGGATCATCGTTGCCTCCTTCTCCTCCCACATCCACCGTGTGCAGCAGGTCCTCGACGCGGCCGCGGCCCACGGACGCTACGTATGCTTTGTGGGCCGTTCCATGGTCCGCAACATGGCCATTGCCGAGAAACTGGGCTACCTGAACGTGCCCGAGGGCATCCTGGTGGACCTGAAGAACGTGGATGACCTGCCTGATGACAAGGTGGTGCTGATGTCCACCGGCTCGCAGGGCGAACCCATGGCCGCCCTGTCCCGGATGGCCAACGGCGACCACCGGATCAGCATCGGCAAGGGAGACACGGTCATCCTTGCCTCATCCCTGATCCCGGGCAATGAGAACGCCGTCTTCCGGGTCATCAACGGACTGATGCGCCTGGGCGCCGATGTTGTGCACAAGGGCAACGCGAAGATCCACGTCTCCGGGCACGCCGCAGCGGGGGAACTGCTCTACTGCTACAACATCCTGCGGCCCAAAAACGCCATGCCGGTCCACGGCGAAACCCGGCACCTGATTGCCAACGGGCGGCTTGCCGCTGCCACCGGCGTGCCGGAACAGAACATCATCCTGGCCGACGATGGCACTGTGGTGGACCTGCGCGGGGGCAAGGCCCGCGTGGTTGGCGAGGTTGAATGCGGATTCGTCTATGTGGACGGCTCCAGCGTCGGCGCCATCACCGATACGGACCTGAAGGACCGGCGGATCCTGAGCGAGGAAGGATTCATCTCCATCATTTCCGTGGTGAACCGCAGCACCGGGACCATCGTCTCCGGTCCTGAGATCCACGCGCGCGGGTTCGCTGAAGGGGACGCGGTCTTCGACGAGATCATTCCCAAGATCAGTGCGGCACTGGAGGAAGCGGTGCGGTCCAACACCGACCACACCACCTACCAGCTCCAGCAGGTGGTGCGGCGGGTAGTCGGCACCTGGGTCAACCGCCGGCTGCGCCGCCGGCCGATGATTGTGCCGGTAGTCGTCGAGGCCTGATCCTGCCCGTGCCGATCTAAGCGGATGCGGCCGGGAAACCCTGCCAAAGTGCTGCCCGGCCGCGTAAATTCAGGGGATCGGGCAGCCGATCAGGTAGCGTGGCTCCTATGGCGACTCGTACTTCCCCTGCCGCACGCAGCGGTGCTTCCGGCCCCACAAAGGCCCGCAGCACCGGCGGCAGCACCAGCAAGACATCAGGCAAAGGCAACCCGCGCGGCGGAACCGGGGGCCGGGGGAGCTCCGCGTCACGCCAGTCACCGCCGCAGGAGCAGCTGCCGCTGCCGCTGCGGGCCATTGAAAGCGCCTGGATGGGCGTGGCGCGGATCGCCGGAGCAGGCATCCGCAAACTCGGCACTGATGTCTCCCCGGAGCGGGCAATCCGCCGCGACGGCACCGGTTTCTTCCTGATCCTGCTGGCACTGGCCGTAGCTACCGTTGAATGGTGGGCACTGCGGGGTCCCGTCGCAGATGTTATCCACGCCGGAGCGGCCGGCACCTTCGGCTGGATGGCCCTGGTCCTCCCGTTTATGCTCCTGACCGGATCGGTCCGCCTGTTCCGGTACCCCGAACGCCACCGCGCCAACAGCAGGATCAGCATTGGGCTGGTCATTATGCTGCTTTCCGGCTCCGGCATCACCCACATTGTCGGCGGTTCGCCCGCCCTCTCCGACGGGTTCGACCGGCTGTGGGCCTCCGGCGGCATTGTCGGTTTCCTCGTGGCTGGGCCGCTGTCGGCAGCCCTCACCACCTGGCCGGTGGTGATCCTGCTGTCCTTCCTGGTCTTCGTGAGCATTCTGATTGTCACCGCCACCCCCTTCCGGCACATTCCGCTGCGCCTGCGTGCCCTCTACGAGCACCTGATGGGCCAGGACCTGGCACCGGATGATCCCGAGGCCCACGACCAGAGCTACCTGTACGGAAATTCTGCACCGGAGAAGGTCAAAAAGCCGCGCAGGAGCCGGCGGGAAAAGCAGGCCGAAGCTGCCGCCGCCGCTGCGGCTCAGGAAGGGTTTGCCGGAGATGAGGCCTTTGAACGGGCCCTGCTGCAGGATGAGGAAGACGAAGCGGCTGCAGCTGCCGCGGCCGCTCCTGCGGTCCCGCCGGGAGTGCGGCGGCCCACCCAGGCGGAACTGGCCACCCAGAAGATCCGCCGCAACCAGGGGCTTCCGGTGGACGGCAGCCCTGTCGCGGACTCCGCCGAGCCGCCCACCGAAGCGATCAGCATGGTCCCGGGTGCCACCGAAGTGCTGAACCTGGCCTCCGCCGGCGCCCCGGTTCCGCCGGTCCCGTCCAAGCCCGTGGCGCACACGCCCCCGGCCGCGCCCATTCCGCAGCGCACCGAACAGCTGCAGCTCTCCGGCGACATCACCTACACCCTGCCGCCGTCGGACTTCCTGCCGCCGGGCCCGCCCGCCAAGGAACGCTCCGAAGCCAACGACGCCGTCGTCGCCGCCCTGACACACACGCTGGAACAGTTCAACGTGGATGCCAAGGTCACCGGCTTCTCCCGCGGCCCCACGGTCACCCGGTACGAGATTGAACTTGGCGAGGGCACCAAGGTGGAACGGGTTACCGCCCTGTCCAAGAACATTGCCTACGCGGTGGCCAGCTCCGATGTGCGCATCCTTTCGCCCATTCCCGGTAAATCCGCCATCGGCATCGAGATTCCGAACGCGGACAAGGAAGTCGTGGCCCTGGGCGATGTGCTGCGTTCCAACTCCGCCCGCAAGACCGAGCACCCCATGGTGATGGGTGTGGGCAAGGATGTTGAGGGCGGGTTCGTTGTCGCGAACCTGGCCAAGATGCCCCACCTGCTGGTGGCCGGTGCCACGGGTGCCGGTAAATCCTCGTTTGTGAACTCCATGATCACCTCCATCCTGATGCGCTCCACCCCGGACGAGGTGCGCATGGTGATGGTGGACCCCAAGCGGGTGGAACTGACCGCCTACGAAGGCGTGCCGCACCTGATCACGCCCATCATCACCAACCCGAAGAAGGCCGCCGAGGCCCTGCAGTGGGTGGTCCGGGAAATGGACACCCGCTATGACGACCTGGCGAACTTCGGGTTCAAGCACATTGACGACTTCAACAAGGCCGTCCGTAACGGCAAGGTGGTGCCCCCGGCCGGCTCAAAGCGGGTCATCCGCGCCTACCCGTACCTGCTGGTGATCGTGGACGAGCTGGCGGACCTGATGATGGTCGCCCCGCGGGACGTGGAAGACTCCATTGTCCGCATCACCCAGCTTGCCCGCGCCGCCGGCATCCACCTGGTGCTGGCCACCCAGCGTCCCTCCGTGGACGTGGTGACCGGCCTGATCAAGGCCAACGTGCCCTCCCGGATGGCCTTCGCGACGTCCTCGGTCACCGACTCCCGCGTGGTCCTGGACCAGCCCGGCGCGGAAAAGCTGCTGGGCCAGGGCGACGCCCTGTTCCTGCCGATGGGTTCCAACAAGCCCATCCGCGTTCAGGGTGCCTGGGTCACCGAGTCCGAGATCCACCGGGTGGTGGAGCACGTCAAGAACCAGCTCCAGGCCGTCTACCGTGAAGACGTCACCGTCACCGCGCCGAAGAAGCAGATCGACGACGACATCGGAGATGACCTCGATGTTCTGCTGCAGGCCACGGAACTGGTGGTCACCACCCAGTTCGGCTCCACGTCCATGCTGCAGCGTAAGCTGCGCGTGGGCTTTGCCAAGGCCGGACGCCTGATGGACCTGCTGGAGTCCCGCGGCGTCGTTGGTCCCTCCGAAGGATCCAAGGCCCGCGACGTGCTGGTCAAACCCGACGATCTGGCAGCCACCCTGGCCGCGATCAGCGGCGGGGAAGCCCCGGCACCGGCCGGCGGCGCGGATACTGCCGCGCTGGCTGACAACGCCAACGTGAACCACGGGTTCGAGCCCGGCGGACCGGTTGACCTGGTGGCCGCGGATCTGGAGAGCCGCCCCCAGGCAACGGAATACCATGACGGCGACGACGACGCCGACGGCTCCGAAGACGCCTGGAGCCTCACCGGCCGGTGAATGTTCGCTACGCTGGAGGCGTGAGCAATTCTCCTACGGACAGAGTCCCCACCCTCAACATCGCCAACGCACTGACGGTGGTGCGGATCCTGATGGTTCCGCTCTTTATCTGGTTCCTGGCACTCGACGACGGCCAGGGGGGACTGTTCCGCTGGCTCGCCGTGGCGACATTCGCCGTTGCCATCTATACGGATAAGCTCGACGGCGATATTGCCCGCAGCCGCGGCCTGATCACCGACTTCGGCAAGATCGCCGACCCGATCGCGGACAAGCTGCTGATCGGCTCCGCCCTGGTGATGCTCTCGCTGCTGGGCGAACTCTGGTGGTGGGTCACCATTGTCATCCTGGTCCGGGAGCTCGGCATCACCCTGATGCGTTTTGTCGTCATCCGCTACGGCGTTATGGCGGCCTCCCGCGGCGGCAAGCTGAAGACCGTGGTGCAGACCTTCGCGATCTTCCTCTTCCTGCTGCCGCTCTCCACCTGGCTGGGTGGCTGGGCGTGGTGGATCGGCGCCGTCGTGATGGCTGCTGCGCTGGTGATCACCGTTGTCACCGGCATTGACTATGTACTCCAGGCCGTCCGGCTGCGCCGCGACGCCAGGCGGGCCTGACCGGTATGGAGCCGGGAACCGCGGCTGCGGTCCTCGACGCGGCACGTGCCGCCGGCAGGACAGTAGCCACCGCGGAGTCCCTGACCGCCGGCATGCTCTGCGCTGAACTCGGAGCGGTACCGGGGGCTTCGGCCGTTTTGCAGGGCGGGGTGGTGGCGTACCAAAATGGCATCAAGCACTCCGTTCTCGGAGTTCCGGCCGGGCTCCTGGCCGAAGCCGGTTCCGTGGACGGACGGGTGGCCGAACATATGGCCTCCGGAGCGCGGCGCGTCCTGGGCGCCGATATCGGGGTCTCCACCACCGGAGCCGCGGGGCCCGAAGCCCATGACGGAAAACCGGTGGGCACGGTGTTCGTGGGTATCGCTACGGCCTCAGGCAGCAGCGTCCGGGAGTTCCATTTCTCCGGGGACCGGGCAGCCATCCGGGCCGCAACCTGCCGGCAGGCGCTTCTGATGCTGGCCACCGAGCTGGAAGCGGACTAGCGTAGCGGACGGAGCGGGAAGCGTCCGGATATAAGCGGGAACAAATCCGGCAGGGTGTCAGTTGTTAGTATCAGGAACCGCCAAGGTTCTTTTATTACGATCTTTGGACAGTCTGCGGTATCGCCGCAGCCGTACTCATAGGGAGCAGGACGATACACATGGTTAAGCAACCCGTGTCCGTGAACGGCGTGATCCGCTGGCGGGATGTAGGGTTGGCGGAAGACGCACACCGGGAGCCAAAGGAGCGCAAGATGGTAGTTCTTCGTCACGAGATTGGTGATGTTCTCCGCGACGTGCGCCAGCGCCAGGGCCGTACCCTGCGCGAGGTCTCACATAGCGCCCGCGTTTCCCTCGGCTACCTCAGCGAGGTTGAACGCGGACAAAAGGAAGCATCGTCAGAACTGCTGTCTTCCATCTGCACTGCCCTCGATGTGCCCCTGTCCCTGATGCTCCGTGAGGTCAGTGACCGGGTGGCCAACGCTGAAGGCGTGGCCATTCCAGATACCGTGCCATCGGAGTTTTCCCGGGAATTTGCACGTGAGTTCCCGGAAGACCTGGCCCGGGACCTGGCCCGCACACCCTAGGACCCACCCCACGACCTGCCGGTCGGGATGCCCCTGAACGGATCCGGACCGGAAGCGACTTGAAAACCCCCGCAGGCGCGGTGCCTGCGGGGGTTTGTTCTGTCCGCGGCTCTAACTGCCGGGCCCGGCTTCCCCCTCCCGGCCGTCCGCAGGCAGCGGGATGGCGGGATCTCCGCCCGGCGGCAGCACCGAGGTGTTCAGCTTGTGCAGCAGCTTTGCCAGAGTGAGCAGATCCTCGGTTTCCCAGCCTGTCCAGGTGCTCCGGAAATGCGCCTTACGCGCCGCGGCCGTACCTTCCAGGCGGGCAGAGCCTGATTCGGTGAGGCTGATGGGCTGGGCCCTGCCATCGATCGGATCAGTATGTTTTTCAACGAGCCCCAGCGTCTGGAGCATCGACACCTGCCGGCTCAGTGACGGCTTTCCCACCCCTACGGCGGAGGATAGCTCCGTCAGGCGCATCGGACCCTGCTGGTGAAGCAGCACCATGAGGCCATAGGCGGACGGCTCCATATCCGGGTGGACTTCCCGGGCCATGCGGTGCGAACTGGCCCGGGCCCTGCGCCAGAGGACACTTAGTTCCTGCTCCAGGTCCTCAATGGCAGTATCTCCCTCAGGCCCGGTGCCCGGCCCGGCAGCCGGGAATATCCCGACGGGCCCTGCACTCGGAAAGCCTGCAGCCGGAAAGCTTGCGTCCGGAAGGCTTGCGCCCCGAAGGCCATCACCGGAAAGCGGACTCTGCGGATGCGTGCCGTGCTTCGGAGAACCGGCCGTGCCGGAAATCTCGGTCATCCCTCATTGTAGGTTCGTGCCGCGGCACCTGCCCCGGCCTGCGCCGTTTTTATGTCCGTCAAGCGGCTGGATTCGGGTGCCGGGCCGGACCGGTGCAGAGGCGGCTTCGGTCGGTGGGGGCTTGACCGCTATCGGATCCGCTGGCAGAGTCCCCGGCATGATCGTCAATGGGTCCGTAGGGAGTGCTCCGTGGGGACTTGACCTTCTCGATGTGGCCGCACCACCGTGGGAAGAGGACCTGCTGGTCACCGCCCGGCCCAAGGGAGTCGTCGACGTGTGGTCACTGGTGCGCGGTACGCGGTGCACCACGTTCGAAACGATGTGGGGCTCCGGAGGCTGGCGGGGGGGGGGCACTAGTGCCCGGCGAGCACCCCGTGGTGGTGGCCGGCGCGTGGGAGCGCCACGGCATATGCGGGTATGACCTGACGGGACAGCGGCTGTGGCAGGACCCCAGCCGCACGAACGTAGAGGCGGTGACCGCCCTGGCCGGAGGCCGTGTAGTCGTCACTCACCTCCGCAGGGCCACCCGTGTGCTGGAGGCAGCGACCGGGGAGGAAGTGGGTACCCTGCGGGGAGCGTTGAGAGTAATTGCGCTGACTTCGGACCTCTCGCTTGAAGCGGGTGGCGGCTGGTGCCGTCTGCTGGATCGTTCGCTGGATCCGCTCGGGTCCCGGATCGCGACCGGACTGAACACGGTTTGGTGTGCAGCCAGCGACGGGGAGCACCTGGCGATCACCGAGATAGGCGGACCCTTACGCATCCTCGACTCCGACGGGCGAGAACGAGCGAGGATAGCTGAGCACTTCCGTCATGTCCTCCATGACCCGGTGACGAACTCCTGGATCGCGGTCCACGAGCCCTCCGATGGGAAGAACTCCCTGTTCCGGTTCAGCAATGAGGGGGAGCTTCTGGAGCGCCGTCCCTGGGACCTCCGCATCCGCGGCACAGCGACGATGCGCGGAGGCAGGACGTTGATCCTGATCACGGATCAAGGCGGTCAGGTCGTGGACTGCGCAGACTGGAGCGCCCGAGGACTCCAGGTGACGTGAGCCTGAACGCTGAGTAGCCCGTGGCGCACGTGTACGCCTCCGTGCGCCGTGCGTGAGACGATTAATTGATGCGTATCAGTGACTTCTGGCGGCTTATGGATGACGAGTTCGGTTCGGCCTATTCACGGGTCCTTGCCGCTGACCTGGTCCTTGCCCCGCTGGGCGGCGTCACCGCTGCGCAGGCACTGGATAAAGGGATTGAACCGAAGGCGGTGTGGCTGGCGGTATGCGATATCCAGGATGTTCCGCAGGAACGCCGGCTGGGCCGGGATATAAAACCCAAGGCCACCTGACGGCGCAGCCGGCGTATTCGAGCGGAACACGCCGGGAACCTTATTCGAATCTTTGTTCGGATAAAGATATGCTCCTACACAGGGGTCGGTCCGAGCCGATGCGGCCCGGAGATATCCACAAGACAATGAGCAACAAGGTCCGGTCAGCCGTTTTGTCAGTGCCGCCGGATAGGGTCGTTATTAGAAAAGGACGACCGGCCTACGGGCCGCTTACTACCACAACACGAGGTGAAGAATGGCTGCTCCAGCCGACCGCGCAAAAGCCCTAGAGGCAGCGCTGGCCCAGATTGACAAGCAGTACGGCAAGGGGTCGATCATGCGGCTGGGCGACGAAGTGCGCGCCCCCGCCGAGACCATCTCCACCAGCTCGGTCGCGTTGGACGTGGCGCTGGGCATCGGCGGGCTGCCGCGCGGCCGCGTCGTGGAGATCTATGGACCGGAATCCTCCGGTAAGACCACCCTGGCGCTCCACGTGGTGGCGAATGCACAGAAGAGCGGCGGCATCGCCGCGTTCATTGACGCCGAGCACGCCCTGGACCCCATCTACGCTGCCAAGCTTGGGGTGGACACGGACTCACTCCTGGTCTCCCAGCCGGACACCGGTGAGCAGGCCCTCGAAATCATGGACATGCTGATTGGCTCCGGTTCGGTTGACGTTGTTGTCATTGACTCCGTTGCCGCTCTGGTGCCCCGCGCCGAAATCGAAGGCGACATGGGCGACAGCCATGTCGGACTCCAGGCCCGCCTCATGAGCCAGGCGCTGCGTAAGATCGCCGGCCGCCTGAGCCACACCAACACCACGGCTATCTTCATCAACCAGCTGCGTGAAAAGATCGGTGTCTTCTTCGGTAGCCCGGAAACGACCACGGGCGGCAAGGCGCTGAAGTTCTACGCCTCGGTCCGCATCGATGTGCGGCGCATCGAGACCCTCAAGGAAGGCACCAACCCGGTTGGTAACCGGACCCGGGCAAAGATCGTCAAGAACAAGATGGCTCCGCCCTTCAAGCAGGCAGAGTTCGACATCATGTACGGGGTCGGCATTTCCCGCGAAGGCGGCCTCATCGACATGGGAGTGGAGCACGGCCTGGTCAAGAAGTCCGGCGCCTGGTTCACCTATGACGGTGACCAGCTGGGTCAGGGCAAGGAAAATTCGCGTAACTTCCTCAAGGACAATCCCGACCTTGCGGACGAGCTGGAGCGCCGGATCCGGGAAAAACTTGGCATCGGCGTTCCGGCCGCAGAAGCGCCCGCCAACCCCAAGCTGAAGGCAGTGGGGAAGGACTCCTAAGGTTCGGGTGCCCTTCGGGCCGGTCCGTTGTAAAGACACGGTCTCCGGAGGGCACCGGCCTTGGCGCCCCCGGCAGAGACAGCTATGGATACTCCGCAGCAGAACAACCGGCAGCAGAACACCCCCCAGCAGAGCCCGCCCCGGTCCGGGACCGGACAGGATGAGACGCTGGCGCAGCTGAGACAGCGCCTCGCTGACATCCAGGCCGGAACCGCGCAGGCCTCCGCAGACGACCCCGCAGGAGCTCCTGCCAACGAACGAAACCGGCCCGGCAGAACCGCGGGACGGCGGAAGGCTGCCGGGAGCAAAGACTCATCGGGTGAAAGCGACCCGGAAGCCGGCTGGGAAGCATTCAAGGAGGACGGGTTCGGGGAAGAGGCGACAGCTGACGAACCCTGGGCCGAAGCGGATGCCGCAGGAATAAGCTCCGGCAGGCGCCGGAACAAGCGCGGCAAACCGGGAGGAACCGGGGGGTCCGGGCAGCAGGCGGATGCCGAAACGCTGACACCGGAAGAGGCGTACAGCGAAGCCAAGGCCATTGTCCTGCGCCAGGTCACGGCATCCCCCAAGAGCCGGAAACAGCTGGAAACGAAACTCGCCGAACGGGACATTCCTGCGGAATCGGCGGCGGCCGTGCTGGACCGTTTCGAGGAAGTGCAGCTGGTTGACGACGCCGAGTTCGCCCAGCTCTGGGTCCGCAGCCGGTCCCAAAGCAAGTCACTTGCCCGCGGAGCGCTTCGGCGGGAACTGGCAGAAAAGGGTATAGCCCCGGATCTTGCGGCCGAAGCACTGGAGCAGGTCAGTGACGAGGATGAACTCGAGGCAGCCAGGGAACTGGCGCGGCGCAAACTCCAACGGTCAGCCGATCTGGCGGACCGCACGGTACGCGACAAGCAGACGCGGCGCCTGGTTGGCATTCTCGCCCGCAAAGGTTATTCACCCTCCCTGGGCTTTCGCGTGGCCAGTGAAGTCATCGCCGCTGTCCGGGAGGAACGCGGGGACTCCGTCTAGCACGGCCGGTGCCGCGTTGTCCGCCGGTAACGGCTCAGCCTTCTCGTCTGGAAGCCGGTGTCCAATCAGCGCGCCGTACCGTATGCTGTGCGAACTATGTTAAAGATGAGGTTTGCGGGGCCCCTGGTGCATTCGGGACGGGAGCGGCCCCGTCGGGCGGCGTCGTTGTCCGCAGTGATCCTGACAGCAGTGCTGGCTTCAGCCGTGCTCAGCGCAGCTCCGGCACCCGCCGCCGAGTCCTATCCCTCCTGGGAGGACATCCGCGCGGCCCAGTCCTCGGCGTCGGCAAAAGCCGCTGAAGCGGACCGGGTGGAGGGCTTCCTCACCGAGCTGAGGGAGGAAGCGGGCAGCCTCGGAGATGCCGCCGTCTCTGCGACCAACCGTTACAACGCTGCCGTGGAAGAGCTTGCCGCCAATGAGCAGCTGTTAATTTCGCTCGCTACACAGCGGGAAGCGGCCGCCGGACACGCCTCGGACCTGATGCGCCAGGTGGCCGCCTTGGCAGCCCAGACCTATAAGACCGGCGGGGCAGCCGCAGACAGTGCCGCGCTGATGCTGCTGGACGCCGACGGATCCGTGGACGCCCTGCACGGTGCCGATCTGATGGACCGGGTTTCCTCGCGGGCAGGCAATCTGTATGCGGACGCCCTGGCGTCGGAGAAGGTCGCAGCCGGGTTCAGCGAACAGGAGCAGCAGGCCCGGGATGCCCGGGCAAAACTGGTCGCCGAAGCCGAACGCTACGTTGAGGAAGCGGATTCGTCCGCCGCTGCCGCTGCTGCTGCCATCCGCGAGGAGGAAACGCGGAAGTCCGTACTTCTGGCCCAGCTTGCCGAACTCCGGGACAGTACCGTCGAGGCAGAGGAAGCGCGGATACGGGGGATAGCCGCGGAGAAGGCTTTTCGGGATCAGGAAGCGGCAGCGGAGCGTTCCGCACAGGAATCGCCCCGGCCCGGGGCCGGGCAGGCGGCGGGAGGCGAAGCATCGCCCGAAACGGCACCGCCGCCTGTGACATCCCCCTCAATACCCGCCCCGGTAAAACCCGCGCCCGTCGCACCGGCCCCGGTAGCACCCGCGCCCGTCGCACCGGCCCCCGTCGCGCCTTCGCCGGCCCCGGTGGCGCCGGCTCCGGCGCCTCCCGCACCCGTAGCACCGGTGAACGATCCGGCGGGAGCACAGAACTACGCCGCGGGCAGAATGGCGAGTTTCGGGTGGGACGGGAACGAGTTCCGTTGCCTGGTCAATCTCTGGAACCGCGAGTCGAACTGGCGCACCAACGCCGCCAATCCCTACAGCGGCGCCTACGGCATTCCGCAGTCCCTGCCCGGCAGCAAAATGGCAACCCACGGTGCTGACTGGCAGACGAACTATCGGACGCAGATTAACTGGGGGCTGGACTACATCAAGTACAGGTACGGATCGCCCTGCGCCGCCTGGGCTCATTCCGAAGAGGTCAACTGGTATTAACCCCGGCGTTCTGCCCCGCCCACGCCAGCCGGATGTTGTCAAGAGCTGCCGTTACCGTTTTGAGACTTTTCCCAGAAAACTCCGGTAGCGTCCAGCGCTTGTGACTTCACTTGATTCTTCACGCCGCGAACAGACCCGTATCCGCCGCGCCCTGCGCCGGCGCCGCCGCCTTCGGGCGGGAGCCGCCGCCACCCTCGGATCGGTAGCCGTACTCGGGGTGTCCGGTGCGGCCCTGGGAACGGCTGCCGGCGCCAGCCTACGATCTTCGGCCGGGGTGCAGCTGGTGAGCCTGGCTGTACCGCTGCTTGCTTCCGAAGACACCCCGGATCCCGCCGGCTATGGCCCGGCATCCGGCTCCGGGCAGAGCGAGCCATCGGACGACCGCGGGAACGACGGCGGCGCCCCCGCCTCCGGGGACGAAGCCGTGGAGACCGGTGCTCCGGTGGCTGAAGCTGCCGGGGAACCTGGCACGGGAAATCCCGGCACCGACCAGACTGAGGCAGCGGCGGCAGCGGCGGCAGCAGCCGCCGAGGCAGAAGCAGCTGCAGCCGCGGAAGCTGAAGCCGCGGAGGCCGCGGCCCGCGCCGCCACCCCCGTGGATGATCCCGCCGCCGCGAAGGCCTATGCCGCCTCCGCCCTGGCACAGCGCGGCTGGGAGGCATCCCAGCTGAGCTGCCTGGATACGCTCTGGACCAAGGAATCGGAATGGCTCACTAGCGCCACCAATGCCAGCAGTGGAGCGTACGGCATTGCGCAGTCCCTGCCGGCGGAGAAGATGGCATCGGCCGGAACCGACTGGCAGACCAGTTACCGGACGCAGATCAACTGGGGCCTGGACTACATCTCCTCGCGCTACGGCACACCCTGCAGCGCCCTGAATTTCCACTACGCCAACAACTGGTACTGAGAATAATCCGCGGCGGTATTCGGGGCCGGAGCATGGGTGGACGTACCCTAGGAGGGTGAGTCTGACTGTTTCTTCCCCTGCCCCCGATGCACTGCAGCCAAGCCCGCGCACCTATCAGGTCCGCACCTTCGGCTGCCAGATGAATGTGCACGATTCCGAACGTATCTCCGGCCTGCTCGAAGACGCCGGATATGTTGCCGCCGACGGCGACCAGGCGGACATCGTGGTCTTTAACACCTGCGCAGTCCGCGAGAACGCAGACAACAAGCTCTATGGAAACCTGGGGCTGCTGGCGCCCGTCAAGGAACGCCGCCCGGGGATGCAGATTGCCGTGGGAGGGTGCCTGGCACAGAAGGACCGCGAGACCATCCTGCGCAAGGCGCCCTGGGTCGATGCCGTCTTCGGCACCCACAACATCGGCTCGCTGCCTGCCCTGCTGGAGCGGGCCCGGCACAACGCCAAAGCGGAACTGGAAATCCTGGAATCCCTGGATGTCTTCCCCTCCACGCTGCCCACCAAAAGGGACTCGGTGTACTCGGGCTGGGTGTCCATTTCCGTGGGCTGCAACAACACCTGTACGTTCTGCATTGTCCCGTCCCTGCGCGGCAAGGAACGCGACCGCAGGCCGGGGGAGATCCTGGCTGAAATCAAGGCACTGGTGGACGACGGCGCCATCGAGGTGACCCTCCTGGGCCAGAACGTGAACTCCTACGGCGTGGAATTCGGCGACCGCGGCGCCTTCGCGAAGTTGCTGCGTGCCTGCGGCGAGATCGAGGGCCTGGAACGGGTCCGGTTCACCAGCCCGCACCCGGCAGCCTTCACCGATGACGTCATCGAGGCGATGGCCGAAACGCCCAATGTTATGCCCCAGCTGCACATGCCGCTGCAGTCCGGCTCCGACAAGGTCCTCAAGGACATGCGCCGCTCCTACCGGTCCAAAAAGTTCCTCGGGATACTGGACCGGGTCCGTGAACGCATGCCGCACGCCGCTATCTCCACCGACATCATTGTGGGCTTCCCCGGGGAAACCGAAGAAGACTTCCAGGCCACTCTGGACGTGGTGGAGCAGTCCCGCTTTGCCACCGCGTTTACCTTCCAGTACTCCAAGCGCCCGGGCACCCCGGCGGCTGACCTGCCGGACCAGCTGCCCAAAGCGGTGGTGCAGGAACGCTTTGAACGGCTCACCGCCCTGCAGGACCGCATTGCCGCCGAGGAGAACGCCAAGCAGGTTGGCACCACCGTTGAGGTCATGGTGACCGCCGGTTCGGGGCGCAAATCGGAAGAAACCGGCAGGCTTTCGGGCCGGTCCCGGGACCAGCGCCTGGTGCACTTCTCCGTGCCCGAGGGCGCCCCGGTTCCCCGTCCGGGTGATCTGGTAACGGTTCCGGTCACCGCGGCCGCTGCCTTCCACCTGATTTCAGACCCGGCAACCGCGGCGGATTACTCACTGCGCCGGTCCCGGGCAGGAGACGCATGGGACAGGGTCCAGGCGGATTCCTGCGGTGTTCCGGCAGGGCCCGCGGGCACCCGCAAGGGCGTGTCGCTGGGCATGCCTGTCCTGCCGCCGCGTTCCTGAGGCACCCATGAACTCTGCGCAGCCGGCCGGGCTGCCGGTCATCGCCGTCGTCGGTCCCACAGGATCGGGGAAATCCGATCTGGGGGTGGCCCTGGCACTGGAACTGGGCGGCGAGGTGATCAACGCCGATTCCATGCAGTTCTACCGTGGTATGGACATCGGCACCGCCAAGATCACCGAAGCCGAACGGCGGGGCGTGCCGCACCACCTGCTGGACATCATGGACGTGACTGAGGAAGCCAGTGTTTCGGCGTTCCAGACGCAGGCACGTGAGCTCATCCGGGACATCAGTGCCCGCGGCAGGTTCCCCATCCTGGTGGGCGGTTCCGGGCTGTATGTCCGCGCGGCTCTGGACGTGCTGGAATTCCCGGGCACCGATCCGGCAGTCCGTGCCCGGATTGAAGCCGATCTGGAAACGCTGGGACTGCCGGCGCTCCGGGCCCGGCTGCAGGAAGCGGACCCGGTTTCGGCAGAACGGATCAGTGACGCGCGGCGGGTGGTCCGGGCGCTGGAAGTCATCGAACTGACCGGCCGCCCGTTCAGTTCCTTTATGCCGGTGCGCGAGTACGTGCGGCCAACCATCCAGCTCGGACTGCGGGTGGAGCGTCCCGTCCTGCATGAGCGCCTTGCCCGCCGCGTGGATGCCATGGTGGAGCAGGGCCTGCTGGAGGAGGTCCGCCGGCTGGAGCCGCAGGGACTGCGCTCCGGCCGGACCGCGTCGCGGGCCCTGGGGTATGCCCAGTTCCTGGCGGTACTGGACGGGAAGTTATCCGTGCCGGACGCGGCAGACGCTACGGTGGTGGCCACCAGGCAGTTCGCCCGCCGCCAGCTCACCTGGTTCCGTGCCGATCCGCGTATCACCTGGCTGGACCATGACGACCCGCAACTGCTCCACCGGGCAACCGAGGCCGTCCGCGGGTGGGGCCGGCCCAGTATCCTTGGTGAGTGACCAATACTTCTGCTGCTTCGAGCCCTGCCGCTTCCCTGTCCGCTTCCGGCCTCCCGGCGTCCCTCGCCGGACTTCCCTTCGCGAAGGGGCACGGTACCGGAAACGATTTTGTCCTCATCGCCGACGTTGACGGTTCCCGGAACCTGACGGCTGACGAGGTTGCAGCGGTCTGCGACCGGCACCGCGGGGTCGGGGCCGACGGGTTCATCCGGGCGGTCCGCTCCGAATTCGTCGCCGAGGGCCGAGCCCTGCTGGAGACGGCGCCGGAGGCGGAATGGTTCATGGATTACCGCAATTCCGACGGCAGTGTCTCGGAGATGTGCGGCAACGGAGTGCGAGTATTCGTCCACTTCCTGCTTGAAGAACACCTGCTGGAACTCGGCGAGGGGGAGAGCCTGGCCATCGGCACCCGTGCAGGGCTGAAGACGGTGAGCCGCATCTCCGGCGGCTACGCCGTGGACATGGGACCGTGGGAATTCATCTACCCGGACCACGCCGCTGCGAAGGCCATGGACGCCGTCGTAAACGCCGGGGGACTCGAGGTGCCCCGCCCGGGGCTGTCGGTGAATATGGGCAACCCGCACACCGTGGTTGCCCTCGCCGAGCTCAGCGAACTTGCCGGCACCAACCTGACCGCGCCGCCGTCGGTACAGCCCGAACCGGAGCACGGCACCAACGTGGAATTCGTAGTCCCCGCGGAGCCGCTGGTTGAAGACGGCGTGGGCCTGGTGACCATGCGCGTACACGAACGCGGCGTGGGGGAGACCCTGTCCTGCGGCACCGGTGCCTGCGCGGCTGCCGTGGCCGTCCGTTTCTGGGCCGGCGCCCAGGCTCCGGACAGCTGGGCAGTGACCGTCCCGGGCGGCGTCGTCGGCGTCCGGTTCCTGGCCGGCCCGGAAGGCCGCGAACACGTGGAACTCAGCGGTCCGGCAGTGCTGGTGGCCCGGGGGATGCTGCTCTAGGCAGCGTCGGAGCGGTGCACCTTCAGGATCCTGAAGGTTTTTGCGGTGCTGTGCCGGGTTACGGCGAACCCGGCCGGCAGCGCTTCGGCCAGCCAGCGCTGCAGCGAATCCGACCCGAGGTTTTTCTGCACCACCAGCCAGGCAGTGCCGCCGGAAGCCAGCCGCGGCAGCCAGAGCATCAGCAGGGCATGCAGCTCTTCCTTGCCAATCCGGATGGGCGGGTTGGACCAGATGGTGTCGAAGCGGACGTCCGGGTCCACGTCCTGCGGCAGGGAAGTAAGGACGTTGTCGCAGCCCAGCGCCGCCGCATTGTCCCGTGTGAGGCCGAGGCTGCGTTCATTGACGTCCACCGCGTAGATCCGGGCCGCGGGGGAGCGCAGGGCCAGCGTCAGGGCTATGGGGCCCCAGCCGCAGCCAATATCCAGCAGGTTGCCCGTGGCCGGGGGCGCGGGGACTTCCTCCAGGAGGACGGCGGTGCCCTTGTCAATGCCGTCGGGACTGAAGATTCCGCCGGCGGTCTGCAGCACCCGTTCGGACCCGGCAAGGGTGACGCGCAGGGGCTTGCGGACCTCGGGTCCGGACGGAGTGGAAGAGAAATAGTGGTCTGAACCCATAACAGTCCAGATTAGTCGCTGTGCGGGTCCGCTGCGGAATTTCCGCGGCTCCGCAGCCGTTGTAAGGAACAGTGCAGAGGTGCGGAAATCCATTGCGGTGCCGGCAGGTTTCTGCTGAGAATGGTGGCCCGGGAAATGTCCGTTATCTGGCCTACCATGTTAAGTACATCCTCATAAGGAGATTATGACCATCAACAACTCCCGTGCCCTGAATTCCGGGGACGGCTCCGCAGCAGGTTCCACGCCGGAACTGAGTCCCGCGGACATCCAGGGCGTCATCGACAGGATCCTCTCGAAGGAAAGTGCGGTTGAAACCAAAACCGCGTCCGGCAGCGACCAGCGCCGCGGACGCGCACTGGCACTCGCGGAATCCGGTGAAGAACACTCCGTCCACGACGGTGAACAGCAGGATCTGGAGGAACGCCGCGCACTGCGCCGCGTCGCCGGCCTTTCCACCGAACTCGAAGACGTTACTGAAGTCGAATACCGCCAGCTTCGGCTGGAACGGGTTGTCCTGGCCGGACTGTGGAGCGAAGGCACCGCTGCCGACGCCGAAAACTCCCTGAAGGAACTCGCAGCACTGGCAGAGACCGCCGGCTCCGAGGTCCTGGACGGGATCATCCAGCGGCGCCTGAAGCCGGACCCCGGCACTTTCCTCGGTTCCGGCAAGGCACAGGAACTCAAGGACATTGTGATGGCCACCGGTGCCGACACCGTGATTGTGGACAGCGAGCTGGCCCCGTCACAGCGCCGCGGCCTGGAAGACATAGTCAAGGTCAAGGTCATTGACCGTACCGCCCTGATCCTGGACATCTTTGCCCAGCACGCCAAGTCGCGTGAGGGCAAGGCGCAGGTGGAACTGGCACAGCTGGAATACCTGCTTCCCCGCCTGCGCGGCTGGGGCGAGTCCATGTCCCGCCAGGCCGGCGGCCAAGTGGGCAGCGCAAGCGCCGGCATGGGCTCGCGCGGACCCGGTGAAACCAAGATCGAACTGGACCGGCGGAAGATCCGCACCCGCATGGCCAAGCTCCGCCGCGAAATCGCCGGCATGAAGCCGGCCCGGGAAACCAAGCGGGCCAACCGGCAGCGCAACGCCGTCCCCTCCGTGGCCATTGCCGGCTACACCAACGCAGGCAAGTCCTCCCTGCTCAACCGGCTGACCGACGCCGGGGTCCTGGTGGAGAACGCCCTGTTCGCCACCCTGGACCCCACCATCCGCAAGGCCCAGACCGAAGACGGTATCGGCTACACACTGGCGGACACCGTCGGTTTTGTCCGGTCCCTTCCCACCCAGCTGGTAGAGGCTTTCCGCTCCACCTTGGAGGAAGTGGCAGACGCCGATCTGATCCTGCACGTGGTGGACGCATCGCACCCGGACCCTGAAGGACAGATAGCCGCGGTCCGCACGGTGCTGGCCGAGGTGGATGCCCGCAAGGTGCCGGAGATCATCGTCCTGAACAAGGCCGACGCCGCCGATCCGTACGTGCTGGAACGGCTGCGCCAGCGCGAGAGCCGCCACGTGGTGGTTTCCGCACGCACCGGGGAAGGGATCCCGGAGCTGCTGCAGGCTATTTCCGAAGGAATTCCCCGCCCCGGAGTGGACCTGGAACTGCTGGTGCCCTACGAGCGCGGCGACGTCGTCTCCCGTCTGCACCAGCAGGATGCGGAGATTCTTTCCATGGAGCACGGGGAAACGGGGACCCGGCTGCACGTTATGGTTCGTGAGGGCCTGGCTGCCGAACTGGAGCCGTTTGTCGCCCATGCGTAAAAAGGGCGACACTCAGGGGCCGGAACAGGTCCTGGATCTGCTGGACACCGCAGTCTCGGCCATGGGCGGCCAAAACCGCCCGGGCCAGCATGAGATGGCCCGTCAGGTGGCTGAGGCCATCGAGACGGGCGATCACCTGCTGGTCCAGGCCGGAACCGGCACCGGCAAATCCCTCGCCTACCTCATTCCGCTGATTGCGCACGCGCTTGAAAGCGATAAGCCGGCGCTGGTTTCCACCGCCACGCTGGCCCTGCAGTCCCAGATTGTGGGACGGGACCTCCCGCGACTGCTGAAGACCCTCGAGCCCAAGCTGCCCCGTGAGGTGGACGTAGCGCTGCTCAAGGGCCGCAGCAACTATGTCTGCGTTCATAAGACCGGCGGCGGTTTCCCGGACGAGGACGACGACGCCGGCACGCTCTTTATGCTCGGTGAGGACCAGGCCGTGCCGCACCCTGCGCCTGCTTCCGGACCGACGTCGGCCCTGGGCCGCGATGTTGTCCGGTTGCGGGAGTGGGCCCAGGAAACAGAGACCGGGGACCGGGACGAGCTGCTTCCCGGTGTCAGCGACCGCGCCTGGCGGCAGGTTTCAGTGACTTCCATGGAATGCCTGGGCGCGCAGAAATGCCCGGTGGCTGAAGAGTGCTTTAGCGAACGGGCGCGGGCCAAGGCGGCAGTAGCTGATCTGGTGATCACCAACCACGCCATGCTTGCCATTGCCGCCTTCGAAGGCCTGGCCGTGCTGCCCGACTACGACGTAGTGGTCATTGACGAAGCGCACGAACTCCAGGACCGCGTCACGGGAGCCGTCACCGGACAGCTCTCCGGCACCATCATCTCCGCAGCGGTAGCGGCCGCCCGCAAACACACCTCCGCGAGCCTTGAGCCTCTTGCTGCGGCCGGGCGTGCCTTCGACCAGGTCTTTGCGCCGGTACCCTCGGGCCTGCTGGCCGCCGGCCTGTCCGAGGACCAGGAAATGGTGCTCGGCCATGTCCGAGAATCCACCCGGACGGCGCTGTCGGATTCCAAACCCGAAGGCCCGGATGCAGTGGACGGCGGGCGGCAGATGGCCCGCTCACGGCTGCTGGCTGTGCAGGAAATGTGCGAACGCATCCTCGATGCCGGCAATTCCGGCGAGGTCGTCTGGGCATCGCGGACGAGCACTTTTGCGCCCGGCGCCGGCTACACCGCGCCCGAAGAGGATTCGCCGCCCGTCATCAACGTGGCCCCGTTGTCCGTGGCAGGCCGGCTGCGGGAGGGACTCTTCGACGGGCATACCGTGGTCCTGACCTCGGCGACCCTTGCCATCGGCGCCGAGTTCGGCCCCGTGGCCGGCGCGCTGGGACTCCTGGGTGCCGGTGCCCCGAAATGGACGGGCACCGACGTCGGCAGCCCTTTCGACTACCCCCGCCAGGGTGTGCTGTACGTGGCGAAGGACCTGCCCAAACCGGGACGTGGAACCTCGCCGGAACAGCTCGACGAGATTGAGGCCCTGATCAAGGCCTCCGGAGGCGGTGCGCTGGGACTGTTCTCCTCCCGCCGGGCGGCCGAGGAAGCCGCCGAGGCGCTGCGTTCCCGCGTGGATTTCCCCATCCTGTGCCAGGGTGAATCCACCATGTCCGCCCTGGTCAAACAGTTTGCGGAGGATGACGAGACCTGTCTGTTCGGCACCATGTCCCTCTGGCAGGGTGTTGACGTTCCGGGAGCCTCCTGCCGGCTGGTGATTATGGACCGGATCCCGTTCCCGCGCCCGGATGATCCGCTGATGACCGCCCGCACCCGTGCCGTGGCCAAGGCGGGCGGCAACGGCTTTATGAGCGTTTCCGCCACCCACGCCGCCGTGCGGCTGGCACAGGGCGCCGGCCGGCTGATCCGGGCTTCCGGCGACAAAGGCGTGGTTGCGGTGCTTGATTCCCGCCTGGCCACCGCCCGGTACGGCAGCTTCCTGCGGGCAGCCCTGCCGCCCTTCTGGGCCACGACCGACCGGGCCGTGGTCCTGCAGGCACTGCAGCGGCTCGCCGGGCAGCCAGCGGACGCGGGAAGATGACCCGGCTGGACCAGTCGATATGCGCGCGGATAAACACGTGCCGTTAAACAGCAGTGCCCCGGCCGGTAGCCGGGGCACTGCTGTTTAGTCCCTGTGGGTATTTCGGTCTGGAGCCTAGAGGGAACGCATAACCGATACGACTTTGCCCATGATGGTCGCTTCGTCGCCCAGAATCGGTTCGTAGCGCGTGTTCTGCGGCAGCAGCCAGGTGTGCCCGTTGCGCTGGCGGAACGTCTTGACCGTGGCCTCGTCCTCCAGCAGGGCCGCGACGATGTCACCGTTCTCGGCGGTGGGCTGGCGCCGCACCACCACCCAGTCGCCGTCGCAAATGGCCGCATCGACCATGGAGTCACCGGCAACCCGGAGCATAAACAGGTCACCGTGACCCACGAGTTGGCGGGGCAGGGGAACCACTTCTTCAACCTGCTGGTCGGCAAGGATGGGCCCGCCTGCGGCGATCCGTCCCACCAGGGGCACCATGGCCGTGTCGATTGCCGTGGTGAGGTCTGCCACCGCGCCGCCTGAGCCGGCCACGCCGGTAGCGGACCCGTCCTGCGCGGAGCTTTGACGTGTGACGGCATTGCCGGAACCGGAGGTGCCTGCGGACTCGGCGCCGGGGGCCTCGCCGTTACGGGAGGAACCGGCATCGCGCAGCAGCAGCGGAACCAGGATCTCCATGGCCCGGGGGCGCTTGGGGTCGCGGCGGATGTAACCGAGTTTCTCCAGCTGGCTCAGCTGGTGGGTGACGCTGGAAAGGCTCGCCAGACCGACAATGTCGCCTATCTCGCGCATGGACGGCGGGTAGCCGTTGGTGCTAACCGAACGCTGGATGGTTTCCAGGATCTTGGTCTGGCGCGCAGTCAGGCCCTTGGAGCGGCCTGCCGGCGCGGCAGGGGGAGGGGTGCTGCCATTGGAAACAGTCCTGCGGGCCACGTCGGCTTCCCTTCACGGACGGCCCGCGGTTGCGGGCCGGTTGGTTCTGGCGGTTCTGGCGGTTTGAATCTGGCGGTCTGGTTCTGTCCGGGCGGTGCTGCAGCCCGGTCTTTGTCCGGTCCCGGCCGTTTTGTCAGAGGCGGATGGTTAGTTGGTTCCAGCCGCTTCCGATGGGTTCAACGCTAGGGGAGCGCAGCACGTTTATCAAACATATATTCGAGCGAGTCTCGACATTGTTCGTAGATAAGTGCTAGAAATGTTCGAGTACAACTTAGAACATACATTCGAGTCCGGGCTGCCGACACCTCGCTGGCTCCACCAGATGTTCGAATGCAGTTTCGAGCCGCAGTGTTTCCTCCCGTGCTTATTGCGGGCGGACGGCGGCAGCTCTGCGCTTCGGACCGGAAAGGTATTGACATGTCAGTACACGTACTTCCCGCTGTTCCTTCTGCAGCCGCACCCGCTTTATCCCAGGCACCTCTGCGCCTCACCCGCCGGGGCCGGCTTCTCCTGGTTGGAGCACCGCTGATGCTGACCTCGGCCGCCCTGCTGGTCTTCATTGGATTCTTCACCGCACCCGCCATGGCCTCGGGCAACTCCCCGGAGCAGACCCGCACTATCCAGGTGAGCGTTTCGAACGGGGAATCCCTGTGGTCTCTCGCCACGGAATTCGCCCCTGACCGGGATCCCCGCACCGTAGTTGCCGACATCGTGGAACTGAACAACCTGGATGATGCCACTGTGCCGGCCGGCCGCCAGCTCTACATCCCGGTGACGCGCTGACCTTCGGGAACCGGGCTCCTGCGTGCTGCATGCGGGAGCCGTCCCCTGCCTCAGGCTCGCGGACTGGTCTTTATCCGGGGACCGGTCTCCGCCTAGGGAGCGTTCTTCATGGAGGGACTTAGAAGTGCAGGCAGGCGGCCCGGATTCCGGAACTGTCCCCGCAGCGCCTTAAGCTGTACTGGTGAGTGAACAGCTGGAAAACCTGAACCGACTTCCCCTGCGCGATGACCTCAGAGGCCTGACGCCCTATGGGGCCCCGCAGCTGGATGTGCCGATCCTGCTGAACGTCAACGAAAACACCCATGGACTGCCCGAGCACGTGCGCCGGGCCATCGTTGCCGAAGTGGAGTCCGCCGTCGGCGGGCTGAACCGCTACCCGGACCGGGAATTCACCCAGTTGAGGGAAAAACTGGCACGGTACCTCGGCCACGGGCTGGTGCCGGAGAACATCTGGGCAGGCAACGGTTCCAATGAGGTTCTCCAGCAGATCCTGCAGGCTTTCGGCGGTCCCGGCCGGACGGCCATGAGCTTCCCGCCCACCTACTCCATGTACCCGTTGCTTGCCAGCGGTACCGGCACCGCCTACGTCACCGGCACCCGGGAAGCGGATTTCTCCCTGACCCCGGAATCGGCCGCCGCGCAGATTCGTGCCCAGGCACCGAACATCATCATTTTGTGCACGCCGAATAATCCCACGGGAACGGCCCTTGGCCTGGACGTCATCGAAGCTGCCTACGAAGCGGGCGAAGCGTCCAACGCCATCGTGGTGGTTGATGAGGCCTACGCGGAGTTCTCCCACGCCGATACCCCCAGCGCCCTGCAGCTGCTGCCGGGACGGGAACGCCTGATCATTTCCCGCACCATGTCCAAGGCCTTTGCCCTGGCCGGGGCTCGGATCGGATACCTGGCTGCAGCACCCCAGATTGCGGATGCCCTGCGCCTGGTCCGGCTGCCCTACCACCTCTCGGCCATCACCCAGGCCACGGCCAACGCCGCGCTGACCCATGCCGATGCCCTCCTTTCCAATGTGGAGGACATTAAGGGCCAGCGTGACCGGATCGTGCGGGAGCTGACGGACCTCGGACTGGACCCCGCACCCTCGGACGCAAACTTCGTGCTCTTCGGCGGCATGGAGAACCCCCGCGCTGTCTGGGAAGGCCTACTGGAAGCCGGCGTCCTGGTTCGGGACATCGGCATTGAGGGCCATCTCCGCGTCACGGCCGGTACGGAAGCTGAAACGGATACCTTCCTTACCGTGCTGCGGTCCCTGCTTCCGGCCTGAACGGCCCGCCGTCCGCGGCGGCCACGATTCCGGGACCCGGCCGCACCGGGACTAAACTGAGAACCTGCCGGAGCTTTGTCCATTGCTCCGACCCCGACCTTCCTGAAGGAACCCCATGACTGTGGAGACCGCTACCGGACGCACTGCCCGCCTTGAGCGGACCACGAGTGAATCGTCCGTCCTCGTTGAACTGGACCTGGACGGCACCGGCCGCGCAGACATCAGCACCTCCGTGCCGTTCTACGACCACATGCTGAACGCGCTGGCCAAGCACTCCCTGATGGACCTCACCGTCCGGGCCACCGGCGACACGCACATCGATGTCCACCACACGGTCGAGGACATTGCCATCAGCATCGGCGAGGCACTCAAGACCGCCCTGGGCACCAAGGCAGGCATCCGCCGGTTCGGCGAGGCTACTGTTCCGCTGGACGAGGCGCTGGCCCACGCCGTCGTCGATATCTCCGGACGCCCCTACCTGGTGCATTCCGGCGAACCGGCCGGACAGGAATACCACCTGATCGGCGGGCACTTCACCGGCTCGCTTACCCGGCACGTGTTTGAAGCCATCACCCTGCACGCCCAGATCTGCCTGCACATGCGGGTGCTGGGCGGGCGGGACCCGCACCACATTGTCGAAGCGCAGTTCAAGGCCTTCGCCCGCGCCCTTCGCGCCGCCGTGGAATCGGATCCGCGGGTAGAGGGAATTCCGTCCACGAAGGGCGCCCTGTGAGTGCCCGCAACGTCACGGTCCTGGACTACGGCTCCGGAAACATCCGCTCAGCCGTCCGCGCCCTTGAGCATGCCGGTGCGAACGTTACCCTCAGCGCCAGGCCCGACGACGTCCTGAACGCGGAAGGGCTCGTGGTCCCCGGCGTCGGTGCCTTCGCGGCCGTGATGCAGGGACTCAAAGACGTGGATGCCCTCCGCATGATCGGCCGCCGGGTTGCCGGCGGGCGCCCGGTGCTGGGTATCTGCGTGGGCCTGCAGGTCCTCTTCGAGGAGGGCGTGGAACACGGCGTCCGCACCAAGGGCATGGGCGAATGGCCCGGAGTGGTGGAGCGGCTTGCTGCCGACGTCGTGCCCCACATGGGCTGGAACACCGTGACACCGCCGGAAGGTTCAGCGCTGTTCGAGGGCCTCGAGGACGAACGGTTCTACTTCGTGCACAGCTACGGCGTGCAGAAGTGGGACTTCGACGTCACCCAGCCTGCCATGCGCCCGCCCCAGGTCACCTGGGCGGACCACGGCGGACCCTTTATTGCCGCCGTTGAGAACGGCGCCCTGTCAGCCACCCAGTTCCACCCGGAAAAGTCCGGCGAAGCCGGCGCTGCGCTGCTGAACAACTGGCTGAAGACACTGGGCTAGCGGCTATGTGGAGCATTGTTCTTATGGGCCTGGCCGGTCTGCTGATTGGCGGTGCGGTGTCCTTCCGCAGCCAGGGCATGTCCAAAATTATTGTTATCAGTTTCTGGGTTTTGGCCGGAATGGCCCTGCTGGGTGCCTACCTGCTGACCCTTAACCTCTCCTGACCCCACCACCGAAAGCACAAGAGATGCCCTTCAGCGAAACCCCCGTCCTTGAACTCCTGCCCGCCGTTGATGTGGCTGACGGCCAGGCCGTGCGCCTTGTGCAGGGCGAAGCCGGCAGCGAGACCAGCTACGGCGATCCGCTGGATGCCGCCCTTGCCTGGCAGAATGACGGCGCGGACTGGGTCCATCTGGTGGATCTGGACGCCGCCTTCGGCCGCGGCTCCAACCTGGACCTGCTCAGCCGCGTGGTGAAATCCCTGGACATCAAGGTGGAACTGTCCGGCGGCATCCGCGACGACGAGTCACTGGACAAGGCCCTGGAACTCGGTGCGGCACGCGTCAACCTCGGCACCGCTGCACTGGAGAACCCCGAGTGGACCGCCAGCGCCATTGCCCGCTACGGCCAGGCCATCGCCGTCGGCCTCGATGTCCGCGGCACCACGCTGGCGGCACGCGGCTGGACCAAGGAAGGCGGCGACCTCTGGGAGGTGCTGGCCCGCCTGGAGGAAGCCGGCTGCCCGCGCTACGTGGTCACGGACGTGACGAAGGACGGCACGTTGCGCGGACCGAACATCGAGCTGCTGCGCGAGGTGCTGAAGCGTACCGACCGCCCCGTGGTGGCTTCCGGCGGCATCTCGAGCCTGGATGACCTGGCAGCCCTGCGCGAGCTGGTTCCCCTGGGCCTGGAAGGAACCATTGTGGGCAAGGCGCTCTACGCCGGTGCCTTCACCCTGCCGCAGGCCTTTGACGTCGCCGGGCACCCGGACCGCTGAGAATGGCTGCTCGCGAACTGCCCGGACATATCGCTGCGGCACTGGCCGGTGCCGGCGGCCCCACTGATTCGGCGGGGCAGCCGTGGGCAGGCCGGGACCTGGCCGGTGAGGGAAATCCGCTCCACAATTTCGACAGCGATGACGGACGGGCCAATCCCGGTTACGTGGACGCCGTCGCCAAGCTGATCGCCGGCACCGGCAGTGAAGCGGAGGTGGTGGCCTCCCTCGCCACCGCCCGCGTGTTTGTCCCGATTGTGGCCGTGCTCGGCGAGGAAACCGAATCCGAGCACGGACTCACGGCCGATAAACAGGCGGACATGGCGCTGGTCACCCTGACCGCGCCGGACGGGCGCAAGGCACTGCCGGTATTCACGTCGGTTGAGGCACTGGAACGCTGGCACTCCGAAGCCCGGCCGGTGGCCGTGTATACGCCGCGGGCAGCGCTCTCCGCTGTTTCGGAGGATGCCCAGCTGCTGGTGGTCGACCCGGGAGCGGATTTCACTTTTGTGGTCCGCCGCCCGGCCATGTGGGCGCTCGGCCAGCAGCGCGACTGGGTGCCGTGTTACACCGACCCCGCCCTGGTGGAGATGGCCGAAGCGGCCGCCGGGCCGGACCCGCAGATCCTGGCGGTAACGCTGCAGCAGGGGCAGGGCACCGCCTCCAGGACCGCCGACGGAACACCGGTGGGCGGGGGAGGGGCCGGCCCGGAGCTTAGAATGATTCTCCAGCTTGCGCCCGGACTTGGTCCGCAGGACATCCAGGCCATTGTGGCCGCCCTGCAACAGCGTTTGACTGCCAACCCCGAGTTTGTTGAGCGCGTGGATTCCCTGGACATCAAAATCACCCGCTGACCCGTCAGGCGTAACCCGCCGGAAGAGAACTGCCGTGAATTTTGGTCTGTACCGCGAAATGCTGCGGATCGCACCGATCCGCCGCCTGCTGATAGTCGGAATGATCGCCCGGTTTCCGCATTCCGCGGCGGGCGTCCTGCTCACCCTGCATGTAGTGAACACCATGGACCGGGGCTATGCGGCCGCAGGTGCCGTGGCAGCCGTGGTCACCATCGGCATCGCCGTGGGCGCTCCCTGGCGGGGACGGCGGGTGGACACCATTGGGCTCCGGAAGGCCCTGATCCCGTCGGTCATCGCCGAGGCAGTGATCTGGAGTACGGCCCCGCACGTGAGCTTTGAGTGGCTGCTGGTCCTTGCACTGGTGGGCGGAGTGTTCACCCTCCCGGTCTTCAGTGTGGTCCGCCAGTCCCTCGGTGTGCTGGCCACCGGCGAACAGCGGCGTACCGCCTTTGCGCTCGACTCCATCGCCACCGAGCTCATCTTTATGATGGGCCCCGCGCTGGGGGCCGTGATTGCCACGCAGATATCCTCCGTGATCGGGCTGACCGCGGTGGGACTTTCCGCGGCCGTGGCCGGGCTCCTGCTGATCTGGTTCAACCCGCCCACGCGTTCCCCGGAACCTGAGAAGGCTGTGACCGCAGTTGACGAGCAGGAGGCTGCGGCGGCCACCGCTGTGGCGGTGGCGCCGGCAAATATCCAGGAAGCGCCGATGGAGCTTACCGGTGCGGGCCTGCCCGACGGCCCGCAGAATATGTTCGAGCGGCTGCGTCACGGAGTGGCCGGGAACTTCACCTGGTTCAGCCCGGCAGTGGCCGTGGTGTTTGCCGTTGCCATAGGTGCAGGGCTTTTGCTCTCCAGTACCGACGTCGGGATTGTGGCCTCGGTGGAAGCCGGCGGAAATCCCTCCGAGGTCGGCATCGTTTTCGTGGCCTGGTGTGCCGCCTCAGCCATTGGCGGGATTGTCTACGGCGCCATGAAGCGCCGCTTCTCGCCGATGTCCCTGCTGCTGACCATGGCGGTGCTGACCATGCCGATGGCCTTCGCCACGGACACCCTGAGCCTGGCCCTGCTATCCATTCCCGCAGGCCTGCTCTGCGCCCCGGTACTTTCTGCAGCCTCGGAGCGGGTGGCGGATCTGGTGGCCGAGAACCGGCGCGGTGAAGCCATGGGCTGGTACGGCTCCTCCATGACGGCCGGTACCGCACTGGGTGCGCCCGTGGCGGGCCTGGCCATTGACGTGATCGGGCCCTGGTCCGGTTTCCTGCTGGCCGGCGGCGCTGCAGCGGTGCTGGTGCTGGCAACGCTGTCCGCCCGCCGGCTGTTCCTGCGTTCCGCACCCGTCCGCTAGGCCTGCCATGCCGGCCCGGGCATAAAAACGCCCGAAGAGCTTCACCAGGTGAGGCTCTTCGGGCGCGCTAAGGGGTGCGGAGCGGGTTAGCTGACGGGGCCGGTGAATTTCTCGCCCGGGCCCTTGCCCGGCGCGTCCTGGATTACCGACGCTTCGCGGAAGGCAAGCTGCAGGGAACGCAGGCCGTCACGCAACGGTCCTGCGTGCTGGCTGCCGATTTCCGGCGCGGCAGCCGTGACAAAGCCGGCCAGGGCGGTGATCAGTTTCCGTGCCTCGTCCAGGTCCTTGAGGGCCTCGGCGTCGTCGCCTTCGGCCAGGCCGCACTTGACGGCTGCTGCGCTCATCAGGTGGACCGCCGCCGTCGTAATGACCTCGACGGCCGGAACCTCGGCGATGTCGCGCATCTGGTCGGCGACTTCCTGCTGTGCAGCTGCAGCGGTTTCGGACTCTTCGGTTGTTCCGGGGAAGGAGTGGCGGGTTGCTTCCCCTGCCGGATTGCTCTGTGGGGTACTCATACTGGTAAGCTTGTCACAGACCGACTGGTTGTCGTTACTTTCAATGCCCTCTACGGGCGGGATGAAAATCACACTTTCTCCTGAAGGCGGCGTAACCGGTATGCAAGCGGAGTCCCCTCCCACCCGCGTCAGCCTGACTGCCCGTAAAGGCCGCAGAGTTGCCGGGTTCAGGTCGGCCCCGACGGGCCAGCAGCAGGAAAGTCCACGGACTTCCCGAAGCGGCTGAACCGTTCCGGGAGCTAACTGCCTCGAACCGGCTTCGAGACAGTTACCGCCGACCCTCCTACGGGCCTCCGATTGCGCTTGCAATTGGGGGCCTTCTTCAGTTGCAGGCGGTAGCCGTTTTGAACAACACAGGAGCTGCAACATTAGCGAGCCAAGAATCAATGATCGGATCCGCGTCCCCGAGGTGCGGCTGGTAGGTCCGGCAGGTGAGCAGGTAGGCGTGGTCCGCATTGAGGACGCACTCCGCCTTGCAGCCGAGTCCGACCTGGATCTTGTTGAGGTAGCACCGCAGGCAAAGCCCCCGGTGTGCAAACTAATGGACTTCGGCAAGTACAAGTACGAAGCCGCCGTCAAGGCACGCGAAGCCCGGAAGAACCAGACGAACACCGTTCTGAAGGAAATCCGGTTCCGCCTGAAGATTGACACCCACGACTACGAAACCAAGCGTGGCCACGCCATGCGGTTCCTGGGCGCAGGTGACAAGGTCAAGGCCATGATCCAGTTCCGCGGCCGTGAGCAGCAGCGCCCCGAAATGGGCATGAAGCTGCTGAACAAGTTCGCCGAGGACGTCGCCGAGGTGGGTGTGGTTGAGTCCACGCCGCGCATCGACGGCCGCAACATGGTCATGGTCATCGGCCCGCTGAAGAACAAGGCCGAAGCCAAGGCGGAAGCACGCCGCGCCACGCAGCGTGCAGATGCCAAGGCTGCCAACGAGGCTGCCAGGAACGGTGAAGCACCTGCACGGGTGGACACTTCGGCGGACAAGGCTCCGATGACTCAGAGCCTTGCCGACCTCCTGCCGGACGGTCTTCGTCTGGGCTCCTCCGCTGCCGAGGCCGATAAGGCCCGTGCAGAGCAGGAGCAGGCAGAGAAGGAGCAGGCCGCCAAGCGCGCCAAGGCAGCTGCTGCTGAAAAGGCCGCCACCGAGGCCCGCCGCGTTGCCGCTGCCAGCAAGCCGGCCCCCGCGCCGGCCGCTGAAGTCGCTCCCGCCAAGCCGGCGGAGGCTGCCAAGCCTGCTGCTGCTCCGAAGCCCGCAGCGGTCCCGAAGCCTTCCGCGGCAAAGCCTGCAGCACCGCCCAAGCCGGCTGCCCGGCCCAAGCCTGCTGCGGCCCCCAAGCCTGCCGGCAAGTCGTCCCCGCGGGGAACGTCCGGCTCGAACAAGCCCGGAACTGCAGAGTAGTTTTCCTGCACGCTGTCCTGGCAACAGTAATAAAGCCCTGACACCTGCCCAGGTGTCGAAAGCCCCGCGGGCCTGCCCGCGGAAACCTAAAGGAGATCGGTAGACATGCCGAAGATGAAGACCCACAGTGGCGCCAAGAAGCGCTTCAAGCTGACCGGTACCGGCAAGCTCAAGCGCCAGCAGGCCAACCGCCGCCACTACCTGGAGCACAAGCCCTCCACGCTGACCCGCCGCCTGGCCAACGACAAGCTCGTTGCACCGGCTGACGCCAAGGTCATCAAGAAGATGCTGGGCATCTAACTAATCCCCGACAGCCGTCCCGTTCGGGTCGGTTTCACCCCATCAAAACTTTCCCCGCTCCTGGGCCGTCCAGGCGCAGTGACTTACCAAGTCGGGGAGATTTACCAAAAGGAGTACGCACGTGGCACGTGTGAAGCGGGCGCTTAACGCCCACAAGAAGCGTCGGGTTATTCTCGAGCGCGCCAAGGGTTACCGCGGACAGCGTTCGCGCCTGGTCCGTAAGGCCAAAGAGCAGCTGCTGCACTCATTTGTGTACAGCTACGGCGACCGCCGCAAGCGTAAGGGCGACTTCCGCCGCCTGTGGATCCAGCGCATCAACGCTGCTTCCCGCGCCAACGGCCTGACCTACAACCGCCTGATCCAGGGCCTGAAGCTCGCCGAGATCCAGGTTGACCGCCGTATGCTGGCCGAACTGGCCGTCAACGACGCCGCTGCCTTCGCTGCGCTGGTCCAGATTGCCAAGGACGCTCTGCCGTCCGACACCTCGGCTCCGGCCGCCGCCCAGGCTGCTCCGGCTGCCAAGGCTGCTCCCGCCGCCAAGCCGGCCGCTGCCGTAGCTTCCGCCAAGGGTGGCTTCAAGGCTTCCGAGGGCGACGCCCCCGAAGGCTTCGTTATCAAGGGCAACCTGGGTTCGGGCAAGTACCACGTCCCGGGTTCCACCTGGTACGAGCAGACCGTTGCTGAATACTGGTTCGATTCCGTGGAAGCAGCCAAGGCTGCAGGCCTGGAGCCGGCTGGCGGCGAATCCCGCCAGAAGTTCCAGGGCTAAGGGAATCGGTCTCTAAAAGACGATGAACCAGGAAGGGCGCCCGCAGGCACCGCTTATGTCCAACCCCCGAGCTGATCGGGTCCGAGATGTGGCGAAGCTTGCCGGGCGCTCTTCGCGCTTAAAAACCGGCCGCTTCCTGGCTGAAGGGCCGCAGGCGGTCCGGGAAGCGCTGTCCGCGCACCGGGCGGCTGCCGCTGTCGGCGGCCCCGCCGTCGTGCACGAAGTGTATGCAACGCAGGCGTGCCTTGACCGCCTGCCGGAGCTGGCCGATCTGGCCCGCGGGACCGTGCTGCGCCTGGCCACCGACGAAGTCCTGGCCGCGATGGCCGACACCGTGACGCCGCAGGGCATTGTCGCTGTCTGCGCCATCTCCACCGCCACCCTTGCCGACGTGCTGGCATCCGGCGCGAAGCTGGTAGCAGTGCTGTGCGAGGTCCGCGACCCCGGCAACGCCGGCACCGTCCTGCGCGCTGCGGACTCCGCCGGCGCCGATGCGGTAGTGCTCACCGCATCCAGCGTGGACATTTTTAATCCCAAGGCGGTGCGCTCCACCGCCGGATCCCTCTTCCATCTGCCGGTCATTACCGGTGCAGACTTTTCCGAAACCGTCGCCGCCCTCAAAGACGCAGGCGCGACGGTCCTGGCCGCCGATGGCTACGGGAACGTCAACCTGGACCGGCTCCAGGACCTCAGCGCGGTACGGCGCGCGGGCGGCAGTATCCCGGCCGGCGCGGACGACGGGGCGCTGCCGCGGCTTGAAGCCTCGACCGCATGGCTGTTCGGCAACGAAGCGCAGGGCCTCTCTGACGCAGAACTGGCCGCCGCCGATTACCGGGTGGCCGTGCCGCTCTACGGCAGTGCGGAGAGCCTGAACGTCGGTACCGCCGCCACCGTGTGCCTCTATGCCTCGGCGCGTGCCCAGCACAACTGAGGCGCCTGACCTGCCCTAGTGCTGCAGCGCCTTTTCCGCAGCACCTGGGGCGGGATCACCCGCCATACGACGCCGGTCCAGGGCCCCGCTGAGCAGGGCGACTCCCAGCCCCAGCAGGGCGAGCACGGCACCCACGATGGCCGGTGAACGGAAGCCCCAGCCCCACGCGATTACCAGTCCGCCGGCCATGGCGCCCAGGGCATTGGCCATGTTCAATGCCGCGTGGTTGAGCGACGACGCCAGCGACGCCGCGCCGGGGGAGACATCGAGCAGCCGCGTCTGAAGCGCGGGTGTCAGGGCCGAACCGATCGCACCCACCAGGAACACCAGGATGATCGCTCCGGCCTTGTACTGGACGCCCCAGGCGTAGACGGCCAGGATCAGTACGGTGCCGGCCAGGACGGCGTAGATGCTGCCCATCACCGAGCGGTCCGCGATCCGTCCGCCGACAATATTTCCCACTACCTGTCCCACGCCGTAGAGTCCCACGATCAGCGGCAGCACTCCCATGGAGAAGCCGGCCACCTCGGTCATGGTGGGGGAGATGTAGGTGTATACCGCGAAGAAGCCGCCGAAGCCGACGGTACCCACCAGCAGGGCGAGCCACATCTGCATCCGGCGCAGGGCGCTGAGTTCGCGCCGGATGCTGGCATCCGGGTGCGTGGCCTGGAACGGAACGAACCAGGCGACGAGGGCGACGGTCAGCAGGGCTATGGCGCCGACCAGAACGAACATCCAGCGCCAGCCGGCCAGCTGTCCCAGCCAGGTGGCAAACGGCACCCCGACCACATTGGCGATGCTCAGGCCAAGCATGACCATGGAGATGGCCCAACCGCGCCGGGTCGGCGCCACCAGGGACGCAGCGATCACGGCAGCCACGCCAAAGAAGGCGCCGTGGGGCAGGCCCGAGAGGAAGCGGGTGACCAGCAACCACCCGTAATCCGGCGCGATGAAGGAGGAAAGATTCGCGACGGCAAAGAACGCCATGAGCCCCAGGGCCAGCCACTTGCGCGGCATCTTGGCTCCCGCCGCCGCAAGCAGCGGCGCACCGACAACGACGCCGAGGGCATAAGCGGAGATAACGTGGCCGCCTTCGGGGACGGAGACACCCAGCTCGGCGATCATCTCCTGAAGCAGGCCCATGATGGCGAATTCGGTAGTGCCGATGGCGAAGCCGCCTGCGGCCAGGGCTGTGATGGCCAGGGAGACACGATGGGTTTTAGGCGTCATTACGCGCAGGGAAGGCATTGGTGCGGGGTGCTTTCGGATCAGCGGTTGCGCGGAGGCGGCGAAAGGCGCGGGCGCGTCGGGCGGACCCGTGGTCAGAGCGGAAGAACGGATGCAGCCGTTGGCCGGGGCCAAACGGCCACGGTGCCGTTCCTTCCCAGTCTAGGACAGGCGGCACCGTAGACTCGATCTGTGTCTATTCCAGAACTGAAACAGGTAGTCGGAGCAGCGATAGTTGATGACCTGGGCCGGCCGCAGAGCCTGCTGGCTGCCCGCCGGACCGCCCCGGAGGCGTTCGCCGGCATGTGGGAATTCCCGGGTGGAAAAGTGGAGCCGGGGGAATCCTGCGAAGCCGCCCTGCACCGTGAGCTGGCCGAGGAACTCGGTATTGAAGTGGTCCTGGGCACGGAGGTCGCCGGACCCCTGGACCAGGGCTGGCCATTGAATCCGAAGGCCGCCATGCGTGTGTGGCTCGTTCAGGTGAAAACGGGGGAGCCGCTTCCGCTTCAGGACCATGACGAGCTTCGCTGGGTACCGCTTCGCTCCGGTGCCCTGGCCGAGCTGCCCTGGATCCCCGCGGACCTTCCGATCGTCACCGCTGTCCTGCAGGCTGCGGCGCAACCCGCCGCAGGATCGGCCTCATCGGATCCGCTTGCGCCGTACCCGGGCGCCGTTCAGGACATTGGCGGCAACTAAAAAAGCGTTCCGGCCGCCACCGGCAGTCCCGCAGCTGTCTGCGGGGCGGGCCGGGGAGCACCTCGCGTGGCGAGGAACTGGTTGCGCCCGGCAAAGCCGTAGCGCTTCTTGACGAGGGTGATCCGTCCCGCGAGCCACTGCCGGTATTCCTTGGAAGCGTAGGTCCCGCCGTTGTACAGCTTGTCGTAGCGGGCCGAGAGGTGGGGGTAGTCGCGGGCCAGCCATTCCCGGTACCACTCGCGTGCCCCCGGCCGCAGGTGAAGGGCGCCGGCCGTGACCGAGGTGGCTCCGGCCGCGGCCAGTGCGGAGAACAGTGCGTCGAGTGACTCATCACCATCGGTCAGCCACGGCAGCAGGGGCATCGCCATGACATTGCAGTCCATGCCGGCATCGCGGATCCGCCGGATCAGGTCAAGCCGTGCCTTGGGCGAGGGCGTGCCCGGCTCAACCCGGCGGGCAAGTTCCGGATCAAGCAGGGCCAGGGAAATCCCCATGCTGATGCTGGTCTGTTGGGCAGCCTCGGCCAGGAGCGGGAGATCGCGGGCCAGCAGGGTCCCCTTGGTCAGGATCGAGAAGGGGGTTCCGCTGTCCGCCAGTGCCCGGATGATCCCGGGCATGAGCTTGTAGCGGCCTTCGGCGCGCTGGTATGGATCGGTATTCGTGCCCATGGCCACGTGCTCGTAGTCCCAGGAAGGCCGGGCCAGTTCACGCCGAAGCACCTCGGCTGCGTTGGTCTTGACGACCAGTTGGCTGTCGAAATCCGCCCCGGTGTCCAGGTCAAGGTAGCTGTGTGTCTTGCGGGCGAAGCAGTACACGCAGGCATGGCTGCAGCCCCGGTAGGGATTCACCGTCCAGCCAAAGGGCATGGAGGACGTCTTGGGAACCTTGTTCAGCACCGACTTGGCCAGGACCTCGTGGAAAGTCACGCCCGCGAAGCCCGGTGTCTGCACGGAACGGACCAGGCCTTGAAGGGGGAGCAGCGCATCGGAGGACGGCGCTGCCTTGGGTTCCTGCTCCTGCCACCTCATGCATCTATTAGAACATATGTTCGAATGTAAGTGTCTAGCCCCGGCGGGCGGGGTAGCCGCCGTCGGACAGTCCGGCCAGGATCTCGAAGATGTTCGACGACGCCGGATCGCCCGCGCGCAGCCGGGAATACCCGGCAGCGGCAAAGTACAGCGGAAGGAAGGCCGGTCCCAGTACCGCGTATTGGGAGCTGTGCCGGGCTTCATGCTGCAGGAGATCGGAGGCGGGCCCGGCATCGAACGCCCGGGATGCGCGGGAACGGTAGAGGATGACGTTGCCCAGGGTGAATGCCGCGGCGCGGGGAAGTGGAAGCCGCCAGCCTTCTGCCAGCAGCAGTCCGCCGGGGCCGGACCTGACCGGCACCCGGCCCGCCCGGGCAGCGAGCAGCCCTGCCGCCGTCGTGCCGTTGACCAGGTTCAGGATGCGGCGGAGAGCCTGCATGCGGGACAGAGGGGACGTCATGCGCCCATGCTAGGCCAGGGACCTGCCTTCACACTGCCCGGCCGGGGAGCGTGAGTTGGTTAGACTGGTAGCCGCAGGCTTCGTGCCTTTGCCTGCAGCACCTTTGTTGCTCAGCTCTCGCACGTCAGCATCACTTCCATTCACCTCAACACGGCCGGAAACAGGTAAGAACGGTACATGTCGAATTCCATACCGGGGACGGACTCCCCAGACAACGCGGCACCCAATCCGCTTGACGAGACAGCCATTGCGGCTGCCGTTGATTCAGCGCTCGCAGCCATAGGCTCCGCAGCGGACCTGGATGCCCTCAAGGACGTCCGGATCGCCGTCACCGGCGAGAAGTCTCCGCTGTCACTGGCCAACCGGACCATCGGCAAGCTGCCCAAGGACCAGAAGGCTGCGGCAGGCAAGCTGGTAGGCCCGGCCCGCGGCCGGATTAACTCGGCGCTCGCAGCACGCACCGTCGAGCTGGAAGCCGAGCGCGACGCCCGGATCCTCGTCGAAGAGGCCGTAGACGTCACTGCAGCCCCGCGGCGCCGCCACATTGGCGGACGGCACCCCATCTCCACGCTCCAGGACCGCGTCGCAGACGTATTCGTGGGTATGGGCTGGGAGATCGCCGAAGGCCCCGAGGTGGAATCCGAGTGGTTCAACTTCGACGCCCTGAACTTCAAGCCGGACCACCCGGCCCGCGAAATGCAGGACACCTTCTTCGTGGAACCGCCCGAGGCGCACCTGGTGATGCGAACGCATACCTCCCCGGTCCAGGTCCGCTCCATGCTTGAGCGCGACCTGCCGATTTACGTCCTGTGCCCGGGCAAGGTATTCCGGACCGACGAGCTCGACGCCACGCACACGCCGGTGTTCCACCAGTTCGAGGGCCTGGCCATCGACAAGGGCCTGACCATGGCGGACCTGGTCGGCACCCTGGAGCACTTCACCCGGGTGCTCTTCGGCGACGAGGCGAAAGTCCGTCTGCGGCCGAACTACTTCCCGTTCACCGAGCCCAGCGCCGAGCTGGACATCTGGCATCCCGGCGCCAAGGGCGGCCCGCGCTGGATCGAGTGGGGCGGCTGCGGCATGGTCAACCCCAACGTGCTCCGCGCTGCCGGGATCGACCCCGAGGTCTATTCAGGTTTTGCCTTCGGCATGGGCATTGACCGTGCCCTTATGTTCCGTAACGAGGTTTCGGACATGCACGAAATGATTGAAGGCGACGTACGTTTCAGCGAACACTTCGGGATGGAGATCTAAGTGAGAATCCCACTTTCCTGGCTGCGCGAGTATGCCCAGGTTCCGGCGGACGCAACCGCCGAAGACGTCATGGAGGACCTGGTAAAGGTTGGCCTGGAGGAAGAGGACGTTCACCGTCCCTCCGACGAGCTGCAGGGTCCGATTGTGGTGGGCCAGGTGCTCAGTATGGAACCGGAGCCGCAGAGCAACGGCAAAACCATCAACTGGTGCTCGGTCCGCGTGGTGCCCGAAGGCGCCGAGCAGACCCTGACCGGCAAGGGCATTGAGCCTTCCGGCGTGCAGGGGATTGTCTGCGGCGCGCACAACTTCACGGTGGGGGACAAGGTGGTTGTCACCCTGCCCGGCGCTGTGCTGCCCGGCGACTTCCGGATCAGCCCCCGCAAGACCTATGGGCACGTCTCCGCCGGCATGATCGCCTCGGTGCGCGAACTGGGCATCGGCGAGGACCACGACGGCATCCTCGTACTCTCCACGCTGGGCCTGGACCCCGAGGTGGGCACGGACGCCATGGAGCTGCTGGGCCTGTATGACCAGGCGGCGGAAATCAACGTCACCCCGGACCGCGGCTATGTCTTCTCCATCCGCGGCGCGGCCCGCGAGTACGCCCACGCCACCGGGACCCGGTTCACCGACCCGGCTGCCGCCGTCGTTGTCCCCGAGGCTGACGGCAACGGATACCCGGTGCGGCTCGAGGACGCCGCACCCATCTACGGCAAGCCCGGCTGCGACCGGTTTGTGGCCCGCACGGTGCGCGGCGTGGATCCGTCCCGGCCCACTCCGCCGTGGATGTCCGCCCGGCTGCGCCTGGCCGGCATACGCTCCATCTCGCTGGTGGTGGATATTTCCAACTACGTGATGCTCGAACTCGGCCAGCCGCTGCACTTCTACGACCTGGATAAGCTCACCGGTGAAATTGTGGTGCGCCGCGCCGCCGAGGGCGAAACCCTGAAGACCCTGGATGAGAAGGAACGCCGGCTGTCCCCGGAGGACCTGCTGATCACCGACGGCTCCGGTGCCATCGGCATTGCCGGCGTGATGGGCGGAGCCTCCACTGAGGTCTCCGACGGCACGCAGAACGTGCTGATTGAGGCTGCGCACTTCGAGGAAGTGAGCATTGCCCGCTCGCGCCGCCGCCACAAGCTGCCCTCCGAAGCGTCCAAGCGCTTCGAGCGCGGCGTGGACTGGAATGTCGCCGACGTGGCCGCCCAGCGGGCGGTGGACCTGCTGGTGGAACTCGCCGGCGGAACCGCCGATGAGTCAGTGACCGACGTCGGCACCGCTCCCGAACCCCGCCGCATCGACCTGCCGGCACAGTTCCCGTCGCAGCTGATCGGCCTGGACTTCACCGAGTCCCAGATCACCGGCACGCTTCAGGACCTTGGCGCCTCCGTGGAGAAGACCGAGGGCGGCTACCTGGTCACCCCGCCGAGCTGGCGCCCGGACCTGGAGACGCCGCAGGACCTCACCGAGGAAATCATCCGCCTGGTGGGGTATGACAAGATTCCCTCCACCCTGCCCGTGGCACCTCCCGGACGCGGCCTGACCCGTGTCCAGCAGCAGCGCCGACGGCTGATGCAGTCCCTTGCTGCGGCCGGCCTCACCGAGGTGCTGTCCTACCCGTTTGTCACCGAAGCGGACAACAACACCTTCGGCGCACCGGAGGAGGGCGGCGTGCAGGCACTGAAGCTGGCCAACCCGCTCAGTGCCGAGTACGGCTACCTGCGCACCTCGGTGCTGCCGGGGCTGTTCGAGGTAGCCAAGCGGAACATGTCCCGCGGCTTCCGCGACCTGGCGCTGTTCGAATCCGGGACGGTCTTCCTGCCTGGCGATCACCTGGGCACCGAAAGCATCCCGCCGCTGGGCGCCAAACCGTCCGACGAGGTGCTGGATGAGCTGTATGCCGGCATCCCCGACCAGCCGCTGCACGTGGGTGTGCTGCTGGCCGGCCACGAGTCCGCCCCTGGCGCCGGCACCACGCCGCGCACCTGGGACTGGGCTGACGCCGTGGACTTCGCCCGGATGATGGGCGACGTCCTGGGTGTGGAACTGGTGGTGGAACAGGGTTCCCACCAGGCTTTCCATCCCGGCCGCACCGCGCGCATTGCACTGCGCAGCGGCGAGACCGTGGGCTACGCCGGCGAACTGCACCCGAAGCTGCTCGCCGCCCGGGACATGCCCGCCCGGACCGTGGCTGCGGAACTGGACGTGGATGCGCTCTTCGATGCCGCTCCCGATGTCATTGTTGCCCGTCCCATCTCCAGCTTCCCCATCTCCACGCAGGACGTGGCGCTGGTGGTGGCTGAGGACGTGCCGGCTGAGCAGGTCCGCGAGGCCCTGCGGGAAGGTGCCGGCGAACTGCTCGAAGACGTGGCGCTGTTCGACGTCTACGCAGGGGCCGGCATTGAGCCCGGGTCCAAATCACTGGCATTCGCGCTCCGCTTCCGTGCACCGGACCGGACGCTGACTGCCGATGAGGCTTCGGAAGCACGGGCCGCCGCCGTCGCGCTGGCCGCCGAACGCTTCGGCGCCGTGCAGCGCTAAGCAGGCACCATCCAGACAAAAGGGTCCCGCCGGATGTTCCGGCGGGACCCTTTTGTGTGAGCGCTGCAAGAGGCTGGGGCGTCAGGCCCCTGCCTCTCCTGAGTCCAGGCCCACCATGACCCACCAGGCGAGATCCTCATCGCTCGCCAGCCGGGATTCGGGCACGGTCAGCCAGTTCCGGCCCATCGGACGGTTACTGCCCATGACGGCTTCTTCCGCGCCGCGTTCAAGCAGGTCCTCATAACGGGCGGGGTCAATGTGCACCAGCAGGTCACCGCCTGCCCCGGCCGCGACGGCCAGGCGCTCGTCCACCATAAAGGACAGCCCGCCGAACATACGCACCTCACGGACGTTGGGCCGCGGAGCCAGGACCTGCCGTAGCCGCCCTGCCAGGTAGTCGCGGGCCACCGGACGATTCGTCACCATGCCGGGCCTCCTTGCCTTGCATTTGGCATTCTCCCCTGCGCTGGATATTAGGCCCCGAAGGCAGGGTCCCGCTAGGGCGCCAGCAGCACCTTGCCCGTGGTGCGCCGGCCCTCCAGATCCGCCTGGGCACGCGACGCTTCCGAGAGCGGGTAGGTGGCCCCGATCCGTACGTCCAGGGTTCCGGCCAGCACGGCATCGAAGAGTTCGCGTGCCCGCCACTGCCGTTCCGCCGGTGTCAGCAGATAGTGCGCCAGGGTGGGGCGGGTGAGGAACAGTGAACCCGAGGAGTTCAACCGCTGGATATCGAACGGCGGCACCTGCCCGGAGGCTCCGCCGAAGAGCACCATCATGCCCCGGGTGCGCAGGCTCGCCAGGGACGCATCAAAAGTGGCCGCACCCACGCCGTCGTACACCACATCCACGCCCGTGCCGCCGGTCAGCGCACGGACCCGGCCGGTGAACCCCTCGTAGCGCAGCACATGGTCTGCGCCGGCGTCGCGGGCCAGGAGCTCCTTTTCCTCCGTGGAAACCGTGGTGATCACGGTGGCCCCCTTGGCCTTGAGCAGCTGGATCAGCAGCAGCCCCACCCCGCCGGCTCCGGCATGGACCAGGGCCGTCTGCCCCTCCTGCACCGGGAAGGTGGAGTTGCACAGATAATGCGCGGTCATGCCCTGGAGCATCAGGGCCGCGGCGGTTTCATCGCTGATTCCGGCCGGCACCGGCAGGGCGACGTCGGCATCCATCACCGTGTACTGGGAATAGGTGCCTCCGCCCTCGGCCGTGGCCACCCGGTCGCCTTCCCTGAACCCGGAGTCCCGCCCGGCGGAGACCACCGTACCGGCCGCCTCAGCACCGGGTATGAAGGGATATGACATGGGATAAACCCCGGCGCGCTTGTACGTGTCAATGAAGTTCACCCCCGCCGCGGCTACTTTCACCAGCAGCTGGCGCGGGCCGGGCTCGGGAAGGTCAACGTCTTCATAACGCAGGATTTCGGGGCCGCCCGCCTGCGGGACGACAATGGCTTTGTGCATGGCATGGCCTTTTCTGTGGCTGGAACGTGCCGCTTAACAATGTGCTCCCCATCATACGGTTTGCATAATTATTGGAGCCATTGCATAAATGTGCTGTAGGGTGAATGGCATGACGATTTCCGTAGCAGTATCCGGTGCCAGCGGCTATTCCGGCGGTGAAGTGCTGCGCCTGCTCGCCGGCCATCCGGACGTGAGCATCGGCGCCATCACCGCCCACAGCAACGCCGGCACCCGCCTCGGGGAGCTCCAGCCGCACCTGCACGCTTTGGCGGACCGCGTCCTGGGGGAGACAACGGTGGAAAATCTGGCCGGCCACGACGTCGTGTTCCTCGCGCTCCCGCACGGCGCCAGCGCCGCGATTGCCGCGCAGCTCGATGCAGACACCCTGGTGATCGACGCCGGCGCGGACCACCGGCTGGAGGATCCGCAGGCGTGGGAAAAGTTCTACGGATCCGCCCACGCCGGCACCTGGCCCTACGGCCTGCCCGAGCTTCCCGGCCACCGCGACCGGCTCAAGGGCGCCCGCCGGATTGCGGTGCCCGGCTGCTATCCCACCAGTTCGCTGCTGGCGCTGACCCCCGGGTTCGCGGCCGGGCTGCTGGAGCCCGACGACGTCGTCATCGTTTCCGCCTCCGGCACCTCGGGAGCGGGCAAGGCAGCCAAGCCGCACCTGCTCGGCTCCGAGGTACTGGGCGGCATGAGCCCCTACGGCGTCGGCGGCAGCCACCGGCACACGCCCGAAATTGAGCAGGGTCTCTCCGCCGCCGCCGGGGAAACCGTGGCGGTGTCCTTTACGCCCACCCTCGCACCGATGGCCCGCGGCATCCTCACCACCGCCACCGCGAAGGTCCGTCGCGGCACCGACCCGGCCGAATTGCGCGCCGCCTGGGAAGCTGCCTACGCCGGCGAGCACTTTGTCCGCGTACTCCCGGAAGGACAGTGGCCCGCCACCAAGATGGTGGTCGGTTCCAACTACGCCGTGATGCAGCTGGCCTATGACGCCCACGCCAACCGGGTGATCGTCAGCTGCGTCATCGATAACTTGAACAAGGGCACTGCCGGCGGCGCCGTGCAGTCCATGAACATTGCCCTCGGCCTGGAAGAGACCGCGGGACTGACGCAGCAGGGGGTGGCTCCGTAATGAGTGCCGCAGAAAGCAAAACCAGCACCGGCATCACCGTCCCGGCCGGATTCCGCGCCGCCGGCGTCACCGCAGGGCTCAAGGACTCCGGCGGGTCGGACGTAGCCCTGGTGGTCAACGACGGACCCTCCAAGGCGGCAGCCGCCGTGTTCACCCGCAACCGGGTGGCGGCCGCGCCCGTGCTGTGGTCCAGGCAGGCGGTCTCCGACGGGCGGGCCGACGCCGTCATCCTCAACTCCGGCGGTGCCAACGCCTGCACCGGCGCCGAGGGGTTCCAAAACACCCACGCCACCGCGGAAAAGACTGCCGCCCTCCTGGGGATCAGCGCCTCCGATGTCCTGGTCTGCTCCACCGGCCTGATCGGTATGCAGCTGCCGATGGACAAACTGATCCCCGGCGTCGAAGCCGCCGCAGCGGACCTTTCTGCCGACGGCGGTCTGACCGCGGCGCAGGCCATCATGACCACCGACACCGTGGCCAAGCAGGCAGTGTTCACCGGCGCGGACGGCAGCTTCAGCATTGGCGGCATGGCCAAGGGTGCGGGAATGCTCGCCCCCGGCCTGGCCACCATGCTGGTGGTCCTGACCACCGACGCAGACGTTGCCGCCCCGGCACTGGATGAGGCACTGCGCGCTGCCACGGCGGTGACCTTTGACCGCACGGACTCCGACGGCTGCATGTCCACCAATGACACCGTGATCCTGCTGGCCTCCGGCGCTTCCGGAACGGTGCCCGACGGGGACGAATTCACCCGCGGCCTCACCGAGGTCTGCCACTCGCTGGCCCAGCAGCTCATCACCGATGCCGAGGGCGCCAGCCACGACATCGCCATCACCACCGTCAACGCCGCCACCGTGGCCGACGCGGAAACGGCGTCCCGCGCCGTCGCCCGTTCCAACCTCTTCAAGACCGCGATCTTCGGCAACGACCCGAACTGGGGCAGGGTGCTTTCCGCCGTCGGGACCACCGACGCCGCCTTCGAACCGGACCGGATCGACGTGCGCATCAACGGGGTCCAGGTCTGCCGCAACGGCGGCATTGGCGAGCCGCGCGAGTCGGTGGATCTTGCCCCGCGCGCCGTGAGCGTGGAAATCGACCTGCACGCCGGCACGGAAAGCGCCACCATCTGGACCAATGACCTGACCACGGACTACGTCCACGAGAATTCGGCCTACAGCAGCTAACCGGGGGATGAGCATGAGCACACCAGCAGCAGCCGGGGAACGGCTGCGGGCACAGGACAAGGCGGAAACGCTGATCGAGGCACTGCCCTGGATCCAGCGCTTCGCAGGCACCACCATGGTCATCAAGTACGGCGGCAACGCCATGGTCAATGACGAACTGCGCCGGGCCTTCGCCGAGGATATTGTCTTCCTCCACCATGCCGGCGTGCACCCCGTGGTTGTTCACGGCGGCGGCCCGCAGATCAGTACCTTCCTGGACCGGCTCGGTATCGAGTCCGAATTCCGCGGCGGCCTGCGCGTCACTACCCCCGAAGCCATGGACGCGGTACGCATGGTGCTGACCGGCCAGGTGGGACGCGAACTGGTGGGCCTGGTCAATTCCCACGGACCCTACGCCGTGGGCCTCTCCGGTGAGGACGGCGGACTGCTGCAGGCCGTACGCACCGGCACCGTAGTGGACGGGGAGGAAGTGGACCTGGGCCTGGTCGGGGAAGTGGTGGGCGTGAATCCCGCCGCCATCCTGGACCTGGTGGCCGCGGGGCGGATCCCGGTGATCAGCACCGTGGCTCCGGAAGTGGACGCCGACGGCGGCCCTACCGGACAGGTGCTCAACGTCAACGCGGATACGGCCGCCGCAGCACTGGCTGTGGCGCTGGGCGCGTCCCGGCTGGTGGTACTGACTGACGTGGAAGGACTCTACGCGGACTGGCCGGATAAGTCGTCACTGATTTCCTCGCTCACCTCAGGCGAGCTGCGCAGCATGCTGCCCACCCTTGAAGCCGGCATGATCCCCAAGATGCAGGCCTGCCTGGCCGCCGTGGACGGCGGGGTGGAGCGCGCGGCAGTGGTGGACGGCCGGATGGCCCACTCCATGCTGCTGGAAATTTTCACCGCAGCAGGCATCGGCACCCAGGTTGTTCCGGAGGAGGACCATGCATAACACCGAAGCCAGGCATGCCGCGGCCCAGGGCTCAGCGGAATGGCTGCAGCGCTACGATTCCTCGCTGATGGGTGTTTTCGGCACCCCGCAGCGGGTGCTGGTCAGTGGCAGCGGCTGCTATGTCGAAGATGCCGACGGCAAGCAGTACCTCGACCTGCTTGGCGGTATCGCCGTCAACGCACTGGGCCACGCCCATCCTGAACTGGTGGCCGCCGTGCAGGAACAGCTGTCCACCCTGGGCCATGTCTCGAATTTCTTCACCAGTCCCGCCCAGGTGCTCCTGGCCGAACGCCTGCTGGCCCTGGCCGGCGCACCGGCGGGTTCCAAGGTGTTCTTCGCGAACTCCGGCACCGAAGCCAATGAGGCGGCGTTCAAGCTGGCCCGCCGCAACACCGATCCGGCCACCGGCCGGACCCGGATCCTGGCCCTGGACGGTGCATTCCACGGCCGGACCATGGGCGCGCTGGCACTGACCGCCAAGCCCGCCTACCGTGAGCCGTTCCAGCCGCTGCCCGGCGGTGTGGAGCATCTTCCGTTCGGGGACATTGCCGCCCTGACCAATGCGGTGGATGAAAGCGTGGCCGCGGTCTTCCTGGAACCCATCCAGGGCGAGGCAGGGGTGCGGATGCTGCCCGAGGGGTACCTGGAGGCAGCCCGTGAGGCCACCCGGTCCGCCGGCGCCCTGCTGATCTTTGACGAGGTGCAGACCGGCGTTGGCCGCACCGGCACCTGGTTCGCGTCCGAAGGCGTCCTGCCCGATGCCATGACGCTGGCCAAGGGCCTGGGCGGCGGCATCCCGGTAGGTGCACTGCTGACCTTCGGCGAAGGCCCGGCGAACCTGCTCGCTGCAGGAATGCACGGGACCACGTTCGGCGGAAACCCGGTGGCGGCAGCAGCCGCCCTGGCCACGCTGTCCGTGCTGGAATCCCGGGATCTGCTGGCCAACGTCCGGGCCACGGGCGAGTTCCTGAGCCGCAGGCTCGCAGCTGTGGACGGGGTGGCGGAGGTACGCGGCAGTGGCTTCCTGATCGGCATCGATCTGGACGGCCCGTTTGCCCCGGCGACCGTGGCCGCGGCACTGGAGGCCGGCTTCATTATCAACAGCACCGGCCCGGCGACGCTGCGGCTGGCCCCGCCGCTGATCCTCACCGCCGAGCAGGCCGGAACGTTCCTGGACGCCCTGCCCGGGATCCTCCACGCGGCCCGCGCCGCGGCCGCCCCCACCCCGATCACCGGCACAACCGAAGGAAAACCATGACCCGCCACTTCCTGGTAGACACCGACCTGACACAGGCGGAGCAGGCCGAAGTCCTGGACCTGGCTGCCGCGCTGAAGCAGGACCGTTACAAGTACCAGCCGTACGCCGGGGAGTCCACCGGGCGCAAAACGGTCGCGGTCATCTTTGACAAGACCTCCACCCGGACCCGGGTCTCCTTCGCCGCCGGCATCTCCGATCTGGGCGGCGTGCCGCTGATCATCGGGGCAGGGGAGTCCCAGCTGGGCCACAAGGAAAGCGTCGCGGACACCACCAAGGTCCTTGAACGCATGGTCTCCACCATCGTGTGGCGGACCTACGCCCAGTCCGGGCTGGAGGAAATGGCAGCGAACTCATCGGTGCCGGTCATCAACGCACTCTCCGATGACTACCACCCCTGCCAGCTGCTCGCGGATCTGCTGACCATCCGCGAACACAAAGGCACCCTCGCCGGCCTGACCCTGACCTATCTGGGGGACTGCGCCAACAACATGGCCAACTCCTACCTGCTAGCCGGGGTTACCGCCGGCATGCATGTGCGGGTGGCCGGGCCGGTGGGGTATCTGCCGGACCCGAAGATTGTCGACGCCGCCGCGGCCCGTGCCGAGGAAACAGGGGGATCGGTGATGATCACTACGGACGCCGCCGAAGCGCTCGCCGGAGCCGACGTCGTTGCCACTGATACGTGGGTCTCCATGGGCCAGGAAGCCGAGAAATCCGCCCGGCAGGAGCTGTTCCGCAGCTATGCTGTGGATGCCGGGGCCATGGAACAGGCAGCGGATGACGCCGTCGTGCTGCATTGCCTGCCCGCCTACCGCGGCTACGAAATTTCCGCCGATGTCATCGATGGACCGCAGTCCGTGGTCTGGGACGAGGCAGAGAACCGCCTGCACGCGCAGAAGGCCCTGATGGTCTGGCTGATGGCGCGCTCGGGCCTGACCGCAACACCGGAGGCACACTCATGAGCATGCCCGCGACGAAGACCGCACGCCAGGCGCGGATCCGCACCCTGCTGACCGGCCTGTCCGTGCGTTCGCAGGCGGAACTGGCGGCGCTGCTGGCCGACGACGGCGTCCAGGTAACCCAGGCAACCCTCTCCAGGGACCTGGTGGAACTGGGCGCGGTGCGGATGCGCGGCAAGGACGGCGCCCTCGTGTACGCCGTCCCGTCCGAGGGCGGGGAACGCTCACCGAAATCCGGGGTCACCCAGGAAGTGCTCGATGCCCGTCTGGCCCGGCTCTGCGGCGAACTGCTGGTCACTGCCGAAGCCTCCGCGAACATCGTGGTGCTGCGCACCCCGCCCGGTGCTGCGAACTTCCTGGCACTGGCCATCGACCATTCGGTCCTGCCCTCTGTCCTGGGCACCATCGCCGGTGACGACACCGTCATGATGGTGACCCGGGAACCCGACGGCGGCGCCGACCTGGCCGCGCGGTTCCTGCGCATCGCAGATGACGCCACCAACAACGGCACGGCCCCTGAAAGCCGGATCCTGTAACCGTGCAGAAGCCGGTCCCGGACCGCACCCCACCAACTTCATCCTGAACCAACCAGCAGCCCCCAGGGGCTGCGTCCAATGCAAGAGGAGCAAATTTCGTGAGTGAACGTATTGTTCTGGCCTACTCCGGTGGCCTGGATACGTCAGTAGCCATCGGCTGGATCGCCGAGGCAACCGGTGCTGAAGTCATCGCCGTCGCCGTAGACGTAGGACAGGGCGGCGAGTCCCTGGAGACCATCCGCCAGCGCGCCCTGGACTGCGGTGCCGTGGAAGCCTACGTGGCGGATGCCCGTGAGGAATTCGCCGCCGAGTACTGCATGCCGGCGCTGAAGGCCAACGGCCTGTACATGGATTCCTACCCGCTGGTTTCCGCCCTGTCCCGCCCGGTGATCGTCAAGCACCTGGTGGCCGCCGCGCGCCAGTTCGGTGCCACCACGGTCTCGCACGGCTGCACCGGCAAGGGCAATGACCAGGTCCGCTTCGAAGTCGGCATCCAGACCCTGGGCCCGGACCTGAAGTGCATTGCACCGGTCCGGGACCTGGCCCTGACCCGCGACAAGGCGATTTCCTTCGCAGAAGCCAAGAACCTGCCGATCGCCACCACCAAGAAGAACCCGTTCTCCATTGACGCCAACGTCTGGGGCCGCGCGGTGGAAACCGGCTTCCTGGAAGACATCTGGAACGGACCCACCCCGGACGTCTACGAGTACACCTCCGATCCCGCGGCAGCACCTGCCGCCGACGAAGTGGTCATCACCTTCAAGGAAGGCATCCCGGTGGCCATCGACGGCAAGCCCGTCACCCCGCTGCAGGCCATCGAGGAAATGAACCGCCGCGCCGGCGCCCAGGGCATCGGCCGGATCGACATTGTCGAGGACCGCCTGGTGGGCATCAAGAGCCGCGAAATCTACGAAGCGCCGGGCGCCATGGCGCTGATGGCGGCCCACCGCGAACTCGAAAACGTCACGGTGGAACGCGAGCAGGCCCGCTTCAAGAAGACGGTTGGCCAGCGCTGGACCGAGCTGGTCTATGACGGCCAGTGGTTCTCCCCGCTGAAACAGTCCCTGGACGCCTTCATCGAAGACACCCAGAAGTATGTTTCCGGGGACATCCGCATGAACATGCACGGCGGCCGCGCCGTAGTGACCGGACGCCGCTCCGATTCCTCGCTGTATGACTTCAACCTGGCCACCTACGACACCGGCGACAGCTTCGACCAGTCCATGGCCCGCGGTTTCATCGAGCTGTTCGGGATGTCCTCCAAGGTGGCCTCCGGCCGCGACCAGCGCCTAGCAGAAGGTAAGTAAGCACATGAGCCACGGCAAGCTGCCGGAAGAAGCCACGGGCTCCGGCTCGTCCGGATCAACCGTCCAGGGCGCTTTGTGGGGAGGCCGGTTTGCCGGCGGCCCCGCAGATGCCCTCGCCGCGCTGAGCAAGTCCACCCACTTCGACTGGCGGCTTGCCGGCTATGACATTGCCGGGTCCCGCGCCCACGCCCGTGTGCTGCACAAGGCCGGGCTGCTGGACGACGCCGAGCTGGAGGGAATGCTCCAAGCACTGGACCGGCTCGACGCCGATGTGAAGTCCGGTGCCTACGTCCCCGCCGAGTCCGACGAGGACGTCCACGGTTCCCTGGAACGCGGCCTGATCGAGCGTGCCGGTGCGCAGCTGGGCGGCAAGCTCCGGGCCGGGCGGTCCCGCAATGACCAGATTGCCACGCTGGGCCGGATGTACCTGCGCGACCACGCACGCATCATCGGTGCCGGTGTACTCTCAGTGATCGAGGCCCTGGTGGGCCAGGCGCAGGCGCATCTGGGTGTGGCCATGCCCGGGCGCACACACCTGCAGCACGCCCAGCCGGTGCTGCTCAGCCATCACCTGCTGGCCCATGCCTGGGCTCTGCTGCGGGATGTGCAGCGCCTGGCGGACTGGGACAAACGGGCGGCCGTTTCTCCCTACGGCTCCGGTGCCCTGGCCGGTTCCTCCCTGGGCCTGGACCCGAACGCCGTTGCTGCGGACCTCGGTTTCGACTCCGCCGTTTGGAACTCCATTGACGGCACCGCCTCCCGGGACGTGTACGCCGAGTTCTCCTGGGTGGCCGCGATGATCGGCGTGGACCTGTCCCGGATCAGTGAGGAAGTCATCCTGTGGGCCACCAAGGAGTTCTCCTTTGTGACCCTGGACGATGCCTTCTCCACCGGATCCTCCATCATGCCGCAGAAAAAGAACCCCGACGTAGCCGAACTGGCGCGCGGCAAGGCCGGCCGCCTGATCGGTGACCTCACCGGCCTCCTGGCCACGCTGAAGGGCCTGCCGCTGGCCTACAACCGGGACCTGCAGGAGGACAAGGAACCGGTCTTCGACGCGGCGGACACGCTGGAGCTGCTGCTTCCTGCAGTGTCCGGCATGATTGCCACTCTGACATTCAACACCGGGCGGATGCAGTCACTGGCTCCGCAGGGCTTTGCCCTGGCCACCGATATCGCGGAGTGGCTGGTCCGCCAGGGTGTTCCGTTCCGGGAGGCGCACGAGCTGTCCGGTGCCGCCGTGCAGCTGGCCGAGGGCCGCGGCGTCGAACTGTGGGACCTGACCGACGAGGAATACGCCGGCATTTCTCCCCACCTGACCCCGGAGGTCCGCTCGGTGCTCAGTACCGAAGGATCCCTGGACAGCCGCAGCTCGCAGGGCGGCACGGCACAGTCCGCGGTGGAACAGCAGCTCGCAGAACTGCACCGGCAGCTGGAGGCGGTCCGCGGCTACGCCGGCTGAGGCTACCGGACACGGGCCCCGGGGAGCATGGCTCCCCGGGGCTTATGCGTCCGGAGGCGGACGGTTACCGTGGGCCCTATGAGTACCTCCTTCCGGGCACAGCTGCGTGCCCTGCCTGATTTTCCCGACACCATGCCGTCCTTTGAACCGGACGCCGCACCGCAGGATCCGGCGGACCTTTTCCGGCTTTGGCTGGCGGAGGCACTGGCTGCCGGGATCCGCCAGCCGCACGCGTTCTCCCTGGCCACCGCGGGCAGCGCAGGGCAGCTCTCCTCCCGAATGCTGATCCTGAAGGACATCAACGACGGCGGCTGGCAGTTCGCGACAGCGCGCACTTCCCGCAAGGGCGGGGAACTGGCAGCCCACCCGTATGCGGCCATGAACTTTTATTGGCCTGAGCTCGGACGGCAGATCCGCGTGGCCGGTTCCGTGGACCTGCTTTCCGCTGAGGCATCGGCAGCGGACTGGGATGCGCGGCCGGCGTCGGACGGCACCGCCAATCCCGCCTGGCAGCTCTATTCGCTGGTACCGCGGGAGATCGAGTTCTGGCAGGCCAGCGCGGACCGCCGCCACATTCGTCACCGGATGACGTTCTAGGTGCATGAGGGCCCGGCACCGTCAGCCGCCGGAATACCCGGATTTGTGGTCAAACTGCCTGCCGCCCCCTCCCGGCAGGACTTGCTCCGGCGCTAGCCTTGAACCGCGCCTCCAAGTCCAATCCGGCTACCGAAGAGGGTTCGCCATGACCAGCTCCAGCAGTGCAGGAATCCCGGCTCCCGCCGGGCGGATCGAGCAGCACCCGGACGGATACACGCTGACGTTTGAACGCAGGCTGGACTTCCCGGTGGACCATGTCTGGGACGTGCTCACCAACCGGGACAAGGTGGCCCAGTGGCTGGGCATCATCACTCCCGCCTGGCAGATCGGCAAGGAATACCGGCTGGACATGGGCGAATCAGCCGTGACGGGCACCGTGCTGCAGATGAGTCCGGGCGCGAGTCTGCAGCTGACATGGGAGGACCCGCTGGGGGACGAATCCGTGCTGGACTGGCAGGTGCATCAAAGCGCGGACGGGGCTGTGCTGCAGTTCCGCACCCATGAGAACACTGCCGATTTCCTGACCGAAGGTGCCGCCGGCTGGCAGGGGATTCTGGAGGCCTTCGACGCCGTGGTGGCCGGCATTGAACCGGTCAGGACCGATGATCCCGACCAGTGGCTGGGGCTGCGGGACGCCTACGCCGAGGACTTTGACGTTTCACCCACCATGGGCCGGCTGGATAACCTGCGCACCCCCGCCGAGGTTGTGTTTGAACGCTGGTACAGCGCCCCGGCCGGCGACGTCGGCCCGGCGCTGGAAAGGGCGGCAGCCCGGTTTGGGATCGGCCAGGGCGCACGCATCGACATCGGCGAGGACGCAGGACATGTTCGGGTGATCATCCGCGATCCGGTCACCGGCGGTCCCGACGCCGCGGCCGAACGGCTCGCAGCCTGGCACATGGCCCTGGATGCCGCCGGAGCCGGCCTCGCCGGACACGAGGCGAATCCCAGTTCACGCCGGCTCGTGGCCCTGAAGGATTTCTACCGCGGCCCGGCCGACGGCGCCTGACCGCAGGTGGCGCCTGAGCGCTGATCCCCGTCCGCATCCGCCGCCCAACGCCCCGGAGCCCCGGGACCACCCGCGGACAGCGGACCCCGCGCGGCTTGCTACCGTCGGAGTATGGGTTTTTCACGTGACAGAGAACGTCTTGCCGTCCCCGCCACCGAGGCAGCACCACACCTGCTCGGTGCGGTACTGACGCATGAGGCCGAGGGGGAGCGCGTGAGCGTACGGATCACCGAGGTGGAGGCCTACATGGGTGATGTTGACCCGGGGTCACACGCCTTCCGCGGCCGGACGGCACGGAACGCCACCATGTTCGGGCCGGCCGGACACCTCTACGTGTACTTCACCTACGGCATGCATTACTGCGCCAACGTGGTCTGCGGCACCGACGGGTTTGCCACCGGTCTCCTGCTGCGTGGCGGCGAGGTGGTGGAGGGCGCGGACATCGCGGCGGCCCGGCGCGGAAACCCGCGCAACAGCCTGGACCTGGCCCGGGGGCCGGCACGTCTGGCACAGGCACTGGGCATTGCACGCGGGTTGGACGGAGCCGATGTGTTTGCCTCCCCGCTGCAGCTGGCCCTCCCGCCGGAGCCGGTTCCGGCCGCGCAGGTTTCCACCGGACCGCGCGTTGGCGTCAGCGGACCCGGCGGGACGGCTGACTACCCGTGGCGGTACTGGCTGACCGGTGACCCGACCGTCTCGAAATACCGTCCCGCCCAGCCGCGGAAACGGCCGGCCGGAGCGACCGCGCGGCGGCCCTAGAACACCGTTCGCCGCCCGGGGGATGAATCCTCCCGGGCGCCGAACGGCGAAGGGGTTCCCGGCCCGGGCCGGCTAGGAGCGCGGCAGCGGAGCCTGGGCCGAGATGAGCCGGTTCTCCAGCAGCTCATCCCAGAACGCCCCGGGAATACGGGCCGTGATGGCCGCCATGTCCTCAGCCAGGCGTTCGGGCCGGCTGGAGCCGGGGATGACCGCGGCCACGGCCGGGTGGGCCGTGGAGAACTGCAGGGCGGCTGCCTTCAGGCTGACATTGTGCCGCCGGGCTATCGCTGTCATCTGATCAATCCGGGCCTTGACTGCCGGCGGGATTTCGGCGTAATCGAAGTAGTCGCCGCCCAGCAGTGCGCCCGAATTGAAAGGACCGCCCACCACTATGCCCACGCCCTTGTCCAGGGCGGCGGGCATCATCCGCTGCAGGGCACGCTCGTGCTGCAGCAGGGTGTACTGGGTCGCGGAGAGGTTCATGGTCGGCGCCGCCTGCTCCATGTCCATGGCCAGCTCAATGGGCTCGGTGGTGTTCACGCCCAGTCCCCAGCCGCTGATCACGCCTTCCTCCTGCAGCCGGGCAAGGACGCGGAACGCCCCGGTCCTTGCCTCGTCGAACTTGGTGATCCACCCGTCCCCGAGGAAGTCCCGGGACGTGTCGTGGATGAAGACGAAGTCCAACCGGTCGGTCTTCAGCCGCTTCAGGCTTTCCTCGATGGAACGCAGAGTGGCATCGGCCGTATAGTCCGTTGCAATCTTGTTCGAGAACCCGTGCGTAAAGAGGCCCTCGCCTTTCTCCTCTTCCTCGTCCAGGATCAGCCGGCCCACCTTGGTGCTGAGTGCGTACTCGTCCCGGTTGTACTGCGAAAGGACCTCGCCCAGGCGGGACTCGGCCAGCCCGGCACCGTAGAAGGGGGCGGTATCGAAGTAGCGGATGCCCGCGTTCCAGGCAGCTTCCACGGTGGCAAGCGCCTCGTCCCCGGGAATGTCCCGGTACATGTTTCCCAGCGGGGCGGTGCCGAAGCCGATCTTGTTTGCGAGCACGTCATGCAGGTTGGCCATGTGATGAAATCCTTGACTGTTGTCCGGTAAATCCGAAGGGCCCGCAGAACGGACCCTTCCGGACGTGGCAACGGCAGCCCACAGGTCTTTATTCCTTTGCCGGGGCCCTGCGGTGTCCCGCTTTGCTGGTCCTTCCCCTCCGGCTGCCGGGCGCTGCAAGGCGAGAGAAGTGCCACAGCACCCGGTCCTTCCCCGGCTGTCACGGAGGGGAGCGGGTAAGGTGGATGCGTGAAAGATGCCCCGGCAGAACCGGTAAATAACGAGACCATTGCACAAACCATCGACCGCCTGGGCGCCGTAATTCCCGATTACCCCCAGCCCGGCGTCGTCTTCCGGGACCTGACTCCGGTCTTCGCCGACGGTCCGGCGCTGCGCGGCGTGGTGGACGCACTCACCGCTCCCTTTGAAGGCCGGTTCGATTACGTGGTCGGAGTGGAAGCACGCGGTTTCCTGCTGGCTGCCGCTGCTGCCTATGCCTCCGGAAAGGGTGTTATTACCGTCCGCAAGCCGGGCAAGCTTCCCCGCGAGGTCTTCGCGGAGAACTACTCCCTGGAATACGGGGAAGGCACGCTCGAGCTGCACCGCGATGACATGCCCGCCGGGTCCCGGGTGCTGATCCTGGATGATGTCCTCGCCACCGGCGGCACCCTCGCTGCGGCGGCCCGCCTGCTCCGCAAGGCGGGCGCGGAAGTGGCCGGATTCGGCGTCGTGCTGGAACTGGGTGAGCTGGGCGGCAGGGAACGCCTCGGTGACACACCCGTGGAAGCGCTCGTCCGCTACTAGGCGCCCTTCGGTCGCAGCCGGATCCTGCCCGGGGTACCCGCTGCGACACGCTAGCGCACAGGCAGAAGCTGAGAGAGAAACCGCATACATTAGTGACCTGCAAAAGTCCAAATGCACTGTAAGATTGACGCTCTGCCTTTGCGAGAGGGAACGCCAAAATGTCTGAAACACCTTCAGCTCCCAACGAGCTGGAACACGAGCGTCAGTACGTGGCCGGTCTGTATCACCGGCTGGACGAACTGCGCGCGGAAAAGATGGAGCAGCTCGCCGCGATCCGGCGCAGCCACTCCGCGGGTTCCCACCAGAACCGGTCCGAGCGGGATGCCTTCGCCACCATGTACGAGGACCGGCTGGCGCAGCTTAATGCCGTGGACGAGCGCCTCGTTTTCGGGCGGCTGGACCTCGACGACGGTGAGAAGCGCTATATCGGCCGCATCGGCCTGTCCACCGAGGACCTGCAGCGGCTGATGGTGGACTGGCGCGCCCCCGAAGCCGGAACCTTCTACCAGGCAACCGCCTTCGAGCGCCAGGGTGTGCGCAGGCGCCGGCACCTGATCCTGAAGGGCCGCAACGTCCAGGCCATCGAAGATGACGTGCTGGACTACACCATGCTGGAAGACGAGCCGGAACTGCAGGGAGAGGGTGCCCTGCTGGCCGCGCTGAACTCCAAGCGCACCGGCCAGATGTCCGACATTGTCGGCACCATCCAGGCTGAACAGGACCGCATTATCCGTGCCCCCCTGTCCGGCACGCTGGTAGTACAGGGCGGTCCGGGTACCGGCAAAACCGCCGTCGCCCTGCACCGTGCGGCCTACCTGCTCTACACCCACCGCGAACGGCTGAAGTCCGCCGGTGTGCTGCTCGTCGGCCCGTCCAACGCGTTTATCCGTTACATCGAGCGTGTCCTGCCGTCCCTCGGCGAGACCGGCGTGGTGATGTCGAGCCTGGGCCAGCTGATGCCCGGAATCACGGCAACCCACGAGGAAGACCCCGCTACCGCCGAGGTCAAGGGCCGGCTGTCCATGGCCAAGGTTGTGGCCCGCGCCGTCGCCAACCGGCAGCGCCTGCCAATCGGGCCGCGGAAGCTGAACGTTGAAGGCACCATCCTCACGCTGACCCCCCGGCAGGTTCAGCGTGCACGTGACAAGGCGCGCGCCACCGGCAAGCCGCACAATGAAGCGCGCGTCACCTTCGTGAAGATCCTGCTGCGTGAACTGACCGAGCAGATGACGGAACAGCTCGAGGAATCCGCCGGAGCCGGCAACAGCACTGACCGGGCTTATCTGGCTGAAGACGTCCGCAGCGCCCGGGACGTCCGGGTGGCGCTGAACCTGTGCTGGATGCCGATGACGCCGGAAAAACTGATCTCCGACCTGTTCAGCAAGCCCGGCCAGCTCGAAGCCGCGGCGCCGGAACTGACCGACCGCGAACTGGGTCTGCTGCGCCGCAGCGCCGACGCGCCGTGGACCGAGGCAGATGTTCCGCTGCTGGATGAGGCGGCGGAACTGCTCGGAGAGTTGGATGCCTCCGCCGGACGCGAGAACGCCCTGCGCGAGGAACAGCGCAAGCGGGACCTGGCCAACGCTGAAAGCGCTATTGCCAACACCGAAGGTTTCCTTGAAGACTCCGGTGCCCACGGCATCCTGTCCGCCGAGGATCTGGCGGACCACAATGCGGTGGGGGAGGCGCGGCTGACCGCTGCGGACCGCGCGGCAGTGGACCGCACCTGGGCCTTCGGGCACATTGTGGTGGACGAGGCGCAGGAGCTGTCCGCCATGCAGTGGCGCCTGCTGATGCGTCGCTGCCCGCTGAAGTCCTTCACCGTGGTGGGCGACATTGCCCAGACGAGCTCCGCTGCCGGTGCCAGCTCCTGGCAGGCCGCACTTGATCCGTTCGTGGGGGAGCGGTGGACCTTGGAGGAGCTGACGGTGAACTACCGCACGCCGGCACAGATTGCCGAAGCGGCCGTACGCATGGCCAACGCGGCCGGGCTGGTGGTCTCTGCCCCGAAGGCGGTCCGTGAAGGGCGCTGGGCGCCGTTCATCGACGAAGTCCCCGACGGCGGCCTCGTTCCGCGCCTGCTGCAGACACTGCCCGAAGACCTGGACGCGCTCGACGGCGGCCTGCTGGCCGTCATCGCCGAGGACCACCGGCTGCCGGAGGTCCGCCGTGCGCTGACCGAGGTATACGGCCAGCGTGTGGGCTCGGGTGCCGGCGGGCTGGAGCAGGACATTGTCGTAACATCTCCGCGCGAAGCAAAGGGCCTGGAGTTCGACGGCGTAGTCATTCTTGAGCCGTCCGAACTGCTGACTGCCGCAGCAGGCAAGGTCGGAGACCTGTACGTGGCCATGACCCGGCCCACCCAGCGGCTGCGCCTGATCGCTGCCGAAGGCATACCTGCAGGAATTCCCGAAGAAGAATCCTGATAATTTAGAAAGCGTGTCAGACAACGTGAACCCCCGGGGCCTTGTAGCCCAGCAGAACGATCCGTCCTTTGCCAACATCTGGCAGGAACTCAAGTGGCGGGGCCTGGTCCAGGTCTCCACCGACGAGGCGGAGCTGGAAAAGCTCCTGGCCGGGGGGCCGGTCACCTATTACTGCGGCTTTGATCCCACGGCGCCGAGCCTGCACCTGGGCAACCTGGTGCAGTTGCTGACCATGCGCCGGCTCCAGCTGGCAGGGCACCGCCCGCTCGCGCTGGTCGGCGGTTCCACCGGGCTGGTGGGGGATCCGCGCCCCACCGCCGAGCGCACCATGAACACGAAGGAAACCGTCAGCGAGTGGGTCGGTTACCTGCAGGGCCAGGTTCAGCGCTTCCTCAGCTTTGAGGGGGAGAACGCCGCCCGGATGGTGAACAACCTCGATTGGACGGCGCCCATGAGCGCCATCGACTTCCTGCGCGACGTGGGCAAGCACTTCCGCGTGGGCACCATGATCAAAAAGGAGATCGTCTCCTCGCGCCTGAACTCCGACGAAGGCATCAGCTACGCGGAGTTCAGCTACCAGGTCCTTCAGGGCATGGACTACCTGGAACTGTTCCGCAAGTACAACTGCGTGCTTGAAACCGGCGGCTCCGATCAGTGGGGCAACCTCACCAGCGGCACCGAGCTGGTCCGCAAGGTAGAGGGGAAAACCGTCCACGCACTGGGAACTCCGCTGGTGACGAACAGCGACGGCACCAAGTTCGGCAAGAGCGAAGGCAACGCTGTCTGGCTCGACGGCGAGATGACCAGCCCGTACGCGATGTACCAGTTCTGGCTGAACACCACCGATGCCGATGTAGTTGACCGGCTGAAGGTCTTCACCTTCATGAGCCGGCAGCGGATCGAGGAGCTCGAGCGTGCCGTGGCAGAGGCACCGCACAAGCGCGAGGCCCAGCGTGCCCTTGCCTTTGACGTCACTTCCCTGATCCACGGTGTGGAGGCGACCGAAAAGGTCATTGCCGCCTCCGCCGCACTGTTCGGCCAAGGCGAAGTGAAGGACCTGGATGAGGCAACGCTGAAGGCTGCCACCGCAGAACTGCCGGTTGCAGCCGTCCCGGCCGACGGTTTGGGAATCGTGGACCTGCTGGTTGCCAGCGGACTGTCGAAAACCAAGTCTGAAGCTCGGCGGACTGCGTCCGAAGGCGGAGCCTACGTCAACAACACCAAGGTGGCAGATGCGGATGCCGTGGTGGAGCAGAGCGAGCTCCTGCACGGTAAGTACCTGCTGCTGCGCCGTGGCAAGCGGAACCTTGCGATGGTGGAAGTCTCCGCCGTATAGTTTTTAGTGCTTCCTTCGAGAAGCTCGGTTCTTTGTCCAGCCCGTTGCGGGGCCGCCTGGTGCGGTCCCGTGGCGGGTGGGACAGATCACTTCGATCCGGTTTGCAAGGACCGGGCGGGGTGTGTAAAGTAATTGAAGTCGCCGCGGCAGGGACGCTGAAAAAGCGCCCGAGCATGGCGGCCAAACCCCTTCGAAAATCAGAGTCCAACTCCCGTGCCCTTCACCGGGCCGGCGGAAAAGACTCCGGTTCACGCTGGGTCCGGAACGGCGGTACAAACGCTTTTCACGGGATTCCGACAGGAAAACCGCGAATTGCAAATAGCGCCGGAATGGAATAAGATAATAAAACATTGCAGCGAAGAAGAAAAGGAAAACATTGTTTTCCCGAGTATTTTCGGATTGCGTCTGTTGTTTGAGAACTCAATAGTGTGCCAAGTTTATTGATACCAATTTATTTTGATTGGTTGAATCGACCGTGTCCGCCCACCCCGTGGGTATGGAACGGTTTTTTTAGCCGGTTTCGAATTTAGTGCAGTGCCTGGCGGCCAATTTTCCTTGGCCCCGGCATTGTGTCTGTAAAACATTTACGGAGAGTTTGATCCTGGCTCAGGATGAACGCTGGCGGCGTGCTTAACACATGCAAGTCGAACGATGACTTCTGTGCTTGCACAGAATGATTAGTGGCGAACGGGTGAGTAACACGTGAGTAACCTGCCCTTGACTTCGGGATAAGCCTGGGAAACCGGGTCTAATACCGGATACGACCTCCTGGCGCATGCCATGGGGGTGGAAAGCTTTATGCGGTTTTGGATGGACTCGCGGCCTATCAGCTTGTTGGTTGGGGTAATGGCCCACCAAGGCGACGACGGGTAGCCGGCCTGAGAGGGTGACCGGCCACACTGGGACTGAGACACGGCCCAGACTCCTACGGGAGGCAGCAGTGGGGAATATTGCACAATGGGCGAAAGCCTGATGCAGCGACGCCGCGTGAGGGACGAATGCCTTCGGGTTGTAAACCTCTTTCAGCAGGGAAGAAGCGAAAGTGACGGTACCTGCAGAAGAAGCGCCGGCTAACTACGTGCCAGCAGCCGCGGTAATACGTAGGGCGCAAGCGTTATCCGGAATTATTGGGCGTAAAGAGCTCGTAGGCGGTTTGTCGCGTCTGCTGTGAAAGCCCGGGGCTCAACCCCGGGTCTGCAGTGGGTACGGGCAGACTAGAGTGATGTAGGGGAGACTGGAATTCCTGGTGTAGCGGTGAAATGCGCAGATATCAGGAGGAACACCGATGGCGAAGGCAGGTCTCTGGGCATTAACTGACGCTGAGGAGCGAAAGCATGGGGAGCGAACAGGATTAGATACCCTGGTAGTCCATGCCGTAAACGTTGGGCACTAGGTGTGGGGGACATTCCACGTTTTCCGCGCCGTAGCTAACGCATTAAGTGCCCCGCCTGGGGAGTACGGCCGCAAGGCTAAAACTCAAAGGAATTGACGGGGGCCCGCACAAGCGGCGGAGCATGCGGATTAATTCGATGCAACGCGAAGAACCTTACCAAGGCTTGACATGAACCGGAAAGACCTGGAAACAGGTCCCCCACTTGTGGCCGGTTTACAGGTGGTGCATGGTTGTCGTCAGCTCGTGTCGTGAGATGTTGGGTTAAGTCCCGCAACGAGCGCAACCCTCGTTCTATGTTGCCAGCGCGTTATGGCGGGGACTCATAGGAGACTGCCGGGGTCAACTCGGAGGAAGGTGGGGACGACGTCAAATCATCATGCCCCTTATGTCTTGGGCTTCACGCATGCTACAATGGCCGGTACAAAGGGTTGCGATACTGTGAGGTGGAGCTAATCCCAAAAAGCCGGTCTCAGTTCGGATTGAGGTCTGCAACTCGACCTCATGAAGTTGGAGTCGCTAGTAATCGCAGATCAGCAACGCTGCGGTGAATACGTTCCCGGGCCTTGTACACACCGCCCGTCAAGTCACGAAAGTTGGTAACACCCGAAGCCGGTGGCCTAACCCCTTGTGGGAGGGAGCCGTCGAAGGTGGGACCGGCGATTGGGACTAAGTCGTAACAAGGTAGCCGTACCGGAAGGTGCGGCTGGATCACCTCCTTTCTAAGGAGCACCTCAGGACGGTATGTCCGGCCACAGTGCCGGATGTGTCTCCTGCAGGAGATGCCCATATCGGAGACATCTGTTCTCCGGTGGGTGCTCAAGGGTGGAATATCAATGGATAGGCGCCGGCGTGATGCCCGGATCGGTGAGTACGGTCTTCCCCTTGGGGGAGTCCTGGAAAGCGTTGGTTCGGGCGGGTATGCCGGTTGACCGTTTGGCACACTGTTGGGTCCTGAGACAACAGGACCGTGGGTAATGATCCGGGCTTTGCGGCCGGGGTGGTTGTTCATGGTTGTGGTTTGTTTCTGTTTGTTCCTGCGCATGCCGGATACATCACGGGTTTCGCCTCTTTGCGGGGGTGTCCGGGTGTGGATGGGTGTGACGGGGTTGTTGTTTGAGAACTACATAGTGGACGCGAGCATCTTAAAAATTATTAAGTGCAATTTCAGAAAAACCTGGTAGATCCCGGTGCTGTCCCCTTGCGGGGCGGTGGCGGGGTGTGACCGTGGTTTTCTCGATAGCGATAATTAATTATTGATCTTTGTGGTCAAGTTTTTAAGGGCACACGGTGGATGCCTTGGCATCAGGAGCCGAAGAAGGACGTAGGAATCTGCGATAAGCCTGGGGGAGTTGATAACCGAACTTTGATCCCAGGATGTCCGAATGGGGAAACCCCGCCCGGCGCGCGAGTGACCGGGTGACCCGCATCTGAACACATAGGGTGCGTGGAGGGAACGTGGGGAAGTGAAACATCTCAGTACCCACAGGAAGAGAAAACAACAGTGATTCCGTTAGTAGTGGCGAGCGAACGCGGAAGAGGCTAAACCAGTGGTGTGTGATAGCCGGCGGGCGTTGCATCACTGGGGTTGCGGGACTTTCCGTACCGATTCTGCCGGATCGGTGAAGTGAGTGCAGATGCATAGGTGAACTGGTTTGAAAGCCAGGCCGTAGAGGGTGTTAGCCCCGTAACCGGAATGTATGCTGCCGCTTGGAGAGGATCCCAAGTAGCACGGGGCCCGAGAAATCCCGTGCGAATCTGCCAGGACCACCTGGTAAGCCTAAATACTCCCTGATGACCGATAGCGGACAAGTACCGTGAGGGAAAGGTGAAAAGTACCCCGGGAGGGGAGTGAAATAGTACCTGAAACCGTGTGCCTACAAACCGTTGGAGCAGCCTTGTAGCTGTGACAGCGTGCCTTTTGAAGAATGAGCCTGCGAGTTAGTGTTACGTCGCGAGGTTAACCCGTGTGGGGAAGCCGTAGCGAAAGCGAGTCTGAACAGGGCGTTGCAGTGGCGTGATCTAGACCCGAAGCGGAGTGATCTACCCATGGCCAGGTTGAAGCGACGGTAAGACGTCGTGGAGGACCGAACCCACTTCAGTTGAAAATGGAGGGGATGAGCTGTGGGTAGGGGTGAAAGGCCAATCAAACTCCGTGATAGCTGGTTCTCCCCGAAATGCATTTAGGTGCAGCGTTGCGTGTTTCTTACCGGAGGTAGAGCTACTGGATGGCTAATGGGCCCTACAAGGTTACTGACGTCAGCCAAACTCCGAATGCCGGTAAGTGAGAGCGCAGCAGTGAGACTGTGGGGGATAAGCTTCATAGTCGAGAGGGAAACAGCCCAGACCACCAACTAAGGCCCCTAAGCGTGTGCTAAGTGGGAAAGGATGTGGAGTTGCCCAGACAACCAGGAGGTTGGCTTAGAAGCAGCCACCCTTGAAAGAGTGCGTAATAGCTCACTGGTCAAGTGATTCCGCGCCGACAATGTAGCGGGGCTCAAGTACACCGCCGAAGTTGTGGCATTCAGATATAGATAAGCCTTCGTGGTTCAGTCGTCTGGATGGGTAGGGGAGCGTCGTGTGGGCAGTGAAGCTGCGGTGTAAACCAGTGGTGGAGCCTACACGAGTGAGAATGCAGGCATGAGTAGCGAAAGACGGGTGAGAAACCCGTCCGCCGAATGATCAAGGGTTCCAGGGTCAAGCTAATCTGCCCTGGGTAAGTCGGGACCTAAGGCGAGGCCGACAGGCGTAGTCGATGGACAACGGGTTGATATTCCCGTACCGGCGAAGAACCGCCCATACCAAGCAGGGGACACTAACCGTCCGGAGCCTGCCCGAGCATCCTTGTGGTGTGAGGGTTTTGGCCGAGCACGGGACCTGATCCTGGGAGGTAAGCGTATTAACAGGTGTGACGCAGGAAGGTAGCCGGGCCAGGCGATGGTTGACCTGGTCTAAGGATGTAGGGTCCGTGATAGGTAAATCCGTCACGGTGTCTTTGATGACGATCCTGAGATCCGACGGGACCCCCTCACGGGGGGATCCGGTGATCCTATGCTGCCTAGAAAAGCATCGGCGCGAGGTTCCAGCCGCCCGTACCCCAAACCGACACAGGTGATCAGGTAAGAATACTAAGGCGATCGAGAGAATTATGGTTAAGGAACTCGGCAAAATGCCCCCGTAACTTCGGGAGAAGGGGGGCCCCAACCTTGATGGACACTTGCTGTCCGGAGGGGATCGGGGCCGCAGAGACCAGGGGGAAGCGACTGTTTACTAAAAACACAGGTCCGTGCGAAGTCGCAAGACGATGTATACGGACTGACTCCTGCCCGGTGCTGGAAGGTTAAGAGGACCGGTTAGCCCTTACGGGCGAAGCTGGGAATTTAAGCCCCAGTAAACGGCGGTGGTAACTATAACCATCCTAAGGTAGCGAAATTCCTTGTCGGGTAAGTTCCGACCTGCACGAATGGAGTAACGACTTCCCCGCTGTCTCAACCATAAACTCGGCGAAATTGCAGTACGAGTAAAGATGCTCGTTACGCGCAGCAGGACGGAAAGACCCCGAGACCTTTACTATAGTTTGGTATTGGTGTTCGGTGTGGCTTGTGTAGGATAGGTGGGAGACTGTGAGACCCGGACGCCAGTTCGGGTGGAGTCATCGTTGAAATACCACTCTGGTCATACTGGATATCTAACTTCGGCCCGTAATCGGGTCAGGGACAGTGCCTGATGGGTAGTTTAACTGGGGCGGTTGCCTCCTAAAGAGTAACGGAGGCGCCCAAAGGTTCCCTCAGCCTGGTTGGCAATCAGGTGGCGAGTGTAAGTGCACAAGGGAGCTTGACTGTGAGAGAGACATCTCGAGCAGGGACGAAAGTCGGGACTAGTGATCCGGCGGTACATTGTGGAATGGCCGTCGCTCAACGGATAAAAGGTACCTCGGGGATAACAGGCTGATCTTGCCAAGAGTCCATATCGACGGCATGGTTTGGCACCTCGATGTCGGCTCGTCGCATCCTGGGGCTGGAGTAGGTCCCAAGGGTTGGGCTGTTCGCCCATTAAAGCGGTACGCGAGCTGGGTTTAGAACGTCGTGAGACAGTTCGGTCCCTATCCGCTGCGCGCGCAGGAAATTTGAGAAGGGCTGTCCTTAGTACGAGAGGACCGGGACGGACGAACCTCTGGTGTGTCAGTTGTACTGCCAAGTGCACCGCTGATTAGCTACGTTCGGATGGGATAACCGCTGAAAGCATCTAAGCGGGAAGCCCGCTTCGAGATGAGATTTCCATACACCTTGTGTGTGAGAGGCCCCCAGCCAGACCACTGGGTTGATAGGCCGGATGTGGAAGCGGGGACTAAAGACCCGTGAAGCTGACCGGTACTAATAGGCCGATAACTTACACCACACCAACATCTGGGGAAACACGACTTCAAACGGTTTCCCAACGTACAGGGTGTTGTTGATCATGCTGCTTGCGTCCACTATGTGGTTCCCGGATAACAACCCTGGTTGTTGACCGTGGAACAAAAATTGAATATCACTTCGTCTAAGGACGTTCGTGACCCAATGTTTTCCCCTCTGCACACCCGGTTTTTTGCCGGTGGTTGTGCGGTTGCGGGTAGTAGGGTTACGGCGGTCATAGCGTGGGGGAAACGCCCGGTCCCATTCCGAACCCGGAAGCTAAGACCCACAGCGCCGATGGTACTGCATCCGGGAGGATGTGGGAGAGTAGGTCACCGCCGGACAAATTGTGAAGGGTGAGGCCCGTACCAGTGTTGGTACGGGCCTCACCTGTTTAACCCCCACCAGGGATGCCGGCACCCTGGGTCGGCTGCGCCGTATCTGCGCTCCTGGTGCTGAGTATCACCTCGATTGGGTACGCAGGGAGGGCCGGCGAATCGGTGTCGGACGGTGCACTGGACTAGAATTACCCTGAGGCGTTAAGCGTCTCCCTAAACTTTTACATCTCCATTACAGGTACATAGTGACGAGCGACTGCAGTAAATTCCGTTGGTCGGCTCACGACGAGAGGAACTAGCCAGCATGTCAGAGCAGAACAACAGGGACCAGAACCGAAGCGGCGCTCCGCGCCGGGATGCCCAGGGCCGCCCCGCCACCAATGACCGTAATGCCCCTAAGCGCTGGGAAGACCGGAAGCCCACTGGCGGCGGTCAGCGCTCCGGTTCCAATGAGCGTAAGCCGTTCTCGCGTGATGACCGTCCTGCTCGTGATGGTGAGCGTAAGCCTTTCAGCCGCGATGATCGCCCGCAGCGGGATAGCCGTCCGCCGCGTGATGGTGAGCGTCGCTCCTTCGGTGACCGCGGTGCTTCCGCTGCCCGTAAGCCGTTCTCCCGCGATGACCGCCCTGCTCGTGATGGTGAGCGTAAGCCTTTCAACCGTGACGAGCGTAAGCCGTTCTCGCGTGATGACCGTCCTGCTCGTGATGGTGAGCGTCGCTCCTTCGGTGACCGCGGTGCTTCCGCTGGCCGTAAGCCGTTCTCCCGCGACGATCGTCCTGCTCGTGATGGTGAGCGTCGCTCCTTCGGTGACCGCGGTGCTTCCGCTGGCCGTAAGCCGTTCTCCCGTGATGACCGTCCGCAGCGTGATGGTGAGCGTAAGCCTTTCAACCGTGACGAGCGTAAGCCGTTCTCGCGTGATGACCGTCCTGCCCGTGATGGTGAGCGTAAGCCTTTCAGCCGTGATGATCGCCCGAAGCGGGATAGCCGTCCGCCGCGTGATGGTGAGCGTCGCTCCTTCGGCGACCGCGGTGCATCCGCTGGCGGCCGTAAGCCGTTCTCGCGTGATGACCGTCCTGCCCGTGATGGTGAGCGTAAGCCTTTCAGCCGTGATGATCGCCCGCAGCGGGATAGCCGTCCGCCGCGTGATGGTGAGCGTCGCTCCTTCGGCGACCGCGGTGCATCCGCTGGCGGCCGTAAGCCGTTCTCGCGTGATGACCGTCCTGCTCGTGATGGTGAGCGTAAGCCTTTCAACCGTGATGATCGCCCCCAGCGCGAAAGCCGTCCGCCGCGCGGTGACCGTCCCTCGCAGGGGGCGGGCCGTCCCGCATTTGGCCGGGACGAAGCCCCGGCTGCGCCCCGGCCCCGCAATGCGAAGGACCTGCGCAGCGCCAACCGGCCGGACCGTGAGCGTTCGCCCGAGATCGACGAGGACGTCACCGGACAGGAGCTGGACAAGGTAACCCGCGCCCAGCTTCGCAACCTCGAAGAGGTCAACGGCGAATGGGTTGCCAAGCACCTGGTGATGGCCGGACGCCTGATCGACGACGAACCGGAGCTGGCATTCCAGCACGCCCTCGCTGCCAGCCGGCGAGGCGGACGCATGGCCGTTGTCCGCGAGGCCGTGGGCCTGACCGCCTATGCCGCCGAGCACTTCGGTGAGGCCCTCCGCGAGTTCCGTACCTACCGTCGCATCAGCGGTTCCAATGACTACCTGCCCATGATGGCCGACTGCGAACGCGGCCTGGGTCATCCGGAGCGGGCACTGGATCTTGTCCGGTCCGAGGACGCCAAGGATCTGGATACCGCAGGTCAGGTGGACCTGGCCATTGTTGCCTCCGGTGCGCGCATGGACATGGGGCAGTTCGAGGCCGCCGTCAGCGCCCTGGAGATTCCGCAGCTGGACCGTAACCGGGCCTTCTCCTTCAGCCCGCGCCTGTTCCGTGCCTACGCTGATGCACTGGAGCTGGCCGGCCGGAATGAGGAAGCCGAGACCTGGCGTAAGCAGGCACTGCGTGCCGACAGCGCACTGGGTATGGGCGATTTCGCCGAACCGGAGATCTTTGACCTGGCACCCGAGGAAGAACGCAAGGAACGCCGTTCCGAACGCCGCGAGGACCGCTCCGGGGCCTACTTTGCAGCAGATGAGGAGTCCGCGCCCAAGGACAACTCGGTGGTCGAACCGGCAGAGGACGCCGATGCACTGCCAAGCGACGAGCAGGAAGGCCTGCTGACCGAGGACGGCGACGTGGATGAGGACGTCGAGGTTGTGGTGAGCGACTTCAACATGGACGACGACGAGGATGAGGACACCGCACGCGAAGATGCCGACGAGACGGAACAGTCGCGTATCGATGACTGATTCTTCGCTGGTCTCGGGTTATGACGCGGTCTTTTCGGACCTGGACGGGGTGGTCTATGCCGGCCCGCACGCCATCCCGGGTGCCGTAGAGGCACTGGGCAGGGTGGCGGACTCCCCGGTCCGGCTTGCCTACATCACCAACAACGCCTCACGCTCTTCGGAGACCGTGGCGGCCCACCTGCGCGAACTCGGAGCACCGGCTACGGCGGCCAACGTCTTCGGGTCCGCGCAGGCCGGGGCCGAACTGCTTGCTGCCAAGGTGCAGGCCGGTGCCAGCGTCCTGGTGACGGGCAGTGCCACGCTGCGGGCGGCCGTGGAAGCCCAGGGGCTGGTGTGCGTTGACTCAGCCGAGGATGAACCGGATGCCGTCATTCAGGGGTTCGACCCCGGGCTGGGATGGAAGGACCTTGCGGAGGCCGCCTTCGCCGTCGGCAGGGGCGCCGTCTGGGTAGCCACCAATACCGACATGTCCATTCCGCAGGCCCGAGGCATTGCTCCCGGCAACGGCACGCTCGTGGCCGCCGTCGGCGCTGCCACGGGACGCGTACCCTTCGTGGCCGGCAAACCGGAGGCACCGCTGTTTACGACGGCGGCACGTCACCTGGGCGTTGAACGCCCGCTTGTGGTGGGGGACCGGCTGGACACCGACATCCTGGGTGGGACCAACGCCGGCTTTGACACCGCGCTGGTGCTGACCGGCGTCGATACGCCCATGACCGCCCTCGCGGCGCGCACGCCGGAACGGCCGGTGTACATCATCGAGAATCTTGCTGCGCTTTTCCAGCCGTACCGGCAGCCGGTACGGGACGGCGAGAGTTACAGCTGCGGAGCCGCCAGCGCCCGGGTGGACGGGTCTGCAGTGGTGATCACCGGAGACTCTTCCAATCTGGACAGCTGGCGCGCTGCGTGCGCGGCGTGGTGGGCGGCCTACCCGGAAGTCGAAGCAGCGGTGGCACCGGAGATCCGCTGGAGTGTCACACCCCGCAGCTAGTCTTGTGCCAGCAGTTCTATCCGTTCTACCGCAGTCGCAGGAGGAAGCCCCATTGTCTGAATCAGCGTTGTCCGAATCTGGGTTGTCTGAATCAGCGTTGTCCGAATCTGGGTTGTCTGAATCAGCGTTGTCCGAATCAGCCTTGCCGGACTCGGTGATGCCTGCAGCATCAGAATCGCGGCCGCAGTCCCCGGTCCCCACCGGCGATACTGAGGTGGATTCGCTGCTGGACGAACTCCGGGCCCTGGACGATGCCCCGGTTTCCTCGCACGGCGCAACGTACTCCGCGCTCCATGAGGGGCTGCTGGCAGCATTAAACGCCGAAGGGAACACGCCGCCGCACGCGCCGGCGCCGGGACCAGCGAAGGATGCACGCTAAGCATGCCCAGACTGGATCAGGAACTGGTGACCCGCGGACTGGCGCGGTCGCGGACCCAGGCGGCAAAGCTCATTGCAGCGGGCCGGGTAATGCGTGCGGGCCAGCCGGCAGGCAAGGCATCAGCGCCGGTGGGGCCGGGAGACCGGCTTGATGTGCTCGATGATGGTCTGCCGGACTATGTCAGCCGTGCCGGACACAAGCTGGCGGGTGCCCTGGCGGCCTTTCCGGCCGTCCGTGCCCAGGGGGCGCGCTGCCTGGATGCGGGTGCCTCCACCGGAGGATTCACTGATGTGCTGCTGCGCTCCGGGGCCGCGCACATCGCGGCCGTGGACGTTGGCCACGGCCAGCTGGTGGAACAGATCCGGACGGATCCGCGGGTCAGCGTCTACGAGGGCATGAACGTGCGCTACCTTTCTCCGGCAGATATCGGGGGTTCCGTGGACCTCACCGTCGCTGATCTGTCCTTTATCTCCCTGACCATGGTGATGGGACCGCTGGCAGCTGCCACCCGCCCCGGCGGCAGCCTGCTGCTGATGGTCAAACCGCAGTTCGAGGTGGGCCGGGAGAACCTGAACCGCACCGGCGTGGTCACGGATCCCGCCAGGCACCGGCAGGCAGTGACCCGTGTGGCGGCCGCTGCCATGGCGGCAGGGCTTCGGATCGGCGGCATAGCGCCCAGTCCGCTGCCCGGCCAGGACGGGAATGTTGAGTTCTTTATGTGGCTGCAGGTTCCGGAACGTGCTGAAGCCGTCCCCGCCGGCCCGGCTGATACAGCCGCGGAGCGGGTGGTGGATGAGGCATTCGCTGGCTTCACCGGGTTTGCGGTGGGGGAGTCTGCCGTAGAAGACTGACGGATGGACGTGCCATAAGACACCGGCAACGAAGAGGATGAAGGCGCAGATGAGCAGACGGATACTGGTTTTGGCCCACACGGGACGGCGGGCCGCCATGACCGCTGCCCAGGAGGCCTGCACCCAGCTGCATTCGTCGGGCCTGATCCCCGTCATGCGCCGCCGGGACCTGGAGGATATCCAGGCCGAATACGGCGTCCTGACCGCCCCCACCGAAATACTCGACGAAGACGTGGCACTGACCGATGTTGACCTGGGCATGGTGCTTGGCGGAGACGGCACCATCCTCCGCGCCGCGGAACTGGTCCGGGGCACCAACGTACCGCTGCTGGGCGTGAACCTGGGCCATGTGGGCTTCCTTGCGGAAAGCGAACGTGCGGACCTGGCCCAGACCGTGCACTGGGTGGTGGAACGGGCCTACACGGTCGAAGAACGCATGACCATTGACGTGAAGGTCTGGCACAGCAACACCCTGATTGCGCATACCTGGGCGCTCAACGAAGCGGCCGTGGAAAAAGCCGACCGGCAGCGCATGCTGGAGGTGGTTATCGAAGTCGATGCCCGCCCGATCAGCTCCTTCGGATGCGACGGCGTGGTGCTGGCAACCCCCACCGGTTCCACGGCTTACGCTTTTTCCGCCGGCGGTCCCGTGGTGTGGCCCGAAGTCGAGGCACTGCTGCTGGCCCCGATCAGCGCGCACGCCCTGTTCGCCAAGCCGCTGGTAGTGGCACCCACCTCCGTGCTTGCCGTGGAAATCCTGACCCGCACGGACGCATCCGGTGTGCTCTGGTGCGACGGCAGGCGCAGCCTGGACCTTCCCCCGGGCTCCCGGGTGGAGGTCACACGTTCCCAAACCCCGGTGCGGCTGGCACGGACCCACCTGACCCCCTTCTCTGAACGCCTGGTCCGCAAATTCCAGCTTCCGACCCATGGCTGGCGCGGGCCCGCAGCCGCTCCGCCGGCGGGAACCGACCTGAGCCCCAGCCGCAGGGATGCAGGCCTCCGGGAAGCCGCCGGTGCGGCAGAGGGCAGCCGGGAGAGTGCAGATGCAGACACCGCCGCTACAGACCAGGCAGTTACCGACCGCGGAGGCTTCGTCGAATGATTGAGGAAATCCGGATCAGGGACCTCGGTGTCATCACCGATGCCACCTTGAACCTGGGGCCCGGTTTTACCGTGGTCACCGGCGAGACCGGTGCCGGTAAAACCATGGTCATCACCGCACTGGGCCTGTTGCTTGGCGCCCGTTCCGATGCAGGCGCGGTACGCATTGGTGCCAAGTCCGCCGTCGCCGAGGCGCTCGTCCACGTTGACCCGCAGAGTCCGGCAGCCCTCCGAGCTGCCGAGGCTGGTGCCGAACTGGAGGACTACGACGGCGCTGCCGAACTCACCCTGGTCCGCACCGTCAACGCCGACGGGCGCAGCCGTGCCCACGTAGGGGGACGATCCGCTCCGGTGGGGGTGCTGGCCCAGGTCGGGGAGCACCTTGTAGTGGTCCACGGGCAGACCGACCAGCTGAGACTGAAGAGTGCCGCCGCGCAGCGGGAGGCTCTGGACAAGTACGCCGGCGCTCCGCTGGCCGCCGAGCTCGGATCCTACCGGGAGGACTATGCCCGCTGGCGCGCCGCCGCCAAGGAACTGGCCGAACTCCGGGACCAGGCGAGGGACCGGCTGCGCGAGGCCGAATACCTGACCGCTTCGCTGGAGGAAATCGAGGCGGTGGACCCGCAGCCAGGGGAGGATGAAACCCTCAAATCCGAAGCCATGCGCCTGGGCAACCTGGAGGAACTGCGGACCGCGGCCGCCGGTGCCCATGCGGCCCTGATCGCGGACGACTTCGCTGACGGGGGTGATGCCACCTCGCTGGTGGACGCCGCCAAACGCCAGCTCGAATCCGCGGGCGAGCATGACCCGGCCCTTGCCTCGGCAGCCCAGCGGCTGGCGGAAGTCGGCTATATTCTGGCGGACATCGCAACGGAACTGGCCAGCTACGGCGCATCTCTGGATTCAGAGGGACCTGAACGGCTGGCAGAGGTGGAATCCCGGCGCGCAGAACTGGCCGGCCTGGTCCGCAAGTACGCGCCCTCCATCGACGGCGTACTGGAATGGGGCGCGGAAAGCGCCAAACGGCTCGCTGAGCTCAGCTCCGACGACACCCGGATAGAAGCCCTCGAGGCGGAAATCACGTCGCTCGGCGAACGGCTGGAAACCAGGGGTGCGGCGCTGACCAAGCTACGCACCGACGCCGCAGCGGAACTGTCCCGGCGGGTCAGCGACGAGCTGACGGCCCTGGCCATGAAGGACGCCAACCTGGTCATTGAGGTTGAACCTGCGGGGGAGCCCGGGCCGTACGGTGCGGACACCATTGCGTTCCTGCTGGCACCCCACCCCGGGGCGCCCGCCCGCCCGCTGGGGAAGGGAGCTTCCGGCGGCGAACTCTCGCGCGTCATGCTCGCCATCGAAGTGGTCCTCGCCGCCGTGGACCCGGTGCCCACCTTCATCTTCGATGAGGTTGACGCCGGCGTGGGCGGTAAGGCCGCCGTCGAAATCGGGCGGCGCCTGGCCATGCTGGCAAAGCACGTCCAGGTGATCGTGGTGACCCACCTTCCACAGGTGGCAGCCTTCGCCGATCATCACATCCGCGTGATTAAGACCTCAACCGCTGCCGACGACGGCTCCGGTGTCACCGCAAGCGACGTGCGGGTACTGGGCCAGGAGGAGCGGATCAAGGAACTTGCCCGCATGCTTGCGGGCCAGGAAGACTCGGCATCGGCACGTGCCCACGCCGAGGAGCTGCTGGGCTCAGCGGGACATCTCCAATGACCCGGCCAACTCATGCGGGAACCCCGCAGGGCGGAGCCGCCGGTCAGAATTCCAGTGCAGGTCAAACCCGAAACGGCAAAAGGTGATAGGCTCGAACTCCGTGGTGCAGCGATCAAATTCCAGGTTTCCCAAGTCGTCTTCTACGACCAAACACATCTTCGTCACCGGTGGCGTGGCGTCCTCACTCGGTAAGGGACTGACAGCGTCAAGTCTCGGCCATTTGTTGAGGTCGCGCGGCATAGCGGTGACCATGCAGAAGCTCGATCCCTACTTGAATGTGGATCCGGGCACAATGAACCCCTTCCAGCACGGCGAGGTCTTCGTGACCGATGACGGTGCCGAGACGGACCTCGACATTGGACACTACGAGCGGTTCCTTGATGAGAGCCTCGACGGTTCCGCCAACGTGACCACCGGCCAGGTGTACTCCACCGTTATTGCCAAGGAACGCCGCGGCGAATACCTCGGCGACACGGTGCAGGTCATCCCGCACATCACCGACGAGATCAAGCGCCGCATGCGCCTGCCCTCCGAGGCGAAGAAGACCCCCGACGTCATCATCACCGAAATCGGCGGCACTGTCGGCGACATCGAGTCCCAGCCGTTCCTCGAGGCAGCCCGCCAGGTGCGCCAGGACATCGGCCGCAACAACGTCTTTTTCCTGCACGTGTCCCTGGTGCCGTACATCGGCCCGTCCCAGGAACTGAAGACCAAGCCGACGCAGCACTCCGTGGCTGCCCTGCGCTCCATCGGCATCCAGCCGGACGCCATCGTCATCCGCTCGGACCGCCCGGTGCCGGATGCCATGCGCAACAAGATTGGCCGCATGTGCGACGTCGACGTTGACGCAGTGATCGGCTGCCCGGATGCCCCGAGCATCTACGACATCCCCAAGACCCTTCACTCCCAGGGCCTGGACGCGTACATCGTCCAGCACCTGGACCTGAAGTTCAAGGACGTCAACTGGACCAAGTGGGACCGCCTGCTTGAAGCCGTGCACAACCCCAAGCACCACGTCGACATCGCCCTGGTGGGCAAGTACGTGGACCTGCCGGACGCCTACCTTTCCGTGACCGAAGCGCTGCGCGCCGGCGGTTTCGCGAACAAGGCCAAGGTCAACATCCGCTGGGTTCCCTCCGATGACTGCGACACCCCCGAAGGTGCCGCGAAGGCGCTGGCCGGCGCCGACGCCATCTGCGTGCCCGGCGGCTTCGGCATCCGCGGCCTCGAAGGCAAGCTCGGCGCCCTGACCTATGCCCGGGAGAACAAACTCCCGACGCTGGGCCTGTGCCTTGGCCTGCAGTGCATGGTCATTGAATACGCCCGCAACGTGGTGGGCCTTGAGGGTGCCTCCTCGTCCGAGTTCGAACCGGATACGCAGTACCCGGTTATCGCCACGATGGCCGAGCAGAAGGACATTGTTGCCGGCGGCGGCGACATGGGCGGCACCATGCGCCTGGGCCTCTGGGATGCCAAGCTGGAACCGGAGTCCGTGGTTGCCAAGACCTACGGCAAGACGGAGGTGGCCGAACGTCACCGCCACCGCTACGAGGTCAACAACCAGTACCGTGACCAGATCGCCGACGCCGGCCTGGTGTTCTCCGGAACCACCACCGACGGCGGCCTGGTGGAGTTCGTCGAGCTTCCCGCCGATGTCCACCCGTACTACGTCTCCACGCAGGCTCACCCGGAGCTCAGCTCCCGCCCGACGCGTCCGCACCCGCTCTTCGCCGGACTCGTCAAGGCTGCCCTGGCCCACCAGAAAGCCAAGGCCTAGCACCATGACAGGGACGCAGGGGTTCGCTGACGAACAAAGCCCGCGGCGGCTGCTGGCATCGGAAACGGTGTACAGCGGTCAGGTGTGGGACGTGGTCAAGGAGAAGTTCACCCTGACCGACGACGGCGAGCCCCTCGTCCGTGACTACATCACCCACCCCGGCGCCGTGGCCATCCTGGCCATGAATGACGCCGGCCAGGTGCTGCTGATCAACCAGTACCGGCACCCGGTGAGGATGACCCTGTGGGAAATTCCGGCCGGCCTGCTGGACGTGGACGGCGAGGACTTCCAGGTCGGCGCCGCCCGCGAACTGGCGGAGGAAGCAGACCTGATGGCTTCGGAATGGCAGGTCCTGACCGATCTGTTCCTCTCGCCGGGTTCCTCCCGCGAGGCATTGCGGATCTACCTGGCCCGCGGTATTTCCGAAGTCCCGGCTGCGGAGCGTCACACCAGGACCCACGAGGAAGCCGAGATCAAGGCCGAATGGGTGGACCTGGATGATGCAGTGCAGGCAGCCCTGCAGGGGAGAATGCACAGCCCCTCTGCCGTCGCCGCGGTCCTTGCAGCCGCCGTCGCACGCGGCAACGGTTTCCGGGATCTGCGTCCGGCCGACGCACCGTGGCCCGAGCACCACTCGCAGCACTCCACCTGGCCCAACGGCCCGGTTCGCTAGCTAGGAACCAAGCATGACCACCGCTGACGCCTCACCGGGGAACAGCAACGACACCGTAGCCATCAACCTGAGCGGGTCCCTGAACCCCACACTCAAACTGGATCTGGATTCCGAAGCTGCCCGGCGCCTGCGGGACGCTGATCTGGCCGAGCTGGACCGCACCGGTCCCTCCCACGCATCCCGCACGGCAGCGCCCGCACCCGATGCGGGACCGGCCGGGGAACCCAAGACCCGGACCGGCGCCGCCCAGGCGGGTAATACCCCGGCCAAGGCGCCTGCCAGGTCGCGTGCCGCTACGTCGCACTCGGCTGCCGAAGAGCTCCGCTCCACCCCGGCCGGCCGGGCCATCGGAGCCTACCTGCAGCACATGGCCGTGGAACGCGGCCTGGCGGTCAATACGCTGGACGCCTACCGCCGCGACCTGCTGCGTTACGCCCGCTTCCTGGCCGCGAGGGGAGTGGAGGACATTACCCGTATTTCGCGGCACGATGTCACGGCCTTCGCCCAGTCCATCTCCGAAGGATCCGACGGTGCGTCTGCACTGAGCGTGCGCTCGGCGGCCCGGACCATTGTTGCGGTGCGCGGACTGCACCGCTTCTGGGCGCTGGAAGGAATGACCGCCGCCGATCCTGCGTCCGATGTGCATCCGCCCATGCCGGGCAAACGCCTGCCCAAGGCCATCAGCGTCAGCGAAGTCACGCGCATCCTCGAAGCCGTCTCGCTGGACACCCCGTCCGGCCTGCGCGACCGTGCCCTGCTCGAGTTCCTGTACTCGACCGGTGCCCGCATCAGTGAAGCCGTGGGCCTGGACGTGGATGACCTGTCCCTGGAACGGATTCCGGCGAAGGGTCCGGACGTGGTGCGGCTTTTCGGCAAGGGGTCCAAGGAACGCCTGGTCCCACTGGGTTCCTATGCTGCCCGGGCGCTGGATGACTATCTGGTGCGCGGCCGGCCCGCGGCCTCGGCCAAGGGCAAAGGCACTCCGGCGCTCTTCCTCAACGCCAGAGGCGGCAGGCTGTCCCGGCAGAGTGCCTGGACCATTCTTAAAAACGCCGCTGAGAAGGCCAACATCGGCCGTGACGTCTCGCCGCACACCCTCCGCCACTCCTTCGCGACGCACCTGCTCGAAGGCGGTGCCGACGTCCGCGTGGTCCAGGAACTGCTGGGGCATGCCTCGGTCACGACCACGCAGGTCTACACCTTGGTCACCGCAGAGACCCTGCGCGAGGTCTACGCCGCAGCCCACCCCCGGGCACTGTGATGCCTGCGGGCGGGGTGCCGGCCTTCCGGGCGTCCCCGGTGGTCCTCTGTTTCCTGTTCCGGAACACACAGGACGGTCCGCAGGTCCTGATGGGCCTGAAGAAGACCGGCTTCGGCCTCGGCCGGGTTGTCACCCTTGGCGGACACATCGAGGCGGGGGAGACTCCCGAACGGGCAGCCGTCCGCGAGGTGGAGGAAGAGTCCGGCGTCGTCGTCGCCGAAGCGGACCTGCAACGGGCCGGCACCATCGAATGGATCTTCCCCGCCGCACCGGCCCTGGACATGTCCACCGTCCTGTTTCGGGCACAGCGCTGGGAGGGCGATCCTGTGGAGACGGAGGAGATCCGCCCGGCCTGGTATCCGGCGGGGGAGATGCCCTATGCCAGGATGTGGCCGGACTCCGCCCACTGGATGCCCCGCCTGCTGGCCGGCGAATACTTCGACGCCGTCGTCACCATCGCCGACGACAACGTCAACGTGGCAAGCATCGTTTTTTCCTAGCTGCGGCCAGCAAACCCAGTGATAGGACGGGGGCTCCGGACGGCACAGCGGCCTGGACGGGTCGCCGGGCGAGGGCACGGCAGACGCAAAAGGGGGCCCGGATAAGGCGGCTTTAATATTCCCTGCGAGCTCTGCGAGCAGGGAATTTCGTTGCCGCCGTTCCGGACCCCCGATGCCGGGACGAAAGTGAACCCTACGGCAGGTGCCGCTCCTCGGCTCCGTTGTACTCGCTCAGCGGACGGATCAGGGAGTTGGCTTCGAGCTGCTCCATGATGTGCGCCGTCCACCCGGTAATCCGCGCCGCAACAAACAGCGGCGTGAACGTGGGCGTATCAAAGCCCATCAGGTGGTAGGCCGGGCCTGCCGGGTAGTCCAGGTTCGGCAGGATGTTCTTGCGCTCACCCATGGCCGATTCCAGCGCCGTGTACAGGTCCCCCAGGTCAGGGCGGTCATAGTGTTTGACCATGTTGTCCAGGGATGCCTTCATGGTCGGCACCCTGGAATCACCGTTCTTGTAGACCCGGTGGCCGAAGCCCATGATCTTCTTCTTCTGTTCCAGCGCCTCGTCCAGCCACGCTGCAGCGTGGGCCGCGACGTCGCCGTCGCCCGCGCTCTGCGCGATTTCCTCGAACGTGTGCATCACGGCTTCGTTGGCGCCGCCGTGCAGCGGGCCCTTCAGCGCACCGATGGCTCCGGTGACTGCCGAGTGCAGGTCCGAGAGCGTGGAGGTGATGACACGCCCGGTGAAGGTGGACGCGTTGAAGGAGTGCTCTGCGTACAGGATCATCGAGACGTTGAAGGCCTCCACCACCTCGGGGGCGGCTTCCTCGCCGAACGTCATCCAGAGGAAGTTCGCCGAGTAGCCCAGGTCATCCCGGGGCTCCACGACGTCCTGGCCGCGGCGGCGGCGCTGGTCGTAGGCGACGACGGCGGGCATGGCCGCGAACAGGCCCACGGCCTTGTCCATGTTGGCCTGTACCGATGAGTCCTCGGCCAGCTCATGCGAGGCGCCCAGGACGGAGGCTGCGGTGCGGCAGACGTCCATCGGGTGACAGGCGACCGGCAGCGCGTCGATGACGGCCTTCAGCTCGGGGGTGAGGGCCCGCTGGGCGCGTTCCCCGTCGGTGAACTCGGCCAGTTCCGCCTCGGTGGGCAGCTCGCCGTTCCAGAGCAGGTAGGCCACTTCTTCGAAGCTGCACCGGGCGGCGAGTTCCTGGACCGGATAGCCGCGGTAGAGCAGGGAGTTGGTCTCGGGGTTGACCTTGGAGATGCGGGTGGTGTCTACGAGTACCCCCGCCAGGCCCTTGTGGATCTGGGGATCTGTCATTGGTGCTGACTCCTTCGTCGTGCGGTTAATGCCTGGCCGGGTCTAGTGGGTGCCCGGAACCTGGAAGTTGAAAACGGACGTGTCGAAGTGGTTGTACGCCTCATAATCCACCAGATCGTACAAACGTGCACGTGTGAGCATGTTGGGCACATCGGACTCCTGCGTGCCGTGCGCCTTGATGGTTTCCAGAGTCCGCTCGGCCGCACCCATGGCGCTGCGCAGCAGCGTGACGGGGTAGATCACCATGTTCACGCCCACGGAGGAGAGCTCCTCGTAGGTGAACAGCTCGCTCTTGCCGAACTCCGTCATGTTGGCCAGGATCGGCACGTCGACGGCGGCGCGGATGGCCGCGAATTCCTCGAGGGACTTCATCGCTTCGGGGAAGATGGCATCGGCGCCGGCCTCCACCAGCGCCCGGGCGCGGTCCTGGGCGGCTTCGAGTCCGTCCACGGCGCGGATGTCCGTGCGGGCCATGATCAGGAAGTTCGGGTCCCGGCGCGCGTCCGCGGCGGCACGGATGCGCTTGACCGCGGTTTCGGTGTCCACCACGTTCTTGCCGTCCAAGTGGCCGCAGCGCTTGGGGTTGAACTGGTCCTCGATGTGGCAGCCCGCCAGGCCGGCGTTCTCGAGTTCCTGGATGGTGCGTGCCACGTTCATCGGCTCGCCGAAGCCGGTGTCGGCGTCGACGATGGCCGGCAGGTCGGTCATCCGGGCGATCTGCCCGGCACGCGTGGCCACCTCGGTGAGGGTGGTCAGCCCGATGTCCGGCAGGCCCAGGTCATTGGCCAGGACGGCGCCGGAAATGTAGACGCCGTGGAAGCCCTTTTCCTCGATCAGGCGGGCCGAGAGCGGGTTGAAGGCGCCCGGGAACTGCTGCAGGGTGCCGGAGGCCAGTCCTTCACGGAAGGCAATCCGCTTGGCTTCGGGGGTTACGGAGGAGTACAGCATTTAGAAGAGTCCCTTCGGTGCGGCGGCCGGGGTGATGACGCCGTCGGCGGCGGTGATGTTCAGCTGGTCCAGCTCGCCGGCGGCCAGCTCGGGCAGGCGCTGCACGGTGGCCAGGAAGCGCTCGATCTCTTCCTCGGACACCAGGCCGCGGGCCAGGGTGCGGAACTTGTTGATGTACTGCTCACGGGCAAACGGCTTGGCGCCCAGCGGGTGGGCGTCCGCAACGGCAATTTCGTCGGTGATCACGGTGCCGTCGGTCAGCACGATGGTGACCTTGCCGCCGAAGGCCTTCTCGCTGATGTCCAGCGAGTGGTAGCGGCGGGTCCACTCCGGATCCTCCACGGTGGTGACCTTGTGCCACAGTTCCACGGTGTCCGGCCGGCCGGCGCGTTCGGGGGAGTAGGAATCCACGTGGTGCCAGGATCCGTCCTGCAGGGCCACGGTGAAGATGTACGGGATGGAGTGGTCCAGGGTTTCGCGCGAGGCGGTGGGATCGTACTTCTGCGGATCGTTTGCGCCGGAGCCAATGACGTAGTGGGTGTGGTGCGAGGTGGCGATCAGGACGCTCTCCACGTTGGCCGGATCGGCGGCTTCGGGGTGCTCGCCGTGGATCTTGCGGGCCAGGTCAATCCAGGCCTGGGCCTGGTACTCCGCAGAGTGTTCCTTGGTGTACGTGTCCAGGATGGCGCGCTTGGCTTCGCCTTCTTCGGGCAGCGGAACCTCGTAGGCGGCGTCGGGACCGTCCAGCATCCAGGCGATCACGCCGTCTTCACCTTCATAGATAGGCGTGGGGGAAGTCTGGCCGCGCATTGCACGGTCCACTGCCTCGACGGCCATCTTGCCGGCGAAGGCCGGAGCGTGGGCCTTCCAGGTGGAGATCTCGCCCTTGCGGGACTGGCGCGTGGCGGTGGTGGTGTGCAGGGCCTGGCCCACGGCCTGGAAGATGGTGTCGACGTCGAGCCCCAGCAGCGTGCCGATGCCGGCGGCCGCGGAGGGGCCGAGGTGGGCCACATGGTCGATCTTGTGCTTGTGCAGGCAAATGGCCTTGGCCAGGTTGACCTGGATTTCGTAGCCGGTGGCGATGCCGCGGACCAGGTCCTTGCCGGAGGCCCCGGTGTGCTGGGCGACGGCGAGGACCGGCGGGATGTTGTCGCCGGGGTGGGAGTACTCGGCGGCCAGGAAGGTGTCATGGTAGTCGAGTTCACGCACGGCCACGCCGTTGGCCCAGGCGGCCCACTCGGGGCTGGTCTTGGCGAGCACACCGAAGACGGAGGCGCCCTTGCCGTGCGCCGAGGGGGAGAAGGAGAGGGCCTGGGCGCGGGCGGCGACAATGGGACCGCGGTTCAGGGATGCCACGGCTACGGAAGCGTTATCGATGATGCGGTTGATGACCATATCCGTGACGTCGGCGGTGACATCCACGGGGTCGGCGGCAACCCGGGCAATTTTGTAGGCGAGCTGATCCTCACGGGCCAGCTTCTCGTCGCTGCGGTAGACGCGCACTTTATGCAGGTTCACGGTGTGTCCTTATCTCAGGGGTGGTGATCTCAGGGGAACCGGTCCGGGCGGACCGAAGATGGTTGAGGCTTTTATGCAGGTGGACGGCGACGGCGGCAGCCGCCAGCTCCGGGTTGCCGGAGGCCACGGCGTCGGCGATGGTGGCATGCTCGCCGGCGGTTTCGAACAGCCGCTCCGGGTTGTCCTTGGCCAGCCGGCGGACACGGGCCAGATGCAGCCGCACGTTGCCCAGCGCCTGGGTCAGATAGGCATTGGCGGCGGCCGCGTCGATGGCGGCATCCAGTTCGGCCACCAGCGAGTAGTAGCCGGTGCGGTCGCCGTCGGCCGAACCGATCACTTCCCCGGCGGAGCGGAAACGGGACGCCAGCGCGTGGAAGGCCGGCGCCGGTCCGCGGACCGCGGCGAGTGCCGCTGCCTTGCATTCCAGCGCCTGCCGCAGCTCGAACAGGTCCGCAACGGTATCCAGCGATATGCCGGTAACCACGACGCCGCGTCCGCTGTGCGGGGCCGCCAAGCCGTCCGCGGTGAGACGGCTGAGTGCTTCGCGCAGGGGCGTGCGGGAGACGCCCAGCCGGGCGGACTGTTCCACTTCGCCCAGCACGGTGCCCGGCGGCAGCTCCCAATTGACAATGTCCTGGCGCAAGGCGGCATAAGCACGGTCACTGGCCCGCATGGTGCGCCTCCTCACGTCTGATACCTGCGTCACGTTCACCACAGTGTATACATGAGAGCGCAATTTAACGTATCCGGGCTCACAAAGTGCGGTCTGGATCCCTGCTGTGTATACAGATGCCTTTCCGAATGAAGCCGTCCCGGCCCGGACCGGCACGGTCTTGCGCCGTCACTGCCGCGCCGCTAGTAGCATGGCGCGTACCGCAGCGGATCGAGGAGGATTCATGGCAGAGCGCGACACCTACGCCCGGACCTACGCCCGGAGCACGGCAGACCCCGAAGGCTTCTGGCTGGAGGCGGCGTCCATGGTGGACTGGGACGTTCCGCCTGCGCTCGCACTCGAGTCCTCTGCCGCGCCCCTGTATGCGTGGTTCCCGGACGGGCGGCTGAACACCAGCTACAACGCCCTGGACCGGCATGTGGCGGCCGGCCGCGGGGATGCCGACGCACTGATCTACGATTCGGCCATGCTGGGGGTGCAGCGGACCTATTCCTACCGTGAGCTGCTGGCCGAGGTGGAAACCTTCGCCGGTGTGCTGCGCGGACTCGGGGTGGAGGCGGGGGACCGGGTGATCATTTACCTGCCCATGATTCCCGAAGCGGTGATTGCCATGCTGGCCACCGCCCGGCTGGGTGCGGTGCACTCCGTGGTGTTCGGCGGGTTCGCACCGCGGGAGCTGGCGGCACGGATTGACGACGCCGGCCCGAAAGTCATCGTGACTGCCAGCGGCGGGGTGGAGCCCAAGCGCAGGGTGGAGTACCTGCCGGCCGTGGCCGAGGCGCTGGAGACAGCCGGGCACCGGGTGGACGCCGTCGTCGTTGCCGAACGCAAGGGGTTCAGCTCGTCCCGCGCCGACTTCAACGGCGCGGGCGGAGCCTCCTGGCAGGACTGGGCGGAACTTGCCGCTGCCGCCGAACCGGCCGGACCGGTCTCCGTGGCCGCCGGTGACCCGCTGTACATCCTTTACACCTCCGGCACCACGGGATCACCCAAGGGAGTGGTGCGGGATAACGGTTCCCACGCCGTGGCCATGGCCTGGTCGATGAGCAACATCTACGGCGTCGGCCCGGGGCAGGTGATGTGGACGGCGTCGGACGTCGGCTGGGTGGTGGGCCACTCCTACATTGTCTATGCGCCGCTGATCGCCGGGGCAGCGACGGTCCTGTATGAGGGCAAACCGGTGGGAACCCCTGACGCCGGCGCTTTCTGGCGGGTTGCCGCCGAGCATGGAGTGGACGTGCTGTTCACCGCCCCTACCGCCCTCCGTGCGATCCGCAAGGCCGACCCGGACGCCGTCGAACCCGGCCGGTACGACCTGTCCCGGCTGCGGCACCTGTTTTCCGCCGGCGAGCGCCTGGACCCGGCCACCCTGGAGTGGGCGGGCGCCGCGCTGGATGTTCCGGTCTTTGACCACTGGTGGCAGACCGAAACCGGCTGGGCTATCTGCGCCAACCCCGTGGGCCTGGATGAGCTGCCGGTCAAACCCGGCTCACCCACCGTCCCGGTTCCCGGTTTCACCGTGCGCATCCTGGACGGCGCCGGGGCCGAGGTGCCGCCGGGAATGGAAGGGAACATTGCCCTGCGCCTGCCGCTGCCCCCGGGCACGCTGCGCACGCTGTGGGGCAGTGATGAGCGGTACCGGAACGCCTACTTGGAGGTCTTTGAGGGGTATTACGCCACGGGGGACTCCGGCTATCTGGATGAGGACGGCTACCTCTACGTGATGGGCCGCACGGATGACGTCATCAACGTCTCCGGACACCGCCTCTCCACCGGCGCCATGGAGGAAGCGGTGGGCTCCCATCCCGCAGTCGCCGAGTGTGCGGTGATCGGGGTCGCGGACCCGCTCAAGGGCCAGCGTCCCTGCGCCTACGTGGTGCTCAAGAGTGGCGCCGAGACGGACGCGGCGCAGCTGCAGCGCGAACTCGTGGAACGTGTGCGCTCGCGGATCGGGGCGGTGGCGGACTTCAAAGACGTCCAAGTGGTGGACGCCCTGCCAAAGACCCGCTCCGGAAAGGTGCTGCGCAAAACCATGCGCCAGATTGCTGACGGGGTCCCGCACACCGTCCCCTCCACCATCGAGGATCCGGCAGTGATCGAGGCCCTGACGCCGTTGCTGCGGCCGGGCGGGTCCCGGGGGTAACGTCGCCGGTTACCGCCGCCAGCTGTATTCAAGTTCCGGGCGGCCGCGGGTGCCGTACCTCGGGGCACGCAGCACGGCACCCTGATCGGCCAGGTGCTCCAGATAGCGCCGGGTGGTAATCCGGGACATTTCCAGCTGCACTGCCACCTCCGTGGCGGACAGAGGGGACGGGGCACGCTTCAGCAGGTCACCGACGGCGGCCAGTGTTTCTCCCGAGAGGCCCTTGGGCAGCACGGCTGCCACAGCCGGCCGGAGCGCGGCAAAGGCACTGTCCACTTCGCTCTGGGTGGTGGCGGTTGCCTGCTCGCCCATCCGGCGCCGGTACTCGGCATAGGTGGTGAGCTTGGTGCTGAACGCAGAGAAGGTAAACGGTTTGATCAGGTATCCGACGATCCCGCCGGACATGGCACTGCGCACTACGGCCAGATCCCTGACGGCGGTGATGGCGATGACGTCGACCGGCAGCCCCGCGCCCCGGATCCGGCGCAGCAGGTCCAGCCCGTGCAGATCGGGCAGGTTCATATCCAGCAGCACCAAGTCAATACCCGGTTCCTCCGCCGTCCGACCGGCGTCCTTGAGCATATTCAGCGCCTCCGTGCCGGTACGCGCGATCCCCGCGAGCCGGAACCCGGGGATGCGCCGGACGTACTCGGCATGGGCCTCGGCCGGGATCTGCTCATCTTCCACCACCAGGACGCCGATGGGGGACTGCGTGACCGTCACGGGGCCACATCCGTCAGGGCCGCCGGCGTTTGCTTCGGGGCGGGAACGGGCAGCTGCACACTGAAGCAGGCGCCGGGTTCCGATGAAACGCGGATGTCACCGTCCAGGCGGGTCACCGCCTGCCGGACCAGCGCAAGTCCTATGCCCCGTCCTGCCAGTGCACGGCCGTCGCCGGGCTCCTTGGTGCTGAACCCCTGTTCGAATATATGTTCGAGTATGGTGGGCGCGACGCCGGGCCCGTCATCCTGCACTTCGATCAGCACGTGGGTTTCCTCGGTATCCAGAAGCAGTGAAACGGACCCGTCTGCGGCATCAAAGGCGTTATCCAGCAGGTTTCCGATGATGGTCACCAGTTCCACGGGTTCCACGCCGCCGCCGGTGAACCGGCCGCACGTCTGCGCCACCTCGATGTGCAGGTCAATGCCGCGCTCGCGGGCCTGGGCGGCCTTGCCCATCAGCAGGGCCGTGACAGCCGGCTCTTCGACACCCGCCAGGACCTCGTCATTGAGCTGCTGGGACTGCTCCAGGTCGGCAGTGGCAAACCGGACCGCTTCCCCGGACCGGCCCAGCTCAATGAGCGAGACAAGGGTATGCACCCGGTTGGCGTGCTCGTGGGTCTGCGCACTGAGGGCATCCGCCAGGGTGCGCAGGGATGCCAGCTCGCCGGTCAGTGATTCGACGTCCGTATGGTCACGCAGCGTGGTCACCGTGCCGTAGCGCCGGCGCTGCGGGGCGGCGGAGACGGCAGCGGACTGGTTGACCACCAGGACGCGCTCGCCGGTGAGGTGGATTTCCTCCCGCGCGTCCCGCCCTGAACGAAGCAGTTCCGTCAGTGGTCCCGGAAGGGTAGGGAGCTGCTGCGGCCCGGATCCGCCGGGCGGCAGGCCCAGGAGTCCGGCAGCCTCGTCGTTGTACAGCACCAGCTGCCCCCGGTTGTTGTGCAGCAGCAATCCGTCACGGACCGAGTGCAGGGCGGAATCGTAAAAAGTGAACATATGGGCCAGTTCGCCGGGGCGCAGGTCATGGGTAACCCGGCGCAGGTAGCGGCTGAGCAGGTACGCGGCCACCGCTCCGACCGCCAGGGCCAGGGCATCGATGGCGAACAGTTCGGGCAGGCGGGCATCGCGGGCAATGCCCACGCGGTCCACGGTGATGCCGGCAGCCACTAGGGCAATGATGTTCCCGTCGTCATCCCGTACCGGTGTAATGGCGCGGACCGACGGCCCCAGGGTGCCGGTGTAGGTTTCGGTGAAGCTCTCGCCGGCGAGCGCCTGGTCCACTGAGCCGATGTAGGGCTTGCCTATCTGGTCGGGATTCCGGTGCGTAAGCCGGGTGCGGTCCGTGTCCATGATGGTCACGAAATCCACGCCGACCCGGTCCATGACATCCCGGGCGTACACCTGCAGGACTTCCGGCTCGGAAGATTCGACGGCGCTGCGCACGGTGCCGCTCGCGGCTACGGTGCCAGCAACCGCCAGCATCCGCTGACCGGTCTCCGCATACGTGTTTTCTTCGGCCTGGTTGTACAGCCCCCAGCCGATGCCGCCGGAGACGCAGAGGATGAATGCCAGCTGCGCCAGCAGGAAGCGGCGGGCCAGGCTCCACTGATGCACGTTCGTCCTTACGTCTGCCGGAAATGGGTATTAGTTGGGAAATCTGTCGAGAACAGTATGAACACAAGGGTGACTGTGGTCACACAGGGGCAGAAGATGGGAGCCGATCAAAAGCAACTAGGAGTACCGCCATGGCAGCTGCCGCTTCCCCGGCCGCCGGTTCACAGAAGAGCCGCCGGCCGGACAGAACACATTTCCTTTACATCGCCGTCATCGCGGCGGTGGTGCTCGGTGCCGTCATCGGCCTGGCCGCACCCGAGTTCGCCAAGTCCCTGAAACCGCTCGGGACCGGGTTCATCAGCCTCATCAAGATGATGATCGCCCCGGTCATCTTCTGCACCATTGTCCTAGGCATCGGTTCAATCGCCAAAGCAGCCACGGTCGGCAAGGTCGGCGGCCTGGCGCTGGGCTACTTCATCATCATGTCCACCTTCGCCCTGGCCATCGGCCTGGTGGTGGGCAACTTCATCCATCCGGGTGAGGGTCTGGATATCGCCGCGTCCTCGGATGCCGCGCCGGCCGCCGCGGAAGACGAGGAGGGAATGACGGGCTTCCTGCTCAGCATTATTCCCACCACGCTGCTGGCCTCCCTGACCGGTGAAAGCATCCTGCAGACCCTCTTTGTTGCCCTGCTCGTGGGCTTCGCGCTGCAGAAGATGGGCACCGCCGGCGCCCCCGTGCTCAAGGGCATCGGCTACATCCAGGCACTCGTGTTCCGTATCCTCATGATGATCATGTGGCTGGCACCGATCGGTGCGTTCGGCGCCATTGCCGCCGTCGTCGGCGAGACCGGCATCCAGGCCATCGTCAGCATGGCCACCCTGATGGTCGCCTTCTACCTCACCTGCATCCTCTTCATCGTGGTGGTCCTGGGCAGCATCCTGAAGCTGGTCACCGGCGTGAACATTTTCAAGCTCATGCGCTACCTCGGCCGCGAATACCTGCTGATCTTCTCCACGTCCTCCTCCGAGGTGGCACTGCCCCGCCTGATCGCCAAGATGGAGCACCTGGGTATCTCCAAGCCGGTGGTGGGAGTGACGGTTCCCACCGGCTACTCCTTCAACCTGGACGGCACGGCCATCTACCTGACCATGGCGGCACTTTTTGTTGCCTCAGCCATGGGCAAGCCGCTGGAGCTCGGTGAGCAGATTTCGCTGCTGGTCTTTATGATCATTGCGTCCAAGGGTGCCGCCGGGGTTACCGGCGCTGGCCTGGCCACCCTGGCCGGCGGGCTGCAGTCGCACCGCCCCGACCTCATCGACGGCGTAGGCCTGATCGTGGGCATCGACCGGTTTATGTCCGAGGCCCGTGCACTGACCAACTTCACCGGCAATGCCGTTGCCACCGTGCTGATCGGCACCTGGACCAAGGAAATCGACAAGGAACAGGTCACCGCAGTGCTGGACCGCGAGCGTCCCTTCGACGAGGCCAGTATGAACATCGATGCAGGCACCGACGAGCCGCGCGAGACAGAAGAGTCCCGCGAACTGGCCGAAACCGTTCCCGGCCCTGCCGGAAGCGCGCCGGCTGCCCCCCGGCACTGACGCCCATCTGCCTACGAACGCCCCGCCCCGGCATATCCGGGGCGGGGCGTTTTGCTGTGCCGTGCTCTTTCGCGCTGCCCGCGCGCCCCGGACCGACTGCCCGTGAAACCGGCATAATGGGCGCATCCGGCACGGGAGGAAGATCATGACGGCTCTTGGCCCCTATCTGCGGCGCGGATCGCTCAATGCCTCGGCGCAGCCGTCCCTGGCCGCCGACGGGCTGGTCCTGCGGCCCTGGACCGTGGATGACGCCGCGGTACTGGTCACCGCCTACAGCCAGCCGGAAATAGCCTTTTACAACCGCCGCACCATGGATGGCGAAGCCGAAGCGCGGGGATGGATCACCAGCTGGTCCGCCCGTTGGCAGGACGAATCCGGGGCAAACTGGGCCGTGTGCAGCGGCGGCGGAGACGTTGTAGGCCGTGTGGCGCTGAGCCGCCTCAACCTGTACGAAGGCGAGGGCGAGCTCGGGTATTGGGTGATGGAAGCGGAGCGGGGAAAAGGTGTGGCGGCCCGCGCCGTGGAAGCGCTTAGCCAATGGAGTTTCAGCGCTCTGGGGCTGAAACGGCTTCAGCTGTCCCACTCGGTCCGCAATGAGGCGTCCTGTGCGGTGGCACGGAAGGCCGGTTATGCCTTCGAGGGGATCCGGCGCAGCGGACTGCGGCACCAGGACGGCTGGCATGACATGCACCTTCACGCTGCGGTGAACCCGCAAGGTTCGAGTTCTACTTGAGCGTCAAGGCTCGCCGGTGTTCGGGGCGACGATTCACGGTATGGCCGTGGCCCGGCTGTAACCTTGACAAAGACAGCCCGCAGGACAGCTAGATACGGAAGCGTGGATTTATACGTGAGCAGCGATCAGAGTTCGTCGACTCTGCAGGACGCAACCGCAACCGATACGGCGATGGGTCCCACCGGACGTCCCGTCACGGAATTCCCGGAACCTCCCGTCCTCACCTCACATGGCCCTGCGCGGATCATCGCGATGGTGAATCAGAAGGGCGGGGTCGGCAAGACCACCTCCACCATCAACCTCGGGGCCGCGCTGGCCGAGGCCGGCCGCCGCGTTCTGCTGGTGGACTTTGACCCGCAGGGAGCCCTGTCCGCGGGTCTCGGAGCCAACCCCCACGAGCTGGATCTCACCGTCTACAACGTGCTGATGGACCGCAAGGTGGATATCCGCGAGGCCATCCATGAAACCGCGATCGAAAACATCCACCTGCTGCCGGCCAACATTGACCTGTCCGCGGCAGAGGTCCAGCTGGTGAACGAAGTGGCCCGCGAGCAGGTGCTCGAACGTGCGCTTCGCCGCGTGAGTGACGAGTACGACGTCATCCTCATCGACTGCCAGCCCTCCCTGGGCCTGCTTACCGTCAACGCACTGACCGCGGCGCACGGCGTGATCATTCCGCTGATCTGCGAATTCTTCGCCCTCCGCGCGGTTGCGCTGCTGGTGGAGACCATTGAAAAGGTGCAGGACCGCCTCAACCCGGGCCTGCAGGTGGACGGTGTCCTGGCCACCATGTATGACGCCCGCACCCTGCACAGCCGCGAGGTCATTTCCCGGCTGGTGGAAGCCTTCGGTGACAAGGTCTTCGAAACGGTCATCAAGCGGACCATCAAGTTTGCCGACGCCACCGTGGCCGCCGAGCCGATCACCTCCTACGCAGGGAACCACCCGGGCGCCGACTCGTACCGCCGTCTGGCCAAGGAACTGATTGCCCGCGGCGGCGCGCCCTAAGCCGGCCGGGCCTGCTGCCGCGCCCGACGACGCTCCGCAGCAGAGGGCGTCCGAACGAGGCGGCTTTGAAGTACGCCTGACAAACTTCACCGGGCCCTTCGATGTGCTGCTGGGGCTGATCTCCAAGCACGAGCTGGACATCACCGAGATAGCCCTCGCCGCGGTCACGGATGAGTTCCTGGGCTACATCCGCGAGCTTTTCGGCACCGGCCCGGAGGTGGCGCTGGACGAGGCGAGCGAATTCCTGGTCATCGCAGCAACGCTTCTGGACCTCAAGACTGCGCGCCTGCTGCCGGCCGGAGATGTCGAAGACGAAGAAGACGTTGCCCTGCTCGAGGCCCGCGACCTGCTCTTCGCCCGCCTGCTGCAGTACAAGGCGTTTCGGGAAATGGCGCGGCTGATGGGGGAGCGGCTCACCGAGGAAGCCAGGCGCTTCCCCCGTCAGGTAAGCCTGGAACCCCGTTTTGCGGCCATGCTGCCCGAACTGATCTGGCGCACCACACCGCAGCAGTTCGCCGAGCTTGCCGCCCGTGCCCTCCAGCCCCGGGACGAGCAGCCCCCAACGGTGGGCCTGGATCATCTGCACGCGCCTAAAACCAGCGTCCGGGAGCAGAGCCGCATCCTGGCCGGCAGGCTGTTTGACCAGGGCGCGGCTACGTTTGCCGAGCTGGTCTCGGATGCCGACGGGCCTGTGGCGGTGGCCCGGTTCCTGGCGCTGCTGGAGCTGTTCCGGGACGGAGCGGTCAGCTTTGACCAGGATGCTCCGCTGGGAGAGCTGCGGATCACCTGGACCGGCGGAGACCCGGAATCCGCGGTTGCCTTGGTTCCGGCTGATGAATACGCCGGCACCGGCGAGAGCAGTGCCGGTAGTGAAAGGATTCTGACATGACGGCAGAGCAGCATGATTCGGCAGCACGCACCGTTCCCGGCGACGCCCCGGACGGGGCTGCGCTGCCCGGCGGAGTGAAGCCGGCGGTGGAAGCGGTGCTGATGGTGGTGGACGAACCGGTGGCGCCTGCTGAACTGGCCGCGGTGCTCGAGGTGCCGGAGGCTGAGGTGCTCCGGGCACTGGAGGAACTGCGCCGTGAGTATGACGGCTATACTGGGGATGGACCCGAGGGCGCACCGCGTGGTTTTGAACTCCGCGATGTTGCAGGCGGATGGCGGATTTTTTCCCGCGCTGACTATGCGCCCGTTGTGTCGAAGTTTGTACTGGAAGGCCAGAGTGCACGGCTGTCGCAGGCCGCACTGGAAACATTGGCGGTTATTGCCTATCGGCAGCCCGTCTCCCGGGCCCGGGTCTCCGCGATCCGGGGAGTAAACGTCGATTCGGTGGTCCGCACGCTGGTACAGCGTGGATTGATCGTCGATGCCGGCACCGAACCGGAAACCGGTTCGCTGCTGTACCGCACTACGCCGTACTTCCTGGAACGGCTCGGTGTGGGCAGCCTCGACGAACTTCCGCAGATTGCACCGCACCTGCCCGGGCTGGAAAACCTGGCCGAATATGAAGACACTACTTATTAACCGCTACACCCAAAGGACTTACTCATGACACCAGCACCCCGTTCCGGATCCGGCCGCAATACCCCGCGCGGCGGCGGACGCAGTGCCGGTGGTCCCGCTGGCGGCAAGGGCTTCGGCCGCGGCTCCAAGCCCGCTTCGCCGCGCTCCGGCGGCCCCCGCTCCGCCTCCGGCCTGAAAAAGGGCGAAGAGCGCGCCAACGGCTACCGTCCCGCACCCGAGGTGCGGCCCGAGAAGTTCAAGTCCGACGCCGTAAAGGCCTTCGGCCCGACGCCCGGCAAATCTGCCCCCAAGTCCGGTGCGCCGAAGTCCGGTGCGGGTGCCCGTTCCGGCGGTGCCAAGTCCGGTGCCGGCAAGTTCGGCGGCCCCCAGGCCGGTCAGCGCAAGAGCGGTGACCGTGCCTTCCGCAACGAGCGATTCGGCCAGAACCTGGGCCCGGTCCGCCGTTCCACCACGCGGCGTCCCGCCGCACCGGTAATCTCCGAGCACCACAACCCCGAGGGCATCCGCCTGCAGAAGGTAATGGCCAGCGCCGGCGTCGCCTCCCGCCGCGTGTGCGAGGAAATGATCGCGGAAGGCCGCGTGGAGGTGGACGGCGAAGTCGTCACCGAGCTTGGCGTCCGCGTTGATCCCGCCACGGTGGCCATCCATGTGGACGGCATGCGCCTGCAGCTGGACGAAAACCTGAAGTACTACGTCTTCAACAAGCCCCGCGGCGTCATCTCCACCATGGAGGATCCCGAAGGCCGTCCCTGCATCAGCGATTACCTGAAGCCCAGCAGCAAGCATGAGCGCCTCTTCCATGTGGGCCGCCTGGACAACGAGACCGAGGGTCTGCTGCTGCTGACCAATGACGGCGAGCTCACCAACCGTCTGACCCACCCGTCCTTCGAGGTGCCCAAGACGTACCTGGTCCAGGTCCGCGGCCCGATGGGGCAGGGCGTGGGAGCCCAGATGCGCGAAGGCATCGAGCTGGAGGACGGTTTCCAGAAGGTGGACTCCTTCAAACTGGTCGACTCCACGCCCGGGCACATCCTGGTAGAGGTGGTCCTGCACTCGGGCCGTAACCGTATTGTCCGCCGGCTGTTCGACGCCGTCGGGCACCCGGTGGAGCGCCTGGTCCGCACCAAGATCGGCCCGATCAGCCTGGGGGACCAGCGTCAGGGCAGCATCCGCGTTCTCGGCCGCGGCGAGGTGGGACACCTGCTCGCTTCCGTAGGGCTCTAGGGACATGGCCGAAGCCGCTGACGGGGGCACACACCTGTCCGGATCCGTACTGATTATCGGTACGGGACTGCTGGGCACGAGCATCGGCCTGGGGCTCCGTGCCCGGGGCCTCGACGTTGTCCTCTCGGACCTCTCGCCCTCCACTGAAGCCGTTGCCCGGGACATTGGCGCCGGGCGCCTGCTGCGTTCCGTAGAGGCCGCCTTTGCGCCCTCTCTCGTAGTGGTTGCCGCTCCGCCGGATGTCACCGCTTCGCTGGCTGCGGCCGCGTTGAAGGACTGGCCGGACGCCGTCGTTGTTGATATTGCGAGTGTGAAGTCTGCTGTGCTGACCGATCTGCGCTCCAGCGGCGCGGACCTGAGCCGTTACGTTGGCACCCATCCCATGGCCGGCCGGGAGAAATCCGGGCCGGTGGCTGCACGGGCTGAACTGTTCAACGGGATGCCGTGGGTTATCTGCGCGCCGGAGGAAGCAACCCCGAATGCGGTGCGCAGGGCCGAGGCCATGGCCTATGACCTGGGAGCCGTAGTGTCGCGGATGTCGGCGGAGGACCACGATGCCTCCGTGGCGCTGACCTCGCACCTGCCCCAGGTGATGGCGTCCCTGGTCGCCAGCCGGCTGCAGGAAACCCCCTCGCAGTCCCTGGCCCTGTCCGGCAACGGCCTGCGGGACGTGACCCGGATAGCGGCCAGCGATCCGAACCTGTGGGTGCAGATCCTCAGCGGCAACGCCGGGCGGCTGGTACCCATCCTGCACGGCGTGCGGGAGGACCTAAACCGGCTGATCCGCACGCTGGAGGATCCGGTGGCGGACGGTGCCCGGCTGGACATGGCGCAGCTCATCGCCGAGGGCAACGTGGGCCAGGCCCGGATTCCGGGCAAGCACGGCGGGCCGGCCCAGTCCTTTGTCTCCTTCACGGTCCTGGTGGATGACACCCCGGGTCAGATTGCCCGCCTCCTTACCGAGATTGGGGAGATCGGCGTCAACCTGGAGGATCTGCGGCTGGAGCATTCCTCCGGTCGGCAGGTGGGGCGGGCGGAAATCTCCGTGCTCCCCGGCCGGGTAAATGATCTGGTTTCTGAATTAAGCGCCCGCGGGTGGAAGGTAGTGCAGTGAGTTCGAATATTGATCCGGCCCAGTTCCGGCAGGGCAAGCCCCTGGTGGTGGCCATTGACGGCCCGTCCGGCTCCGGCAAGTCCAGCATCAGCCGTGAAGTGGCCCGCCGGCTGCACGCCGCCTACCTCGACACCGGTGCCATGTACCGCGCCGTCACGCTCTCCTGCATGGAAGCGGGTATCGACCTGACCGACTCCGTGGCTGTGGAAGCCGCTGCGGAGACAGCCGATATTGCCCTGAGCATGTCCCCGAACGAGGAATGGGTCCGGGTCAGCGGCCGTGACGTCACTGACGCCATCCGCGAACCCTCGGTCTCCTCCTCCGTCAGCGCCGTGGCCACGACGCTGGGCGCCAGGGCCGAACTGGTCCGCCGCCAGCAGCAGCTGATCCGGGACTCCGGTCTGCGGATTGTGGCCGAAGGCCGCGACATTACCACTGTGGTGGCGCCCCACGCCGAAGTGCGCATCCTCCTCACCGCCAGCGAGGAAGCCCGGCTCCGCCGTCGCGGCATCCAGCTCGGGGGGACCCAGAGCGCGGCTGCACTGAAGGAACAGGTGCTGGTCCGCGACGCCAAGGATTCCACGGTGGTGGATTTCCAGCAGGCAGCCGACGGCGTCACCACCATCGACTCCTCGGACCTGGATTTCGAAGAGACGGTCGCGGCCGTGCTCGACGTCGTTTTCAGCAGCACCCACTAACACCGACGCCGGGAACCCCGGCAGCACCCGCGGGCTCCGGCCCGTGTTTCAATGGGAGGTGGGTCCCTGCGGCAATGCCGCACGGATCTTCCCCTGCACTTACCGGGCTGAACGTCCGGAGACGGCCTGTATGCACAGTGCTGCAGACCTCAACGGAAAGAAAGCAATTCTATGAACGGCAAACCTCTCAACGACGACACCGCCGGTGACGGGACCTCCACGGATGAATACATCCCCGTAGGAGAAGACTCGATCAACGAGCGCCTGGCGGCAATGGACGACGACGAGGCGGAGATCCGCGCCCGCTCCCTCCGGGCCGGCCTTGAGGACTACGAACTCGACGAGGAAGACGCCGCCCTGCTTGCCGGCGGCTTTGAGGAATACGACGAAGACGCGCCCCTGCGCCAGGATCCGGTCGTAGCCATTGTGGGACGGCCGAATGTCGGCAAGTCCACGCTGGTTAACCGCATCCTGGGCCGCCGCGAAGCGGTGGTGGAAGATACTCCGGGCGTTACCCGTGACCGGGTGTCCTACCCGGCGACCTGGAACGGCGTGAACTTCACCCTGGTGGACACGGGCGGCTGGGAGCATGATGCCCGCGGCATCCACGCCCGGGTGGCGGACCAGGCCGAGATCGCCGTCGACCACGCCGACGCCGTCATGCTGGTGGTGGATGCAACAGTAGGCATCACCGCCACCGATGAAGCCGTGGTGCGGATGCTGCGCGGCAAGAAGAAGCCGGTCATTGTTGTTGCCAACAAGGTTGATGACATCCAGAACGAAGCCGACGCGTCTGCTCTCTGGGCGCTGGGCTTCGGCGAGCCGTACCCGGTCTCGGCCCTGCACGGCCGCGGCACGGGCGACATGCTTGATGCCGTGATGGACGTCCTGCCCGAGTACTCGGCCTACGGCGGATTGGACCGCTCCGGCGGTCCCCGCCGCATCGCCCTGATCGGACGGCCGAACGTGGGCAAGTCCTCGCTGCTGAACAAGCTGGCAGGCTCCGAACGCGTCGTCGTTGATGACCTGGCCGGGACCACCCGTGACCCGGTGGATGAAATGGTTGAACTCGGCGGGCGCACCTGGCGCTTCGTGGATACCGCCGGCATCCGCCGCCGCCAGCACATGGCCCAGGGTGCGGATTTCTATGCTTCGCTGCGTACGCAGGCTGCCCTGGAAAAGGCCGAGGTTGCCGTGGTGCTCCTGGCCGTCGACGAGGTCCTTAGCGAACAGGATGTCCGTATCCTGCAGCTGGCGATCGAATCCGGCCGCGCACTGGTCCTGGCCTTCAACAAGTGGGACCTGCTCGACGACGACCGCCGCCGCTACCTCAAGACGGAGATCGAGCGCGACCTGGCGCACGTGGAGTGGGCCCCGCACGTGAACATCTCGGCTAAGACCGGTTGGCACAAGGACAAGCTGGTGCCCGCACTGGACACCGCCCTGGAAAGCTGGGACAAGCGCATCCCCACCGGCAAGCTCAACGCCTTCCTGGGCGAGCTGGTGGCGGCGCACCCGCACCCTGTCCGCGGCGGCAAGCAGCCCCGTATCCTCTTCGGCACCCAGGCATCCTCCCGCCCGCCGAAGTTCGTCCTGTTCACCACGGGTTTCCTGGACCCGGGGTACCGCCGCTTCATTACCCGCCGCCTGCGCGAAACCTTCGGCTTCGAAGGAACACCCATTGAGGTGTCCATGCGTGTGCGCGAAAAGCGCGGCAAGAACAGCCGGCGCTAATTTCACCGCACGCACGGTAGCGGTACGGATAACGGGTTTGTCCCTGGGGACAGGCCCGTTTCCGTATCCCGCGGAGTCTGGGCTTTCATTGCGCAGTACGCGTCCTCCGGCACCCTTTGGGGGAGCAGTACCTGCACTATGAACCGGGTTCCGTCGCGGCGGCGGACCCGATTCGGGACTTTGGCTGCTTATGATGTAGAGTATTCGAGTTGGTTCGGCCGGAAATAAACCGGCCGGGTAACGGGTTGTGGCGCAGCTTGGTAGCGCACTTGACTGGGGGTCAAGGGGTCGCAGGTTCAAATCCTGTCAACCCGACAGATAGCCTGGCGGAACGAGAGTTCTGCCGGGCTTTTGTCGTTAAACGGTCTGCCGTTTAGCGACATCTGTCGGTCAGCGGCGTACCAGCGGGCCGTGCCGGCTCACAGGTTCCCCAGTGCCGCCACGTCCTCGGCAATGGCACCCATGCGGCCCTCGAACTGGTGGCCACCGGTTGCGTGCCTGCGAACGGCGGCATGGGGTATTCGCTCAGCGAGCCGCTCAAGGTGGGCAAAGGGCACCACGTCGTCGTCACGGCAGTGATGCAGCCGGACGGGAAGCCGCAGCTGCGCCGCTGGCGGCAGTGCGTACTCGGCCTGCCATCCTTCGGTGCCCCATGCCGGCGTCGCCAGGAGCACCAGGCCTAGGGGAGCGGGGGCCCTGTCATCATCGGCCCCGCCATCGTCGGCCCCGCCTTCATCGGCCCCGCTCTCATCCGCATAGTGCAGCAGGGCCGTGGATGCACCGAAGGAGTGCCCCACCACCACCGCACCCGGTTCCATCGACGCGAGCCAGCGCTCCAATTCGCGGCGCCACTGGGCAGCGGACATGTCCTCTTCGGGAAATTCGGGCATAACCACGGGGACGTTCAGCCGGTTACGCAGTTCCGCTGCCAACGGCTGGTCATCCATCCATCCGCCGGCACCATGGACGAAGAGAATCTCCATCTTGGCTCCAATGTTTGTTGGGAGCGGGTTCGTATGGCTGGGGGAGAGAGGTAGGGGCTGGGCGCCCGCTCACCACGCTCCGCCGTCGGGCACTCCAGCGGCCCGCCTCGGCCCGCCTCAAACCCCAGGACCGATTCTCCCCGCCTCCGGGGCACTCCGCCAGATGCGCACAGTCGCCGGGGCAAGGCGGCTTTCCGTCCGCCGGCCTTCCGGAGGGCTCCCCGCCCGGTTAGGTTCGGACAATGACGCGGCTACAGTTCCCAGGTACGCCCGGGATGAACGGTGGACCCGGGACGGCAGACCGGAACGTACCCGGACGCACACTCCGACGCCGTTACCTCCGCCCGGCCGCGATGGTGCTCACTGTCCTGGCCGCTGCTGCCTGTACCGCCGGCCCGGACGGCGCCGGTGGACTGTCCACCGACGAATCGTCCGCCGGTGCCGCCACAGCTGAAACCATCGCCACCGGACTCGACGCTCCGTGGTCCGTTGCATTCGCCGGCAGCACCGCGCTGATCAGCGAGCGGGATACCGGCCGCATCCTGTCGGTGAACCCTGACGGGACTACCTACGAGGTGGGCAGTATTGCCGAATCAGCCGGCAGCGGAGAAGGCGGGCTCCTCGGGATTGCCGTGCAGGATGGCGTCCTCTTTACGTACCTGACCGCCGGGGAGGAGAACCGGATTGACCGGCGGGAACTAAGCGGGGACGCCGGGTCTTGGGGTTTGGGGCCCCCGGAGACCGTAGTGGAGGGCATTCCCGCAGGCCGGGTCCATAACGGCGGGCGCCTCGCGTTCGGTCCCGACGGCATGCTGTATGCCACCACGGGCGACGCCGGAGACCGGGACAGCGCCCAGGACCTGGAATCGTTGGCTGGCAAGATCCTGCGGATGGCGGCCGACGGCACAGTCCCTGCGGACAATCCGTTGCCCGGGTCCCTCGTCTACAGCTACGGGCACCGCAATCCGCAGGGGATTGGCTGGGATGCCGACGGCATTCTTTACGCCAGTGAGTTCGGTCAGGACACCTGGGACGAGCTCAACGTGATTGAGCCCGGCGGCAACTACGGATGGCCGGAGGTGGAAGGCATGGCAGGTGAGGCAGGCTTCATCGACCCGGTGCAGCAGTGGGCTCCCGATGTTGCCAGCCCGAGCGGCATCGCCATCGTGAAGGAATCCGCCTACATCGCCAACCTGCGCGGGGAACGTCTCCGGCAGGTGCCGCTGGCGGACCCCGGGACGTCCACGGACTACTTCACCGGCGAACACAGCCGGTTGCGCGATGTGGTGAATGCTCCCGACGGCAGCCTGTGGGTGCTGACAAACAACACCGATGGCCGCGGAAAGCCAGGTCCCGATGATGACCGCATACTTCGCATTGAGCTGCCGGACTAAAGCTGTAGGCAGGCCCTCTTCATCCAGGCCGCGACCGGCTTCCGTTCCGGCACGCTCTGTGCCGCTCTTCCCGCGCCGCCCCCGGAAGCCTAGCCTTACATCTGTCTGCTGACCGGCCCCCGTGCGGGCTGCTGGCGTCCCGGAGCGAGCCCGACAAGAAACTGGAAGGACAGCCATGCCGGAAAAAATCTCTTCGTTTGCCGTTTCGCTCAACGTTCCGGACCCCGAAGCCTCCGCCCGGTTCCTGATAGAGCATTTGGGCTACGCCGTGGACATGGAAGATGACGGGTTTTTCTCCCTTCGCCACCCCGACGGCGGGTCCAACATCATTTTCCTCCGCACCGGGCTGCCCACCTTCAAGCCCGCCGAAGCCGCCGGCCGTGCCCGCGAGGGCCTGCTGCTGGTGCACGAGGTGGACAATCTCGACGAAGCCCACGCGCAACTGCGGGACGCCGGGGCGGAAGTGGTCACGCCACCGGAAACCGAGCCGTGGGGTGAACGCTTTGCCCAGTACCGGGATCCGAACGGCCTGATCATCCAAATGGTCCAATGGGTGGCCGGTCCCGGTGAAGGCGGGGCTGTTCCGCCGGAGCTGGCCCGTGAGGAGCTCCTTCGGCTGGAGCGCAGACTCGCGGTTGAGGGCGCGCCCGCCTACCGGGAACTCCTGCACCCGGACGCCGTGGTGATAGTGCCGGGTGCGGTGCTGAACAAAGGGGAGTGTGTTGCCGCGATCACGGCCGCGGCTCCCTGGGACACCGTCCGGATGGACCCTTTCCGGCACTGGGTCACCGCTGATACGGCGACCCTGGCCTACCGGTTCACGGGCAGTCGGGGCGGGGAGGAATATTCGGCTGTAATGCTGTCCGGGTACATCGTCCGCGATGGACGGGCTGAACTGATCCACCATCAGCAGACGCCCGAACCGGGGTGAGAGGGTGCGGACGGACCGCGGCGGCTGCCGGAGGAACGCCCGGACAAGGACATATAGTTTTCCCCAGCGGAATCGCCAGTGCCGCCAAGGGCCTGCAGCGGGTAGGCTAATACAGCAGGTAAGGCAGAAACAGTCGCTGGAACCGGATCAGCCAGGGAGACCCCGGCTGATCAGTTTTCATTTTGGGGAGGATTTGCACATGGCGGGCGAGCAGTACAGTGCCGAACGAGCGGACAACCGACAGGCACCAGGTGGAGAAGACACCACATCCATCAGTCTTCCCCCGATTTCCGACTCCACATCGGTGGAGCCGAAGCTGACCCCGGACGAGCGCGCCGCGGTCGCCGCTCTTCCGGCAGGATCAGCCTTGCTGATTGCCCACAGCGGACCCAACGCCGGTGCCCGCTTCCTGCTGGACCAGGATGTGACCACCGCCGGCCGGCATCCCAATGCAGATGTGTTCCTCGATGACGTCACCGTCTCCCGCAAGCATGTCGAGTTCCGCCGTACACCGGAAGGATTCCGGGTGGTCGATTCAATGAGCCTGAACGGTACGTACGTCAACAATGACCGGGTGGACAGTGTGCTGCTGCGCACGGGCAGCGAAGTGCAGATCGGGAAATTCCGGCTGACTTTTTATGCTGCACGGCCGGCATCTGCCCGGACCCAGGCGTAGCTCCGGGCGCAGGGCAGATAAGGTAGTAGACATGTCAGCATCACAGTCCGTCAGGCGTACCCCCGGACCGGAGCGGCTGCGCGGCAGGGTGCTGAACATTGGCGAGGTCCTCAGCGAGCTGAGCGGTGATTTTCCGGCCATCAGTGCGTCCAAGATCCGTTTCCTCGAGGAAAAGGGCCTGGTAACGCCCCAGCGCACCGCGGCTGGCTACCGCAAGTACACCACGGCGGACGTCGAACGGCTCCGGTTTGTCCTGGCGCTTCAGCGGGACCAGTACCTGCCGTTGAAGGTCATCAAGGACTATCTTGACGCCATCGACCGGGGTGAACGTCCCGAGTCGCTGCCCGGCGGAATGTCCCTTGCCCCGCGTGCGGTGTCGGACCAGCTGGCCGGAGAACTTGCGGCACGCGCCCGTGCCCGGACACTGACCTTCGCGGAACTGGTCCGGGAATCCGGCGCCAGCAGTGACCTTGTGCACAGCCTCGCCAGCTACGGGCTGATTAATGCCACGGATGAACGCTATGACGAACATGCGCTCAAGGTGGCGAAGGCCTGCGTCCAGCTTGAGGCCCACGGCATCGAGCCCCGCCACCTGCGCCCATTCCGGGCGGCCGCCGACCGTGAGCTGGGACTGGTGGAACGCGTGGTCGCCCCCGTTGCCTCCCGCCGCGACGTGGCGTCCAAGGCACGTGCCGCTGAAACAGCCCGCGAGATCAGTGACCTGTGCCTGAGCCTGCACAGCGCTCTGGTCCAGGGCCAAATCGCCCGGATGGAGGCCTAACCCATGCAGGAAATCGAAGTAGTGGGCGTGCGGATTGAACTGCCATCCAACCAGCCGCTGGTCCTCCTGAAGGAAGTCAACGGGGAACGGCACCTGCCCATCTGGATCGGAGCACCCGAGGCCAGCGCGATCGCCTTTGTGCAGCAGGGGATAGTTCCACCGCGGCCGATGACCCATGACCTGCTCGTGAACCTGATCCGGGCCCTGAAGCGCACCGTCACCCAGGTCCGGCTGATCTCGGTGGAGGACACCGTCTTCCACGCGGAGATTGTTTTTGAGGACGGCACGGCAGTGAATTCCCGGGCTTCGGACGCCATAGCCGTTGCGCTGCGGGTGCCCTGCCCGATCTACTGCGCGGATGCAGTGCTTGACGAGGCCGGAGTGCGGATTGCGGAGACCGACGAGTCCGAGGCCAGCGAAGAAGAGCAGGACAACGCGGAACAGGAGATGCGGCAGTTCCGTGAATTCCTGGCCGATGTTGAACCCGAGGACTTCGAGCACTAACGGATTACCTGCCCGGCTCCGACACGCCGCGGCAAAAACCCCTGCGTCTTTGACCTTGGTGCCAGTCGGTTCTAACGTCGAAGCATAGAGTTCCCATTGCATCGGGGGAGTTCTCGGGGGAGACTGAAAACCCCGATTGCTCCGGCCCGTGCCGACCCCCAGGGGAACCGTTATTAGGAGGCACACGTGAGTCCGAAAGGCGACGCCGGCGAGCGTGCCGGTGTACCAGGGAGCATCCCGCCCCACAGTGCCCAGGGCTTGCTGTTCACCGAAGACCTTCCCGTCCTGGACGAGGACGCCGGGTACCGCGGCCCTACAGCCTGCAAGGCGGCCGGCATCACCTACCGCCAGCTGGATTACTGGGCGCGGACGGGACTCGTTGAGCCGGCCGTGCGGGGTGCCGCAGGCTCCGGCACCCAGCGCCTCTACAGCTTCCGGGACATTCTTGTCCTGAAGGTGGTTAAGCGCCTCCTGGATACCGGGGTGTCCCTCCAGCAGATCCGTACCGCCGTGGAACACCTGCGGGAACGCGGCGTCGAGGACCTGGCCCAGATCACCCTGATGAGTGACGGTGCAAGCGTGTACGAGTGCACCTCCGCAGATGAAGTCATTGACCTGGTGCAGGGCGGCCAGGGCGTATTCGGCATTGCCGTGGGCCGTGTCTGGCGTGAAGTGGAGGGCAGCCTCGCCCAGCTGCCCAGCGAGCACGTCAACGAGTTTCCCGGAGACGAACTGAGCCAGCGGCGTATCGCCCGCAAAATCAGCTAGCCAGGGAAAGAACCGGCCACAGAAGCCTTAGACAAACGGAAGGGCACCCCGCGGGGTGCCCTTCCGTTTGTCAGTCTGCGCAGCTGTTAGCCCACGGGCCGGCGCATCACGCGGTTGCGGACGCTGCCGGTATCCATCAGGTTCTTGACCAGGGCATCAAAAGTGCCCGCAGCCTGCTTGGCGGATTCGCCCGGCCAGTGGTGGACCGAATGCGCGGCACCCTGGATCTGCTGCCAGTTGGCCTGTTCGGCGATGGTCGGGCTCAGCAGGAGATCGCCGAACATCTGCTTCATCTCGGCCAGACGGAACACATGCTCGTTGGAACTGGGCCGCACCCGGTTGGCGATGATGCCCGCGGGTGCCAGGTTCGGTGCGAACTCCTCCCTGAACAGGTCCAGGGCACGCATGGTGCGTTCGGTGCCTGCTACTGAGAAGAGGCCGGGCTCGGCAACAAGCAGGACGCGGTTGCTGGCCGTCCACGCCATCCGGGTCAGGCCGTTCAGTGACGGCGGGCAGTCGATCAGGACCAGACCGTAGCCGGTGACCCGGGACAGCAGGTTTGTCAGGCGCCGAAGGTCGCGTTTGCCGAGGTCGGGGCGGTCATAGATCCCCGAGTAGGCGGAACCCATGGCTACGTCCAGGACAGGTTTCCGGCCGGCCGGGTTCTTGGCGAGCCGGCGGGCGTTTTCCACCCAGCCGCTGGGTACCACCTGGTCGGCCAGCTGCACCCGGCGGGGGTTGCGAAGCATTTCGCCGATGCCAAGCTGGCTGCCGGCGCTGACACCCAGGCCGGTGGTCGCATCTGCATGCGGGTCCAGGTCCACGACGAGCGTCGGAATGCCTGCGGCCAGCGCGGCGGATGCCAGGCCCAGCGTGACGGAGGTTTTACCGACGCCGCCCTTCAGGCTGCTGATGCTCACTACTTGCACTTGTTGAACCAAAACCTAACGTGTCTAGGGATCACTGGAGGCTGCACCCTCATTCTATGTGACGGACGCCTGTTACCTTGGCAGCGCCCTTTTGCAGGGGTGGCGCTTACACTGGTGGCACACTGTGATATCCACCACGGCGGTTCCGTGCTGCGCCTACCGGCTGCAGCCGGTATTTTTCACGCTTGCCCGCAACTGCCGTGGGTAAAATCCGTTAATGGCGGTACTGTCCTGGTGCCCCACCGCAACGATGCAGGAGACCCATGTTCTCGAAGATATTGGTAGCGAACCGGGGCGAAATCGCCATTCGGGCGTTCCGTGCCGCGTATGAGCTCGGTGCGAAGACGGTGGCCGTGTTTCCCCACGAGGACCGGAACTCCATTCACCGGCAGAAGGCCGACGAGGCCTACCTGATCGGCGAGGAGGGCCACCCGGTCCGGGCGTACCTGGATGTGGATGAAATCATCCGGGTGGCCAAGGAATCCGGCTGCGACGCGATCTATCCCGGGTACGGCTTCCTGTCCGAGAACTCGCATCTGGCCCGGGCTGCAGCCGACGCCGGCATCACCTTTGTGGGGCCGGCGGCGGACATTCTGGAGCTGGCCGGGCATAAGGTGCACGCGCTGAACGCCGCCAGGGAAGCCGGCATCCCGGTTCTGCGGTCCACGGCGCCGAGCGCAGACCCCGACGAGCTGCTGGCGGAGGCTGACGCCATCGGTTTCCCGATCTTCGTCAAGGCCGTGGCCGGCGGCGGCGGACGCGGCATGCGGCGGGTGGACAGCAAGGACAAGCTGCCCGAAGCCCTCGCCGCGGCGATGCGGGAGGCGGAAACCGCCTTCGGCGACCCCACGGTGTTCCTCGAGCAGGCAGTCCTTCGGCCCCGGCACATTGAGGTTCAGATCCTCGCGGATGCTGAAGGCAACATCGTGCACCTGTTCGAGCGGGACTGCTCACTGCAGCGCCGGCACCAGAAGGTGGTGGAAATTGCCCCCGCACCGAACCTGGATGAGAACATCCGCCAGGCTCTGTACCGGGATGCGGTGAAGTTCGCCAAGGCGCTGAAATACGTGAATGCGGGCACCGTGGAGTTCCTCGTGGATACGGTGGGCGAGCGGGCCGGCCAGCACGTGTTCATTGAAATGAACCCGCGCGTGCAGGTGGAACACACCGTCACCGAGGAAATCACCGACGTCGATATTGTCCAGTCCCAGCTGCGCATCGCAGCCGGGGAAACGCTGGCTGATCTGGGCCTGTTCCAGGATGAGCTGCAGATCCGCGGGGCCGCCCTGCAGTGCCGCATCACCACCGAGGACCCCGCCAACGGGTTCCGGCCCGACGTCGGCCGGATCAGCGCCTACCGCTCAGCCGGTGGCGCCGGGGTGCGGCTCGACGGCGGCACCGTATACGCCGGCGCGGAAATCAGCCCGCACTTTGACTCCATGCTGGTGAAACTGACGTGCCGTGGCCGGACCTACCCGGTGGCCGTGAACCGTGCCCGCCGGGCACTTGCGGAGTTCCGGATCCGCGGTGTCGCCACCAATATCTCCTTCCTGCAGGCCGTGCTGGATGATCCGGACTTTGTCGCCGGAGATGTGGCTACATCCTTCATCGAGGAGCGCCCGGAACTGCTTAATGCCCGCGGTTCAGCAGATCGCGGTACCAAGCTGCTGAACTGGCTTGCTGACGTCACAGTTAATAAGCCGCATGGAGAAGCAGTGCTGCACAGCGACCCGGCGGAGAAGCTTCCCGCCGACCTGCCGGAAGCACGGCCGGGCTCACGGCAGCGGCTGCTTGAACTGGGGCCGGAAGGCTTCGCCGCAGACCTTCGGCAGCGCACGGCCCTGGCGGTCACGGACACCACGTTCCGGGACGCCCACCAGTCCCTGCTCGCCACGCGGGTCCGTACCCGGGACCTGACTGCAGCAGCTCCGGCGGTAGCTGCCCTGACGCCCGAACTGTTCTCCGTGGAAGCCTGGGGCGGTGCCACTTACGATGTTGCGCTCCGCTTCCTCGGCGAAGACCCATGGGAACGTTTGGCCGCGCTGCGCCACGAACTGCCCAACGTCTGCATCCAGATGCTGCTGCGCGGACGGAACACGGTGGGCTACACGCCCTACCCCACGGAAGTCACCGAGGCATTCGTGGAAGAGGCAGCCGCCACCGGTGTTGATATCTTCCGGATCTTCGATGCGCTCAATGACGTCTCGCAGATGGAACCGGCCATCCAGGCGGTGCGGAACACGGGAACCGCGGTAGCCGAGGTTGCCCTCTGCTACACCGGTGACCTTCTGGACCCCAAGGAAGAGCTCTACACGCTGGACTACTATCTGGATCTGGCCCAGCGCATGGTCGACGCCGGCGCCCACATCCTGGCTATCAAGGACATGGCCGGCCTGCTGCGCCCGGCTGCTGCCGCCAAGCTTGTCTCCGCCCTGCGGGAACGCTTTGACCTGCCGGTACACCTGCATACCCATGACACCGCAGGCGGCCAGCTGGCCACCCTGCTGGCGGCAGCGGACGCCGGGGTGGACGCCGTGGACGTGGCCAGCGCCCCGCTGGCCGGAACCACCAGCCAGCCCTCCATGTCCTCGCTGGTGGCATCACTGACCAATACCGACAGGGACACCGGTATCAGCCTGGACGCGGTGGGCGCCTTGGAACCGTACTGGGAAGCCGTCCGCCGGGTGTACTCACCCTTCGAGTCCGGTCTGGCCGGCCCCACCGGGCGGGTGTACCGGCACGAAATCCCCGGCGGCCAGCTGTCCAACCTCCGCCAGCAGGCCATTGCCCTGGGACTGGGGGAGCGGTTCGAAGCCATCGAGGATATGTACACTGCCGCGGACCGCATTCTCGGCCGCCTGGTGAAGGTCACGCCCTCCTCGAAGGTAGTGGGGGATCTGGCCCTGCAGCTGGTCGGATCGAACGTCTCCCCGGAGGACTTTGAAGAGAACCCGCAGAATTACGACATTCCCGATTCGGTGATCGGCTTCCTGAGCGGCGAACTGGGCGACCCTCCCGGAGGCTGGCCGGAACCCTTCCGGACCAAGGCGCTGCAGGGCCGGAAGGTCAGGGCACGCGACGTCGAACTCACCGAGGTGGACAGGGCGGGACTGAACGCGGATTCGGCAACCCGGCAGGAAACGCTCAACCGCCTGCTTTTCGCCGGCCCCGCCAAGGAGTTCGCCACTGTCCGGGAAACCTACGGCGACGTGTCCGTGCTGGAAACACGTGACTACCTGTACGGGCTGCGCCGTGGGGAAGAGCACGTTATTGAACTCGAAAAGGGCGTGCGCCTGATAGCCACGCTCGACGCCGTATCTGAACCGGATGAGAAGGGAATGCGGACGGTCATGACCACGCTGAACGGGCAGATGCGCCCGGTCCTGGTGCGGGACCGCAGCATTGAGACCTCGGAGAAATCAGCGGAGCGGGCGGATCCGGCCGAGCCCGGACATGTCGCAGCGCCGTTCGCCGGCGCGGTGACTGTCACGGTCAAGGAGGGCACCGAAGTTGCTGCGGGTGAGACGGTTGCCACCATTGAGGCCATGAAGATGGAGGCCTCCATTACGGCACCGATCGCCGGCACCATCGAACGGGTGGCCATTTCGCAGGTGGAACAGGTCCAGGGCGGTGATTTGCTGCTGGTGATCACCCCTAAGTGAAATCCCCAGGCTGAGTAGACTGATGGCGTGACCCATTTTGATCTCGCCATCATCGGCTCAGGCTCCGGCAATTCACTGATCACCCCTGACTGGGACGGTAAGCGGGTGGCGGTCATCGACGGAGGAACGTTCGGGGGTACCTGCCTGAACGTCGGGTGCATTCCCACCAAGATGTTTGTGTATCCCGCCCAGCTGGCGGCCGCCGTGAGCGACGGCGCCCGGCTGGGCGTGGATGCGCCGCTGGCCGGGGTGCGCTGGCGTGATATCCGGGACCGGATTTTTACCCGCATAGACGCCATCTCGGAGGGTGGCAGGCGTTACCGGGCCGAAGAGCTGGAGAACGTCACGCTGTACAGCGAATACGTCCGCTTCACTTCGCCGCATTCCCTGGTCACCGCTACCGGTGAGAAAATCACCGCCGATCAGATAGTGGTGGCTGCCGGCTCACGCCCGGTCCTGCCCGACACCCCGGGCATGGACCTGCCACAGGTGCACACCTCCGATACCGTCATGCGCGTGGATGAGCTGCCACGCCGGGTGCTCATCATCGGCGGCGGGTACATCGCCGCGGAGTTCGGGTTCGTCTTCGCTGCCTTCGGTACGGAGGTGACCGTTGCAGTCCGTTCGGGGGCGATGCTGCGTTCACTGGACGAGACAGTATCCGAGCGCTTCACCGCCGAAGCGGCCAAGCAGTGGAACCTGCAGTTGAACACCACGGTGGACTCGCTCAAGGAAAACGCTGACGGTTCCGTGCACGTGGTGCTTTCCGGGCCGGCAGGAACGCAGGAACTCGACGTGGACCTGGTGCTTGCCGCCACCGGACGGGTGCCCAATACGGACAGGCTGGACGTAGCTGCAGCCGGTTTCGATACCCGGGAGGACGGCCGGCTGGCCGTGGACGGGTACGGCCGGGTGCTGTCCTCCGGCGCCCCGGTCCCCGGTGTCTGGGCGCTGGGGGATGTCAGCAGCGACTACCAGCTCAAGCACGTTGCCAACCATGAGGCACGGGTGGTTTCACATAACCTGGTCCATCCGGATGACCTGCGGAAGGCGGATCACCGCTTTGTCCCGGCCGCCGTCTTCAGCAGCCCGCAGATTGCCAGTGTGGGAATGACGGAGGAAGAGGCCTGCACCGATACTGAGGCCCGCGGCGTGGAACTGGCGCTGGCCGTGCAGGAATACGGCTCGACGGCGTATGGCTGGGCCATGGAGGACTCCACCGGTTTCGTGAAACTGCTGGCGGAGAAGGAGAGCGGCCGCCTGCTCGGCGCGCACATCATGGGCCACGAGGCGTCCATGCTGATCCAGCCGCTCATCCAGGCCATGGAGTTCGGTCTGGACGCGGCCACCATGGCCCGGGGCCAGTACTGGATTCACCCGGCACTGACCGAGGTAGTGGAAAACGCCTTGCTGTCCCTGAAGACAACGGAAAAGCCGGGCAGGAACCGCCTCTAGTCGAGGGGCCGCTGCCCGGCTTCAAGCCGTGCAGGATCAGACGCGCTGACCGCTGTAGATGTCGTCGATGACCTCCGAGAAGTCCCGCAGCACCTGGGCGCGCTTGATCTTCAGGGACGGGGTCAGGTGCCCGCTGGTCTCGGTGAAGTCGGTGGGCACTACCCGGAAGACCTTGATGGCCTCAGCCTGGGAGACCTTCTTGTTGGCCCGGTCCACAATGCCCTGCAGTTCCGTCTGCAGTTCGTCAGTGGCGGCAACCTCGCTCACCGTCATGCCGGCGCGCAGCTTGTTCCGTTCCAGCCAGCCCGGAAGTGCCTCTTCATCGATGGTGATCAGTGCGGAGATGAACGGCTTGGCATCACCCACCACCACACACTGGGAGACGATGGCGCTGGACCGGATGGAATCCTCCAGCTGGGACGGCACTACGTTCTTGCCGCCGGCCGTCACGATGATTTCCTTCTTGCGGCCGGTGATCTTCAGGAAGCCGTCGGCATCAAGCTCGCCGATATCGCCGGTGTGGAACCAGCCGTCGGTGAAGGTTTCACCCATGAGGTCGGGGCGCTTGTAGTAGCCCTTCATAACGCTGATGCCCTTGGCGAGGATCTCACCATCGTCGGCGATCCGGACACTGTTGCCGGGAAGCGGGGCACCCACCGTGCCCAGCTTGACCAGCTGCGGGGTGTTGGTGGTCAGCGGGGCAGTGGTCTCGGTGAGGCCGTAGCCTTCCAGGACCAGCAGGCCGATGCCATGGAAGAAGTGTCCCAGGCGCTCACCCAGGGGTGCTCCGCCGGAGACGGCGTACTCCACCCGGCCGCCCATGGCCTCGCGGATCTTTCCGTACAGCAGCCGGTCGAAGAGGGCGTGCTTGAGCTTCAGGCCCAGCGGCACCTTTCCTTCCTGCTTGGCCTTGGACCATTCCACGGCGGTGGCAACGCCGGCATGGAAGATCTTGCCCTTGCCGCCGTCCTCGGCCTTGAGCATGGAGGCGTTGAAGACCTTTTCCAGTACGCGGGGGACCACCAGGATGAAGGTCGGTTTGAAACTCTGCAGATCGGGGAGCAGGTTCTTGACGTCCGGTGTATGCGCCACCGTGGCGCCGGTGGCCACGCTGAGCACCGAAATGAACCGGGCCAGCACGTGTGCCAGCGGGAGGAACATGATGGTCTGGGACCCTTCGCGGGCCACTTCGGGCTCGGCGAGCTCGGAGTTTTTGGACAGGTTCACGAAGTTGCCGTGGGTTAGCTCGCACCCCTTGGGCTTACCCGTGGTGCCGGAGGTGTAGATGATGGTGGCGAGGTCATCCATGTGGGCCGTGGCCCGCCGGGCGTCGAGATCCTCGTCACTGATCGAGGCGCCTGCAGTCCGCAGTGTGTCGAGGCCGCCGCCGTCGATCTGCCAGACGTTGGCAACCCCTGAGAGGTCCTCGTCTGCTGCAGCCTGACGGACAATGTTCTCATGCCGCGGAGCTTCCACCACAATGCCGACGGCACCGGAGTCGCTGAGGATCCAGGCGACCTGTGAAGGGGAGGAGGTCTCGTACACCGGAACGGAGACGGCTCCGGCGAACCAGAGGGCGAAATCCACCAGGGTCCACTCGTACCGGGTGCGGGACATAATGGCGACCCGGTCGCCTGCCTTCACGCCGGAGGCCATAAAGCCCTTCGCGAGGGCGCTGACATCCTTGGTGAACTCCGTGGCGCTGATCCGCTGCCACTCACCCTGCCCGTCCCGTACGGCAAAAAGTGCCGGATTGCTCGGCTTTGCTGCCTGGTCCAGCAGCATGTTGGTGATGTTTGTCTGCGGCGGGGATTCCGCTAGGACGGGAACGCTGAATTCTCGCACGATAGCTCCTTTGATATCCGGGTGGGCCCGTAGGCACTGCCAGCCTATAACCTAGATCACACTCTTGTACCCGTCGGTAACCTTGCGGATCTATAACTTTTGCGTCACCGCTCTTGCTGTTTCCTTAGAATAGGTTTCTGATGCCTCCCTTAACGCCAGTTTCCGTGCCCCGTTCCGTTCCGACACCCCTGCAGCGCCGTCTCGGCCCTGCCGAGCCCTTCCGGGGCGGCCGGCCCATGCGGCTGCACAACCGGATGCGGCGGCGCGGCCTGGCCATCGGCATCGACATCGGCGGAACCAAGGTAGCGGCCGGCCTGGTGGACGGGAACGGCAGAGTCCTGAAACAGGCACGCCGCTCCACTCCCGGTCATGACCCCCGGGAGGTCGAGGCCGTGATTGTGGACCTGGTCCGTGAACTCTCGGCGGAGCACCACGTATGGTCGGTGGGCATCGGCGCGGCCGGCTGGATGGACCTGGCCGGCAGCACGGTCCTGTTCAGCCCGCACCTGGCCTGGCGCAATGAGCCGCTGCGCGAGAATCTCGAACGGCTGCTGCGCCGCCGGGTTTTCCTTGTCAACGACGCCGACGGTGCTGCCTGGGCGGAGTACCGCTTCGGTGCCGGTGCCGGTGAGTCCCGGCTGGTCTGCGTAACCCTGGGAACAGGGATCGGCGGTGCCATGGTGCTGGACGGGCGGCTGGAGCGCGGCCGGTTTGGGGTGGCGGGGGAGTTTGGCCACCAGATCATCATGCCGGGCGGGCACCGCTGCGAATGCGGAAACCGCGGCTGCTGGGAGCAGTACGCCTCGGGCAACGCGCTGGGCAGGGAGGCACGTGAACTTGCGGCCGCCAACTCACCGGTGGCGCAGGAGCTTCTCCGTGCCGTGGACGGCAATACGGACGCGGTGACGGGGGCCGTAGTGACCCGCCTGGCATTGGAAGGCGATGCGGCAAGCATTGAGCTGCTGGATGAGGTGGGCCAGTGGCTGGGACTTGGCCTGGCGAACCTGGCAGCCGCCCTGGACCCGGGAATGTTCGTCATTGGCGGCGGACTGAGCGACGCCGGGGATCTGCTCCTTGAACCTGCACGCCGATCCTTTGCCCGGAACCTGACCGGCCGGGGTTTCCGGCCCGCAGCGAGGATGGAACGCGCCGCGATGGGTCCGGCAGCAGGAATGATCGGTGCCGCGGACCTCTCGCGGATCGCCACACGCCGCTAGGCCGGACGCGGACCCGGCCGGACCGCCTAGACCTCGGCGCCGTCGTCGTTCTCGTCGCGATGCGAGGGGAGCCGGAACAGCAGGTACGCCGCCGAGCCGGCGAAGACGGCGATGGTCCCCAGCACGACGGCCAGCGGCGCCCCGCGCCAGAGCATCGCGAATAGCAGAAGCATCAGCGGCCCGCCCAGTGCGCCGATCCAGGCCAGCACCACCAGCGGTTCGCCGCTGCCCAGGGGTGGTGGTTCCGGGGGAGTGAACCCGCCGTCGTCCTCGTCCTCCTCCGGCGCCGCGTAGTCCCGCGGGCCGGTCATGGGGAGCGGCTGGTTCTCGAAGATGGCCCGGGTCCGCTCGGCGGGTGAGCCGGCCGGGCCCGGACCGGGAACGCCGGCCTGTTGTCCGGGGCCGGGGTCCTCCTGCGGAGCAGGGGATTCCCGGTCGCCGCCGTCGCGGCTGGTTTCGCCGGCATCCATGTGCTCCAGCCGGGCGACCAGGTCCAGCCAGACTTCCTCGTCGGTGGATTCATTGTGCTCCGGTTCGCGGTCGCTCATGAGCGGACTCCGGTGCTCACCCGTTGGATGAAACTCTGGGACTGTTCGAAGATCAGCGGCGCATCATGATCCATGGTGGCCACGTGGTAGCTGTTCTCCAGCGGCACCACCTCAAGGTCCGCGTTGACAAGCCCGGTGCGCAGCACATCCATGCTGGACTCGGGGACAATCGCATCCACCCGGGACCGGAAAGCGAGGACCGGCGCGTTCACCTCCGGCAGCGAAGCAGTGGTGTCGCGGAAAAGCCGTCCCAACTGCTGTACCGCCGCTACCGGAGTCCGCGGGTATGCCCCTTCGTCCTGCCCCTCCAGCCGGATGTCGTTGCCGATGGCCGGAACGGATCGGAGCACGTATTTGAGCAGCCCCGAATAGCGTGCCCGCGGGTCGCCGATGGTCAGGCCGGGGTTAACGACGACGACGCCCGCCACCGGTTGCTTCGCCGCCAGCCGCAGTGCCAGCGCGCCTCCCATCGACAGTCCTGCCGCAACGACGGTTCCGGTCCGCTCCCGCAGGGAGTAGTAGGCCTGCTCATATTCCCCGTACCACCGCTGCCAGGGTGTCCGTGCCAGTTCCTGCCAGGTGGTGCCGTGTCCGGGCAGCAGCGGCAGGCTGACCGCGTAGCCCTGATCCGCCAGGTGCCGGGCCCAGGCCGCCAGGCTCACCGGGGAGCCGGTGAAGCCGTGGCTCAGGAGCACGCCCACGCCGGCATTGGGGCCGTGTCCCGCATAGTGAAAGGCGTCAGCGCCCGGGAGGGAAGTCATATCTCTATGGTTGCATTGCGGGGAGCATTTTCCACCCCGCAGGGAGCAAACTATTAGGGGGCGCGCACGCCGGAAATTCACCTGCGGCGCGCAGCCCGCATACAGTAGAGTCTGCGGAACCAACAGGTTCCCTAGTTTTGTTTGTCCGGACGGGAGATCAGGCCGCGTGTTCTATTGGGTGATGAAGACGATATTCATCGGGCCGGTGGTAAATCTTCTCTTCAGGCCCTGGGTGAAGGGGATGAACAACATTCCCGAGTCCGGTCCGGCAGTCCTGGTGAGTAACCACCTCTCCTTCTCCGACTCGATCTTCCTGCCGCTGGCTGTGCCCCGCCCGGTGAGCTTCCTGGCGAAGAGCGACTACTTCAACGGCAAGGGCATCAAGGGCAAGCTCACTGCGGCGTTCTTCCGGCTCGCCAACCAGCTGCCCATGGACCGTTCCGGTGGTGCAGCCTCCGCGAGCTCCCTGAAAGCCGGGGTAGACGTGCTGGAAAACGGCGGACTGCTGGGTATCTACCCCGAGGGCACGCGCAGCCCTGACGGCCGCCTCTACCGCGGCAAAACCGGTGTGGCCAAGCTGGTCCTCTCCACAGGTGTCCCGGTGATCCCGGTTGCCATGATCGGTACCGATAAGGTCCAGCCGATTGGACGCCGGATCCCCAACATCCGCCGTATCGGCATCATTGTCGGCGAGCCGCTGGATTTCTCCCGGTATGCCGGCCTGGAGAATGACCGCTTTATCCAGCGTTCGGTAACCGACGAGATCATGTATGAACTCATGCGCCTGTCCGGCCAGGAATACGTAGACGTATACGCCAGCACCGTCAAGGAAAAGAACGCCGCACGGAAAGGCGGCAAGGCTGCCGAGGCCCGCGGCGCCGCGGTCCGTCTGGGGACTGCTCCGGCGGGAACCGACGCCCGTACCACTCAGGACACTTCCGCCGTCGATGTGCCCGTGGAGGACGGCGGAAAGCTGCCCGGCACGGTAACCGTGATCGGGTCCAAGGCCGCCGGTTCGGATGAGGCGCCTAAAGACGTGACGGCGGACCGTAAGGGAAAGAAGGCAGCACGCGGTGAGCGTGCCGGAAAGCGCCGTACATCCCAGCTCGCCGCGGACATCACCGGCTCCGGTGCGGACAAGACGTCCGGTGCGGACGGGGCCTCCGGCGCCGACAACGGCAGCGCACCCGCTGAACAGGGCCGCAGGCCGCACTCGGCATAGTCCTGTTCTTCCCGGCCCTGTTTACGTTGCACGGCATCCGGCGAATATGACGCGCTTATTTGTTCCGGGCGGGCAGCCAGTAGGCTTAAGCCGTGACCAACACACCCGTAAACAGCGATTCCCTTCCAACCACGCTCTCCGGTGCGGCCGCTACTGCTGCCAGCCATCCGGAACTGGATAACTGGCGTTCCCTGCCTATTGCCCAGCAGCCCACCTGGCAGGACGATCCCGGGTATAGCGCGGCAATCGCGGAACTTTCCATGGTCCCGCCGCTGGTCTTTGCCGGTGAAGTGGACGTGCTCCGTTCCCGTCTGGCCGAGGCCGCGCAGGGCAAGGCATTCCTCCTCCAGGGCGGGGACTGCGCCGAGACCTTCGAGGCCGCCACTGCGGACAAGATCAGTGCCCGTGTGCGCACGCTGCTGCAGATGGCTGTGGTGCTCACCTATGGCGCCTCGGTGCCGGTGATCAAGATGGGCCGGATGGCTGGCCAGTTCGCCAAGCCCCGCTCCTCCAATGACGAAACCCGCAACGGTGTCACCCTGCCTGCCTACCGCGGCGATATGGTCAACGGCTTCGAGTTCACCCCGGAGTCCCGCCGGCACAACCCGGCCCGGATGGTGCGGGCGTACCACACCTCCGCTTCCACGTTGAACCTGATCCGCGCCTTTACCCAGGGCGGGTTTGCCGACCTGCGGCTGGTGCACCACTGGAACAAGGGGTTCACCTCAAACCCTGCGCACTCCCGGTACGAGTCCCTGGCCCGCGAGATTGACCGGGCCGTCCGCTTTATGGATGCCTGCGGCGCAGACTTCGAGGCCCTGAAACGGGTGGAGTTCTTTGCCAGCCATGAAGCGCTGCTGCTGGATTACGAGCGCGCCCTGACCCGCGTGGATTCCCGCACCGGCCAGCCCTACGACACCTCCGGGCACTTCCTCTGGATCGGGGAGCGGACGAGGGATCTTGACGCCGCCCATGTGGACTTCCTCTCCAAGGTGCGCAATCCCATTGGCGTGAAGCTTGGCCCCAAGACCAGCCCCGAGGATGCCCTTGCCCTGATTGACAAGCTGGATCCGAACCGTGAACCGGGCCGGCTGACCTTTATCACCCGGATGGGAGCCAACAACATCCGGGAGAAGCTGCCCCCGCTGGTGGAGAAGGTCACCGCGTCCGGCGCGAAGGTCCTGTGGGTAACCGACCCGATGCACGGAAATACCGTGACGTCACCGAACGGCTACAAGACCAGGAACTTCGATGACGTTATGGACGAAGTCCGCGGCTTCTTTGAAGTGCATGATTCGCTGGGCACCTTCCCCGGCGGACTGCACGTGGAAATGACCGGTGACGACGTGGCCGAGTGCCTCGGCGGAGCAGATCCGGTTGATCAGGATGCCTTTGTCGAGGGCTACGAATCGGTCTGCGATCCGCGCCTGAACCACATGCAGTCCCTGGAAATGGCGTTCCTGGTTGCCGGAGCTCTTTCGCGCCGGAGCTAGTTTCAAAAACTGCAAGGGAGGGCTGCAGGAGATCCGGGATCTCCTGCAGCCCTCCCTTGTCTGTCCGGCCTGTTTGCCTGTCCGGTTGTTTTGCCTGTTTGGTGTGTTTGTCCGGGCGCAGGCGCTAGACGACCTTGAGGATCACAGTGGACCCCTCGGGTGCCGTTCCGGCGCCGGGGTCCTGGTCCCGGACCAGGCCCAGGAGGCCGCCGAGCAGGTTTTCCACCTGCACATTGAATCCCCGGCCTTCGAGGTCCGCCCGTGCTTCTTCGGCACGGCGGCCCACATAGTTCGGCACTTCGACCATCCGCGGTCCCAGCGAGATGGTCAGGGTCACGGTCTGGCCCCTCTCGAGCAGGCCGGCTTCGGGAGTCTGGGAGACGACGGCGCCGGCCGGCACAGTGGCGCTGTTGACCTTATCCGGGGCAACGGCGGCCGTGAGGCCTGAATCCTCAATGGCCTTGACCGCGGCTTCCTCGCTCTGACCGGTCACCGACGGAACCTCCACGGGGGCCGGGCCCTTGGAGACCGTGACATCCACCGTGGCACCGAGCCGGAGCATGGTGTCCGGGGTGGGCCGCTGGCTGATAATCGCACCGGCGGATACTGTTTCGCTGTATTCTTCCGTGACGCCACCGAGGGCCAGTTCGGCGTCTGCCAGGTCCGATTCCGCGGCATCCAGGCTGCGCTGGACGATGTTGGGTACCGCGAAGAGCTGGGGCCCTTTGGACACCAGCAGTGTGACGGGCCGGTAGCGGCGGACTTCCCCGGGAGCTGCCGGGTCGGTGCCGACGGCGAATCCGGCGGCGACTACTTCGTCATAGACCTCGGTGGTGGTGAAGTTCAGGCCGGCGCCGCCGAGCTGGTCGCCTGCTTCGTCAACGGAGGCATTGCTGACATCGGGAATGGACACCAGCGCGCCCGGGCCGGCGCCGAAGAACCAGCCGGCAAAGGCCGCAGCGCAAAGCAGCACCGTCAGCACCAGGGCCAGCAGCACTCCCCGGCGCCCGCTCCTGCCGCTGCGCAGACCTACCTGCGGCCGGTGTGCCTGGCGGTCACTGTCGCGGAGCCGGTTGCGGTCAGCGCGCCTGGCGAGCCGGCGCTGCGCACGGGTGCCTGCCTGCTCATTACCGGTGCCGTCGTCGCCCTCATCGTCCTCACCATCCTCAAAGCCGTCGTGAGGATAACCGTCCGCAGTGCCGTCTCCGTCATCGCCGGCCGTTCCGAGTCCGCCGGGGAAAACCGTGGTGGCGTGTTCGCTGCGGCTGAGCACTTCGGTGTGGTTCGCGTCCCGCCCGGTATCGGAACCGTGGGGATCCTGGTCCAGGGCGGAGGCGTCAATGATGCTGGTGGGATCGGATGCCCCAATGACCTCCGTGGCACCGGTAGCGGCAGCGGCTCCGGAGCGGGAAAGAGCCTCTGTGGGCATGTCACCGGACGCGGAACCGGTGGTGCACCGGAAGTCCAATTCCTCGTCAGTGAGGGTGGTGCGGATATGCCGGAGCTCACCCAGCAGCGCACGCCCGTTGACCGGACGTTCTTCGGGGTCCCGTGCCGTGCACCAGCGCACCAGCTCGTCCAGGTCCTCTGCGAGGCCGGGGCACAGGGCGGAGGGGGCCGGCACTGCCGAATGCACGTGGGCAAAGGCGACCTGGATAGGCGAGTCGCCGGTGAAGGGCTGGCGTCCGGTCAGCATTTCATAAAGCAGGATGCCTGCTGAATAGACGTCGCTGCGTTCATCTCCGCCGTCGCCGGTCACCAGCTCCGGGGCGAGGTAGGCGACGGTTCCGACCAGGGTTCCGGTGTTGGTGCTGGTTGACACGGCGCGGGCCAGGCCAAAGTCGGCGATCTTAATCCGGCCGTTGTCTGCCAGCAGTACGTTCTCGGGTTTGACGTCACGGTGGACCAGCCCGGCGTCGTGGGCCGCAGCCAGGCCCTCGACCACCGCGTCCATCAGTGCCAGCGCAAGCCGGGGAGAGAGGGCGTGCCGTTCGTCGAGCAGCCCGCGAAGGGTCCGTCCAGGAACATACTCCATCACCAGATAGGCGAGGGAATCGGTAATGCCCTGATCCAGCACGCCCACCACATGGGGGTGCGAAAGGCGCGCCGCGGACTTGGCTTCGCTCTCGAAACGCCGCAGGAAGCCACGGTCGGCGGCCAGATGCGGGAACAGCACTTTCAGCGCTACGTCGCGGTCCAGCCGGCGGTCGGTGGCGAGGTAGACGCTGGACATGCCGCCGCGTGCGATCAGTGACCTGACGAAGTAGCGGTCATCCACCAGCGTGTCTACGAGGGAGTCTTTCACGGGATCATGCACTCTTCGATCCTAGTGGGGACAGCGGGAAGGGCCCGGATCGACACCCGATCCGGACCCTTCCGCTGCACTGCGGCTCTTCCGGTTACTGGAAGGTGGCCCGGTGGGCCAGCACGGAGCTGACGTAGCTGCGCGTGTCGGAGAACATACCGTTGGTCGTCACCGAATACTGCCCCTGGTAGTAGGACGCAATGGCGTTTTCCAGGCTGTCACTGGTGCGGATCAGGGCGCTGATAATGGCCACACCGGCCGTAGCGTTGTCATACGGGTCCAGCAGGTTCAGTTCGCGGCCCACCAGCTGGGAAGCCCACTCGCCCGAAGACGGGATGACCTGCATGGTGCCAATGGCATTGGCAGGGGAGACGGCGCGCTGATCGAAGCCGGACTCCTGCAGGGCGAAGGCCTGGGCGAGTGCCGGATCAACACCCATCTGCGCAGCGGTATCGGCAACAATCTGCTGCATCTGGGCCCGGCTGGGCACGGGCAGGGAATTCAGGGTCTGCTTGTTCAGGTTGGCACCGGCCACCACATGCGCGGGGTAGGTGTAGTGCAGGAACGTGCTGGGGACCAGGTCCGTCGGTGCTGCGTCCGTCGGTGCGGCAGCTACCGGTGCCGAGGAGGCAATGCTCACGGTCCCGACGCCGCTGACGCTAATCTGCTGCCCCGGCCGGATGACGGAGGAGGGGTTCAGGCCGTTGGCGGCAAGGACGCTCGACAGGCTTACGCCGTGTTCGGCTGCGATGGCACCGAGCGTATCGCCGGGCTTCACCGTGTAGGTGCCAGCTGCAGCCTGGACCTCGGCAGGAGCCGGGGCGGCAGGCGCTGCGGGTGCTGCAGGCGGCGCCGACGGCGTCGATCCGTTCACCACGATGGACTGGCCCGGGTAAATCACCGATGTGAGGGTGAGGTTGTTTGCAGCGAGAATGCTGGACAGCGCAACCCCGTGCCGGGCTGCGATGGCGCTGAGCGTGTCACCGGAAACGACCTTGTAGGTGCCTGATGCCGGAGCTGCCTTCTTCTCCGGGACGGCCGGGGCGGCTGCGGTGCCGGTCAGGCGGAGCTCTTTACCGGCAAAGATCAGGGACGTCGGCTGCAGGTTATTGACCCGGAGTACCTCGGACACTGACAGGCCGTACCGGGCGGCGATGGAGGTCACGGTATCACCGGCGGCAATCCGGTGGGTGGCGGGCACGGAAGACTCGGCAGCCAGCGTGGCGGGGACCTGGGTGGCCAGCTGGGAAGCGGCGACGCCGGTCACTGCGCCGGTGTTCAGGTTCTTGATGGCCTGCAGCGGAAGCTGGGGGAAAAGCGTGTTCTGCGGCGAAACGGGTGCGGCGGCAGCGGGCTCCGCCAGAGCCAGTGCGGACATCATCACTGCAGGAATCGCGGCGGTTGTCACGGCAACACTTAATTTGCGCGGCATTCCGGTTGCAGCGGGGCGCGTGGCTGGCGTTCCCGTTGTCGACTCAGCGTTCATAGGGTTGCTGTTTCCTCATCTGTGATGGCCGCGGCCTTTACCGCAAATCCGTGGGACAAAAACAAGTAGTGCAACAGGTAAGGTGCCTGTGGCTTATGTGACTAATGTTGCTTAGGTTACACATGTGATTTCAGGTACTCATGTGAATTTACACCAAGCAGGCTCGGGGACAATACCTGAGTATCGGATTTAAGGTTTCTTTTACGCGTCGGAATGGCCAAGTGGCCCGGAATCAGAGGACATGGCACCCTTGAAGGGTGAATGAACTCGAGGAACTTGTTTCCGACTGGCTGACCCTGCCCGATGTGGCTGAACAACTCGACCTGCCCATTAACAAGGTGCATAGCCTCCTGGAGGAGCGCGCCCTTGTGGCCGTGCGCCTGGGGGAGCGGAAAATCCGCAGCGTTCCCGCTGCCTTTATCAATGACGGCGCCATCCTGGATAGCCTCAAGGGCACTATCTCGGTGCTCAATGACGCCGGCTTCCACGACGACGAGATGATCCGCTGGCTTTTCACTGCGGATGACACCCTTCCGGGCCGCCCCGTGGATGCCCTGCGTGAGGGGCGTAAGACGGAGATCCGCCGCCGGGCCCAGGCATTGGCCTGGTAACTGGCTGTACACCCGCGGCTGCGGGGGTCCTGTGTCATATATCTGTCCGCATATATGACGGTATATAGGCAACCCCTACACGAAGCCCTATAGGCGGATCAGACAGGAACGGCCCCGCCTTCGGGCGGGGCCGTTCCTGTCGAGGCGGCAGTTCCTGCTGGCATCCCCGGAGCCGGTGGGACCGTCCGGGGCCGGTCCGTTCCTTAGGAACTGCGCCTGACCGCGGAGTGGGCGAGTGCCTCCAGCGCCGCCCGGGACACTTCGTCCACGGGCAGGGCCTCCAGCGCGGCGAATGCAGCTTCGGTGTGGCTGCTGATCAGGGCTTCGGTGGCCGCCAGGGCCCCGCTGTCCTCGATGATGCTGCGAAGGACCTGCACGCCGTCGTCATCCAGGCCCGGGTCCCCCAGCCGGAGGGTGATCTCCCGGCGCGCAGTCTCCCCGCCTCCGCACAGGGCATAGGCAATCAGCACTGTGCGCTTGCCTTCGCGCAGGTCATCGCCCGCAGGTTTCCCTGTTGTCTGCGGATCGCCGAAGACACCGAGAACGTCGTCGCGAAGCTGGAAGGCTTCGCCGAGGGGGAGGGCGAAGCGTGAGTATGCCGCCAGCAGTTCCTCATTGGCACCGGCCAGTGCGCCGCCCAGGGCCAGGGGATGTTCGGTGGTGTACTTGGCGGCCTTGTAACGCAGGATGTTCCGGGCCCGGACGACGGCGCGTTCAGGCTCGTGGCTGGGACCGACCACCTCTTCAAGGATGTCCAGATACTGGCCGGCCATCACCTCGGTGCGCATCCGGTTGAAAATGCGGCGGGCGGTGGTGCCGTGCGCCGCAGGTACCCCGACCGCCGAGAACATTTCCTCGCTGAGCGCGAGGCAGAGATCTCCGGCGAGGATGCCCGCGGAAGAACCGAAGTGTGATCCGTCCAGGTGCCAGTTGGCGTCCCGGTGCGCGAGCGAAAACGTGCGGTGCACGCTTGGGCCGCCGCGGCGCGTGTCGGACCGGTCAATGATGTCGTCATGGATCAGGGCCGCACTCTGGAAGAGTTCCAGGGCCACCCCTGCGCGTACGGCGGCGGTATCCAGCGGTGCTCCGCCCGCTCCCCGCCAGCCCCAGTACGCCAACAGGGCGCGGAGGCGTTTGCCGCCGCGGGACAGGTTGTGTACCGCCTCCAGCAGCGGCAGTGCTTCCTCGGATACATCGGAAAGGACCGCATGCTGCGTTGCCAGGAAGTCTTCCAGTTCCCCGGCGAGCAGGGTGCGGTAGGCGGCCTGCTCCTGCTCCGCGGTGGAGATGTCCTGGCTGCGGGGGGCGGGGGTGGACGGGATGTTAGCCATAACTTATTCCACCGACTCGGTGAGGACGGTGGCGCCGACGGTCACCGTGGACGGCTCACCGGTCCGGGCGGTCACAGTCACGTTTACGGTTTCCGGTTCAGCTGCGCCGGTGCGGATGTAATCACGCGATGCCGGGGCGCCGGCCGCGGACTCGGCGGCAGTGAACCCCTGAGCCGTGAGCGCCTTGTCATAGAAGGCGAAGACATCGGCGGCCGGCGCCGTTGTGGTTTCCACCAGCACGGCACTGACCTGCGTGCCGGTCCGGTCCACGGTGCTGGAACGGATCTCGGCACCGTCCATCACAGGGATCAGCGTGGTGGGGAAGCCGTCCGCCAGGGCGACCGGTGACGCGGAGGCGCTCGGGGTGGAGGCGGGTCCGGACTGTGCCGGCAGGGAGGCGCCGGCGGTTTGGCTTGCGGCCGCCGAGGCGGGGGAGTCCGTGCCGCCTTCCTCGGTGCACCCGGCAGCAACCAGGAGAAGAACAACGGCAGAGAGCGCAGTCAGGGACTTTTTCATTGATTTCCACTCGGTGGGGGGCAGGGTCCTGCACCCAAGTCTAGGTGACCGCCGCAGCTGGGCAGGAAGGCGGACCGGGGGTGCCGATAGCTACCATGAAGGGGTGAGTACTGGCCCCGACGGCGGCAGCGGCAACCGCGACTGCACCATCCTGCATGTGGACATGGATGCCTTTTATGTGTCCGTGGAATTGCTGAAGCGCCCCGACCTCGTAGGCAAGCCCGTGATCGTTGGCGGATTGGGCGGCCGGTCCGTGGTCCTTTCCGCGTCCTATGAGGCACGGCGCTATGGAGTCCGTTCGGCCATGCCGATGGCCGTGGCACGGCGCCAGTGCCCGCAGGCCACAGTGCTGGAACCGCACCAGGAGGTCTACCGCTCCTTCAGCAGGAAGCTGATGGAGATTTTCGAATCCATTACCCCGCAGGTGGAACAGCTCAGTGTCGATGAGGCTTTCCTGGACATCTCCGGATCCATGCGCAGACTGGGTGCGCCAAGGGAGATTGGCGAGCTGATTCGCGAACGGGTGGCAGCTGAGATGGGGATGACGGCAAGTGTCGGTATTGCCGCCACGAAATTCGTGGCCAAAATCGCCTCCACACGGTGCAAACCCAACGGGCTGCTCCTGGTTCCCAAAGAGCAGACCGTGGACTTCCTGCACACTCTGGACGTCTCCGCGCTGTGGGGAGTGGGAGCCAAGACGCGCGAGGTGCTGGCCCGGGTTGGTATTGCCACTGTTGCTGACGTGGCCAATACCCCGCCGAGTGTTCTCCGCCGTCTGCTCGGCGCGGTGGGTGATCACGTGTACGAACTTTCCTGGGGGCGGGATGCCCGTCAGGTGACCCCTGTCCGGAAGGAAAAAAGCATCGGTGCAGAGGAAACCTTCGCCCGGGACGTAAGTGATGACGAGGTGCTGCGAACCGAGCTGCTGCGCCTGGCCCACCGCAGCGCCGTCCGGCTGCGTGCCGCCGGCCTGCAGTGCCGGGCGGTATCCCTGAAGCTTCGGTACACGGATTTCACCACGCTGACCCGCAGCCGCACCCTGACCGAGCCGGTGGACAGTGCGCAGATGATTTACGAGGCGGCCAGGGGCCTGCTCACTGCCTTGGGGAAGCGGCCGCAAAGCGTGCGCCTCATCGGACTCCGGGCCGAGCAGCTGGAGCCGGCGCAGGGTGCGGCCATGCAGCTGACCCTGGACGGACGGGAAGACAACTGGCGCGCCACGGAGGACGCGCTCGACCGCATCAACCGGCGGTTCGGTGAGATGGGGGTAGTCCCTGCCCGGCTGATTGCCCCGGCCCGGCCGCGCACGCCGGACGGCGGGGAAGCGTCCCCGGCGGGCGGAGCCGGGGCCTGAGCGGCGGTCGGTGACGGCTGGCGACGTACCCTGGAACGAATAGGTACATGCGCCGCTTTCGTGGCGACCCGTTGCACCCTATCCTTGGAATAAGTGCAAAGCAGCATCGGGCCTGCGCAGGGAACATCCGGCGCCACACGTTCGTTGGCTGGTTTACAGGGGCAAAATCGGACGGCAAGGAGGCAGCAATGGCACTCTCGGAACACGAGCAGCGCTTGCTGGATCAACTGGAGCAGCAATTACACGCCGAGGACCCGAAATTCGCGAATTCGATGGCGACGTCGGCCGGGCGGGGTATCTCGACCAGGCGCATCGTGCTTGGTGCCTTGTTAGCGGTTGTGGGACTGGCGGTACTGTTGCTGGGCATTACTGAAGCCGGCATTGCCGTGGGGGTGGTCGGATTCCTCGTCATGGGTGCCGGGGTCTATTACGCGACCACGCGCGGACGGAAGAACCCGCCGAAAGCCGCAGATGGCCGGACGGAACGGCAACCCACTGCGCAGCGCGGGTTCATGAACAACCTCGAAAACAAATGGGACGAGCGCAAGCGCGACCAGCCGTAAGCGGCCGTACCGGCCAGGCCCCTGGGCCGAAGCGCTGATCCCGGAAAAAGACCCGCTACGGCGGGTCTTTTTTTATGCCCCGGACGCGTACACCGTGTTGAATTCCCTCCACCTCGCTCCACCGGCAGGTATCCGCGGAATTTCGCGGATTTTTGAATCCGACGCGCCCGGAATCCAACACGCCAGAGCGTTGACTGTGGAGGGAAGTGGAGTAAAGTGGGGGACATAAGAGGGTAGGGGCGGTACTCGAGGGGTTTGCCCCCAATCAGACGGGGTGGTGACTGATGTTCCTGGGAACACATTCGCCGCGTCTGGATGAGAAGGGGCGGCTGATCCTGCCGGCCAAGTTCCGCGAGGAACTGGCTGACGGCCTCGTCCTGACCAGAGGTCAGGAACGCTGCATCTACGTCTTCAGCCAGAAGGAATTCGAACGGGTCCACGACCAGATGAGGGAAGCTCCACTTTCCTCCCGCCAGGCGCGTGACTACATTCGGGTCTTTCTGTCCGGAGCCTCCGACGAAGTACCAGACAAGCAGGGCCGGGTCACCATTCCGCCGGCACTGCGGACGTACGCAGGACTCGGACGCGAACTGGCCGTCATCGGCGCAGGCACACGGGCCGAGATCTGGGATGCGGGAGCCTGGCAGAACTACCTGGAAGAACAGGAGACCGCATTCTCGGAAACCGACGAGGACGCGATTCCCGGAATCTTCTAGCAGCACCGGACCCCACCGGCAGGCACCGGTCGGATCTTGAATGAGATCTCCAGCCGCCCCACCGCCGCCCACCTGGCTTCCCTTCCCCGGAGCCAGGCGGCCGGCAGGTGAGGCGCGGATGGGGGTCTGGTTCAAGAACCGCCGGTTTACCCGCCACCCGCGTTCGATCACACCGGCACCACCACAACCTAAGGAACCCCAAGATGAGCGAAGAGCGCCCCACCGAGGAACGGCATGTTCCGGTGCTGCGCGACCGCTGCATCAATCTCCTTGCCCCGTCCATTGAGCGTGCCGTCGCGGACCACGGCAGGGCCGTCGTCGTCGACGCAACTCTGGGCATGGGCGGGCACAGCGAGGCAATGCTGCAGCGTTTTCCGCAGCTCCACCTGATCGGAATCGACCGTGACCAGCAGGCACTGGCCCTGGCAGGCAAGCGGCTGGAGCCGTTCGCCGACCGGATCGATCTGGTGCACGCGGTCTATGACGAGGTAGCCGACGTGGTTCTCGATCTTGGCTTCGACGGGATCGACGGGGCGCTGTTTGACCTGGGCGTCTCGTCCCTGCAGCTTGACGAACGGGACCGTGGTTTCGCCTACTCCTACGACGCGCCGCTGGACATGCGGATGGATACCACCCGCGGACAGACCGCGGCCGACGTCGTCAACACTTACAGCGAAGCGGAGCTCGTACGCATCATCCGCAAGTGGGGTGAAGAGAAGTTTGCCGGACGTATCGCCTCGGCAATTGCTGCCACACGGGCGGTCAAGCCGTTTACCACCACCGGCGAACTGGTTGAGGCCATCCGGGGTGTGGTGCCGGCCGGTGCTGCACGCACGGGGGGCCACCCGGCCAAACGGACCTTCCAGGCGCTGCGCATCGAAGTCAACGAGGAACTGGACGTGCTTGAACGCGCCATTCCTGCCGCGCTTTCCGTACTGAACCTTGGCGGACGTGTGGTGGTGATGTCCTACCACTCCCTCGAGGACAAGATCGTCAAGGGAGTATTTGCGGCAGGGGCACGCTCCTCGGCGCCCAAGGGCTTCCCCGTTGAACTTGAACAGCACAAAGCCCAGCTCAAGCGGCTGACCAAGGGCACCGAAGTGCCTACGGAGGAGGAGATCGCGGAGAATCCCCGTGCAGCCTCCGCCAAGCTGCGGGCAGTAGAACGTATTCGCGAATCCATGGACGGGGCCTGGGAAAAATGAGTGAACGTCGGCCAACGGCCCGATACCGTACTTCTGCCGCGAATGCCGTAGTAGGCAATACGGCACGTGCCCTTGACTGGGATACAGCCCCGGCGTCTGAGCCGGCTGCGCCCAGACGCCGCACACCGCTCTCCCTGGTTCCCGCTGCTGCCGGGAGGAAACGGGCTCCGTTTGCCGTTTTCTGCTTCGCCGCGCTGGTGCTTGGTCTCGCCTCCGTGCTGCTGCTCAACATCTCCGTATCCAGCGGCCAGTACGAACTGGTGGAGCTGCAAAGCCAGAAAACCGAACTTACCCAGCGCAACGAGGCGCTGACGCAGGAAATCGAGAACCATCAGGCACCCCAGGTCTTGGCGGCAGCGGCCGGGGAACTCGGTATGGTCTCCTCGCCGTCCTTCGGCACCATTGATCTGCAGACGCTCACCGTCACCGGAACCCCCGAACCGGCCAAGGACGGCGATCCGGCACCCGCGCAGATCGGCGCGCCCAGCGTCCTGACCCAGCCGATCACCCCGGCGCCTTCCGTGAATCCGGAACCGGCGCCGGATACTGTGAGGGCAGCCGAGGCAAAGGAAGAGGCAGCCGCGCAGGAGGCCGCTGCCGCCGCAGCGGCAGCGGAGGACGGGCCGGAACCGGCACCCGAGACCGTTGTGGAAGCGGACCTGAACGGCGGAACCATTCCTGCTCCGGTCCAGAGAAGCGGAAACTGAAACAGGCCGGCAGGCATCAACTTTAGGTATTAACGAGGACACGTTGTGGCACAGACATCCGGCCCGAACAACCACAGGGTGGCCCTCGTTGCCAAGCGGCTGCGGATAGGACTGGTCGCGGCCCTCGTTCTCCTGACCGTCCTGGGGCTCCGGCTTTTCCATGTCCAGGCCCTGGATCCGGCCGGCATGGCCGAAGACGCCGTCGCCAACCGGCTCACCACCGTTAGTGTCCCGGCCCTCCGCGGAAGCATCCTCGACGCCAACGGCAACTATCTGGCCCGCAGTGTGGAACGCTTCGACATTGTGGTGGATCAGCGGCTGTCACAGCCCTACGCCGAGGACGAGGTTTTCCAGCGCCGGGACTCCGAAGGCGTGCTGCAGGACATTACCTTTGACCAGGGTTTCGAGGAGCTCGCGGCGATCCTGGGCCAGGACACCGGGACCCTGCGTTCCTCGGTACTGGGGGAGAAGGGATTCAACTTCGTTGCCAAGACCGTCACCCCGGAAATCAAGGAGAAGGTCCTGGCAGTCAAATTCCCCGGCATCTACGCGGACCGGACCACGCTGCGCACCTATCCCTCCGGTGCGGTTGCCGGGTCCATCGTGGGTTTCCTGGGCACTGAAGGCGCCCAGGAAGGCCTTGAACTGACGCAGGATGAGATCCTCGCGGGTAAAGCCGGCAGCAAAACCTATGAAATCGGCGGGGACGGCATCCGGATTCCGTACGCCACCAACGAGGATGAGCCCGTGCAGGACGGGCAGTCCATCAAGCTCAGCATTGACCAGGACCTGCAGTGGTTCTCACAGCAGACCATCTCCGCCCAGGTGGAGGAATACAACGCCGAGTGGGGCAACATCGTTGTGATGGAGGCGGAAACGGGCAGGGTGGTTGCCCTCGCCGAGTCCACCACCGTGGACCCCAACAACCCGGGTGCCACGCCCGCCGAGTCCCGCAAGGCGCGGACCGTGACGGATTCCTTCGAACCGGGATCCACCACCAAGGTCATTACCATGGCTGCCGCAATCGAAGAGGGCCTGATCACCCCGGAATCACAGTTCGCCATCGGCCCGAACTACACCGTGGACGGTCAGACATTCAAAGACGCCGCACCGCACGGCGACCTCCGGATGACGGCCTCAGGGGTGCTGGCGAAGTCCCTGAACACCGGAACCGTGATGATCGGGCAGCAGCTCACGCCGCGCGAACGCTACGACTGGCTGCGGAAGTTCGGCATCGGCCAGCCCCTGAACGTGGGGCTGAACGGGGAAACCTCGGGCATACTCTCCGATCCCGACGAATGGGACACCCGGCAGCAGTACACAGTGCTCTTCGGCCAGGGGCTGACACAGACAGCCCTGCACACTGCCAGTGTCTACCAGACCATTGCCAACGACGGCGTGCGGATTCCGCCCAGCATCATCGACTCCGTGATCGATGAGGATGGTACCGAGAAGCCGGTTGAAAAACCTGAGGCAACCCGCGTTGTGTCCAAGGAGACAGCCGGGGAGGTCCGGCGCATGCTGGAGACCGTCACGGTGGACGGTTCCGGCGCCACGGGCGCCCTGGAGCAGTACAGGGTGGGGTCCAAAACGGGTACTGCCGAGGCTCCCGGTCCCAACGGCGGCTACAGCGGCTCCACGCTCTCCTATGCTGGTATTGCGCCTTTGGAGGATCCCAAGTACGTGGTTGTGGTGACCCTTCAGCGGCCGCAGGGCGACCTTTACTACATTATTCCGGGGCAGTCCTTCCAGAAGGTCATGGAGCAGGCGCTCGTCAGCAGCAACGTACCGCCCTCCACGGGAAAGCCGGAGACCTACCCCATTGAGTACTAAATCGGAGAGCAACGAAGTGCCAACAAGTGAAAACCAGCTGGCTGGATCAGGGCTGCGTCCTGCAGCGGTCCAGCCCGTCACCGTGCGTGCCGCCGTAGACCGCCTGCCGGCGGCTCTTCGTGACGTCGCGGCAGCCCCCGGCACCGGGGACGGGGCCTGGGCCACCGAGCTGACGGGACTGACCATCAATTCCCGCGAGGTGCGCCCCGGGGACCTCTACGTGGGAGTGGCAGGTGCACGCCATCACGGTGCCCGCTTCGCGCAGGCAGCGGAAGCAGCCGGAGCAGCTGCGGTGCTGACCGATGCTGCCGGGCTCGCCGAAATGGGCAGCCCCGGCATCCCGGTCTTCGTGGCAGGGGATGTCCGACGGCTGGTTGGCCCGCTTGCCGCCGCCGTCTTTGACAGCGTTCCCGCCCAAGGCCGCCGCCCCGCCCTGTTCGGCATCACCGGCACGAACGGCAAAACCACCACGTCCTACTTCCTGAACTCGCTCCTGCAGGCCCTCGGGCGCACCACCGGCCTTATCGGCACCATCGAGATCCAGGCCGGCGCCGAATCCATTCCCAGCGTCCTGACCACCCCGGAATCCCCGCAGGTGCACGGGCTGCTTGCCCTGATGCGCGAACGCGGACTCGACGCCGCCACCATGGAGGTTTCATCCCACGCGATTGCCTACCGCCGGGTGGACGGTGTGCGCTTCGATGTCGCCGGGTTTACCAACCTGACCCAGGACCATTTGGACCTGCACGGGTCGATGGAGGAGTACTTCGCTGCCAAAGCCGCACTGTTCCAGCCGGACCGCTCGCGGCAGGCCGTCATCACCGTGGATGACGAATGGGGTGCGCGGATGGCAGCCTCGGCAGGTGTTCCCGTGCTGACCCTGGCCACCGACGGCGCCGATCACGGCGCGGACTGGAACGTCACCGATGTGGAACCGCGCGGCCTCGGCCACTCCTTCGTGCTGCGCGGACCGGCGGGGGAGAAGCTGCGCGTCTCCACCGCCCTGCCCGGCGGATTCAACGTTTCGAACGCCGCGCTGGCGACCGTTATGGTGCGGGCAGCAGGGGTCCCGGCCGCGGACCTGCAGGAGGCCCTGGCAGCGCATGATCCGTTCACCGTTGAGGTCCCGGGCCGGATGCAGCTGATCGGTGAGGCTCCGGCTGCCATTGTCGACTTCGCGCACAACCCGGATGCGCTGACCCGCACCTTGGCGTCCGTCCGCCGTCCGGACGCTGACGCCCGGGTCATTGTGGTGTTTGGTGCCACAGGTGAGCGGGACCAGACCAAACGCCCGCTGATGGGTGCCATCGCAGCGCGGCTCGCCGACGTCGTTATAGTCACCGACGATGACCCGCACGGAGAAGACGCGGGAGCCATCCGGGCAGATGTGCGCCGCGGGGCGGACGCTGCCGCGACGGACGAGGGGCTCGACTGCGTGATTGAAGAGGTGGCCCCCCGGGCAGCGGCCATCGACCGCGCCGTTGAACTCGCCCGGCCGCAGGACACCGTGCTTGTTGCCGGCCGCGGACACGAGGTGTGGCAGGAGGTCATGGGCGAGAACCTGGCCCTCGATGACCGGGTGGAACTGCGCCATGCTTTGACAAGATACGGATTCAGTGCCCTGACAAGCGACGGGGTAGAGTCCTAAATCGTTATGATTGAACTTAATGCAGCCGAAATAGCGGCTATTACAGGCGGCGAGCTCATTGGGCCCGCTGCGCAGGGCACCGGTTTTGCCGTGACTTCCGCCACAACGGATTCGCGTGAAGCCACGCAGGGTTCGCTTTTCATAGCCAAGCCCGGAGAGAATTCCGACGGCCACCTCTTTGTGGGGGCAGCCTTCGACCAGGGAGCGCAGCTCGCCCTGGTGGAACGGCCGGTTACGGACGACGCCGGCAACCTCTTCCCGGCAGTCATGGTGCCTGACGTTGTCCTCGCCATGGGCGCCATGGCAGCGGAGATCATCCGCCGCCTGCGTGAAAACGGCGAGTTGACCGTCATCGGCATCACCGGATCGGCAGGCAAGACCACCACGAAGGACCTGCTGGCCGGCGTACTGGCCTCCGCAGGCCCCACGGTGGCCCCCGTGGGTTCCTACAACGGTGAAGTGGGACTGCCGCTGACCGTCTTCACCGCCGATTACGACACCCGGTATCTCGTGATGGAAATGGGTGCCACCGGCATCGGGCACATTCGCTACCTGGCGGACATCGTCAAGCCCGACATCGGGGTTGTGCTGTTCGTGGGCTCGGCACACGCCGGCGAGTTTGGCGGCGTGGAGAACATCGCCGTCGCCAAGGGTGAACTGGTCGAGGCCCTGCCCGCCACCGGCACCGCCATCCTCAACGCCGACGACGTCCGGGTGGCAGCCATGGCCTCCCGCACCCAGGCGCCGGTGCTGTACTTCACCTCATCGCCGGAGGAAGCGCACGGCACCAAGAACGCCGTCCGTGCGGTGGACACCGGCACCGACGCCGAGGGACGGCCGGTTTTCACCCTGCTCCTGCCCGACGGCGGCCGGTACGGCATCCGCTCGGGCCTGATCGGCGCACACCACACGGCCAACCTGCTGGCTGCGGCGGCTGCCGCCTATGCCGCGGGCATCCCCGGAGAGCAGATTGCCGCCGGGCTCAACGGGCGTGCCGCTGCCAGCCGCTGGCGGATGGAACGCACCGACCGGGCCGACGGCGTCACCGTCATTAATGACGCCTACAACGCCAACCCCGAATCCATGCGCGCAGCCCTGCGCACCCTGGCCGAACTCGGACGGGAACGCCGTACCTGGGCGGTGCTGGGCGAAATGCTGGAGCTGGGTGACGATTCCGTCACCGAGCACGATGCCATCGGGCGGTATGCCGTTCGGCTGAACATCTCCAAACTCATTGTTGTTGGCACCGGCGCCCGTGCCATGCACACCGGCGCCGTGATGGAGGGTTCCTGGGGGGATGAGTCCACCTTTGTGGAAACGGCCGAAGACGCTGAACGCATCCTCGAGGAATCCCTGGCCCCCGGCGATATTGTCCTGTTCAAATCCTCCAACGGGGCCGCACTGCGCTTCCTCGGCGATCGGATAGCCTTGACCTCTGCACCACTGACTTCCACCGATTCGGCTGTCCCGCCGGTCCGTACCGACGGGACCGGAGGCGACACAAAGTGATTTCCCTGCTTGTCGGGTCATCGCTGGCCCTGGTCTTCGCCTTTGCCGGCACGCCCCTTTTCATCCGGTTCCTGGTGCGCAAGGGATACGGCCAGTTCGTTCGCGATGACGGCCCCACCTCGCACCACACCAAACGCGGCACCCCCACCATGGGCGGCGCCGTCATTGTGGCCTCGGTGGTGGCTGCGTATTTCATTACCCACCTGATCAGCGGCATGCTCGGCTTCGGCTCGTACAGCCCGACGGCGTCCGGCCTGCTGGTCCTGCTGCTTACGGTGGGCATGGGCATGGTCGGTTTTATTGACGACTACACCAAGATTTCCAAGCAGCGAAGCCTCGGCCTCAACGCCACCGCGAAGATCATCCTGCAGGCCGCCGTCGGCATAGCCTTCGCCGTTCTCGCCCTGCAGTTCCCCAACGAACAGGGCCGCACCCCGGCGTCCACGGCCATCTCCTTTGTCCGCGATACGGGTGTTGACCTGGCCTTTGCCGGCACCATTATTGGTGCGATCCTGTTCGTCCTCTGGTCACTGCTTATCACCACAGGCACCACCAACGGCGTGAACCTGGCCGACGGCCTGGACGGCCTCGCCGCCGGTGCATCGGTGCTGGTGTTCGGGGCCTACTTCCTCATCGGCATCTGGCAGTACAACCAAAGCTGCGGTTCCCCGACGGCCGGTGCCGTCTGTTACGAGGTCCGCGACCCCATGGACCTTGCCCTGCTCGCAGGTGCCATGGCCGGCGCCCTGATCGGCTTCCTGTGGTGGAATACCGCTCCGGCGAAGATCTTCATGGGGGACACCGGCTCGCTGGCCATCGGCGGTGCTATTGCCGCTTTCGCCATCCTGTCCCGGACGGAACTGCTGCTGGTGATCCTGGCGGGCCTGTTCGTGATCATCACCCTTTCGGTCATCATCCAGGTGGGGTACTTCAAGATCAGCGGCGGCAAGCGCGTGTTCAAGATGGCTCCGCTGCAGCACCACTTTGAACTCAAAGGCTGGGCTGAAGTGACCGTGGTGGTCCGGTTCTGGATCATTGCCGGCCTGTGCGTCGCAGTGGCCCTGGGCATCTTCTACGCAGAATGGGTGGTAGGACATTGAGCGCGCCCCTTTCCGAACTGACAACCTGGGATGCCGACTGGAGCGGACTGCGCGTAGTGGTCACAGGCATCGGCCTCTCCGGTTTTTCCGCAGCGGACACCCTCATTGAGCTTGGCGCCCGCGTCGTCGTGGTGGACGCGCGCGACACGGAGGAGAACCGTGCCAAGGCGGACACCCTGCGCATTGTGGGAGCGGTTGACGTGCTGCTCGGCGCGGACGCCGTTGCCGGCCTGCCACAGGTCGAAGGCGAAGCAGCCGAGCTCGTGGTCACCTCACCGGGCTTCCGGCCAACGCACCCTGTGCTGCTGGCAGCCGAAGCCGCGGATATCCCCGTCTGGGGCGACGTCGAGCTGGCCTGGCGGGTGCGTATCCGTGAAGGCCGCAAGACTGCCCAGTGGCTGGCCATTACCGGAACCAACGGCAAGACCACCACCGTCTCCATGACCGAGAGCATGCTCCGCGCTGCGGGGCTGCGCGCCATCGCCGCCGGCAACGTGGGTACCCCCATCCTGGATGCCATCCGGGATCCGGAAGGCTACGACGCCATCGCAGTGGAGCTCTCCAGCTTCCAGCTGCACTGGACGCATTCCATCTCACCGCTGGCCAGCGTGTGCCTGAACCTGGCCGAAGACCACGTGGACTGGCATGGCTCCTACGCTGCCTACCGGGACGCGAAGGCAAAAATCTACGAAAATACGCAGGTTGCCTGCATCTACAACGCCGAGCAGCACGAGACCGAGTCCATGGTCGAAGAGGCGGACGTTGTGGAGGGCTGCCGGGCCGTCGGATTCACCACGGGCGTGCCGGCCGTGAGCATGGTCGGTGTGGTTGAAGGACTGCTGGTGGACCGTGCGTTCATTGAGCAGCGCAAGGACTCCGCAGCCGAGCTCGCGTCCATGGCTGACCTGGGTGAGTACGCGCCGCGGCACATGGTGGCCAACGCCCTGGCCGCCGCCGCACTGGTACGGGCCTATGGCGTTGAGCCTGTAGCCGTCCGCGACGGACTGCGCGCCTACTCGCCCGGCGACCACCGGATCCAGCCGGTGGCCCGGTTGGAAGACATCCTGTGGGTCAATGACTCCAAGGCCACCAACCCGCATGCTGCCGCTGCCTCACTGGCCGCCTTCAGCAGTGTGGTGTGGATTGCCGGCGGACTGTCCAAGGGCGTCGGATATGACGATCTGGTGTCCGCCCACCGGGGCCGCCTCAAGGCAGTGGTCCTGATCGGTGTGCAGACCGAGGACCTGCGGGCATCACTGGCAAGACACGCCCCCGATGTCCCGGTGATAGAGGCACTCCCGGCGCAGACTGGTGAGCAGGAAGAACCCGTGACCAGCGCCGAGGAAGTCATGGCCCGTGCCGTGGCGGCAGCCGCCGCCGTGGCGGAAGCCGGGGACACGGTCCTGATGGCGCCGGCAGCGGCGTCCATGGACCAGTTCACCTCCTACGCCCACCGCGGCGAGGCTTTTATCGAAGCCGTGGCAGGGTACGTGGGCGAACGGCAGGCGCAGGAACCGGAAGAGGGACCGGAACAGGCACAGGAACCGGGACAGGCACAGACCCCGAAGGAGCCCTAGAGTGGTCACCACGCCCACCGGCAGCAAACGCAAACCGGCACTGCGCCGGAGCCCTGCGGACATCGCCGGAACAGGCAAGGGCGCGGTGACCGGACCCGACACAGCGGGCAACGGACGGTCGCCCGGCAAGGACAGTACCTCCGGCACCGGTACCAAACGCGTGCCCCGGAGGGAGCGTTTCCTGGTCTTCCTGGAAGGCAGCGGCCGAAGCGCCACCGGTTCCAGCTACTACACCATCCTCGGTGCCACCCTGGCCCTGACGGTCATCGGCCTGATGATGGTGCTCTCGGCGTCGTCGGTGGAATCCATCGCCGCTGCCGCGGGAAGCGACGCCGGTGCCGCAACCACCTTTGACCTGTTCCTGAAGCAGTCCATGTTCGCTGCCGCCGGCGTCGTGGCGATGCTGGGCCTGTCGCGGCTCGGGCCGCGGCAATACCGCTGGTTCGCCTGGCCGCTGTATTTCGTGGGCGTTATCCTTCTGGGCCTCGTGCTGGTCATCGGCAAGGAAGTCAACGGCAACAAAAACTGGATCGAGATCGGACCGGTTACCGGCCAGCCCTCGGAAGCAGTCAAGCTGGCGATGGCCATCTGGTTCGCCGCGGTGCTCTCCCGCAAGGGAGCGCTGGTCACGGAATGGAAGCACGCCCTGATTCCGGTTGTGCCCGGCGGCGGCCTCCTGATCATCCTGGTCATGGCGGGAAGCGACCTTGGCACCGTGATCATCATGGGAATGATCATGCTGGCGGCGTTGTTTTTCGCCGGATCACCCATGCGTTTCCTGGGCGCCCTTTTCGCTGTGGCGTCTGCAGGTGCCCTGCTGATGTCGGTGGTCAGCAGCAACCGTTCCAACCGCATCAGCGCCTGGCTGAAACTCGACTGCAGCACCGGTCTCTGCGACCAGTCCAACGCCGGCATGTATGCCTTGGCCTCCGGCGGCTGGCTGGGCGTGGGAATAGGCCAGAGCCGGCAGAAATGGAACTGGATACCGGAAGCGCATAACGACTTTATCTTCGCGATCATCGGCGAGGAGTTCGGCCTGGTGGGCACCCTGGTGGTGGTCAGCCTGTTCGCGGTGCTCGCCGTGGCTACAGTGCGCGTCACCATGCGCCATACCGACCCGTTCATCCGCATTGTCTGCGGCAGCATCCTGGTATGGATTGTGGGCCAGGCATTCGTGAACATTGCCATGGTCACGGGCCTGCTGCCCGTCATCGGCGTCCCCCTGCCCTTTATTTCCTACGGCGGCTCCTCGCTGACCTTCACCCTCGCCGCTGTCGGCGTCCTGCTTTCCTTTGCCCGAAAAATCCCCGAAAGTGAACCAACAGCTCCATGACGCAGCATCCCTTGTCCGTAGTCCTGGCCGGAGGCGGCACAGCCGGGCACATCAGCCCGTTGCTGGCCATTGCCGATGCCCTCAGGGCAGAACGTCCAGACACCCGCATCACCGTGGTGGGAACGGCATCCGGCATGGAAACCCGACTGGTACCGGCGGCCGGCTACGAGCTGGCGACCATCGACCGTGTCCCCATGCCGCGCCGTCCCAGCGGTGACCTGGTCAAGCTTCCGGTACGGCTGGTCCGCGCGGTCCAGCAGGCCGGCGCCATCCTGGACCAGTCCGCGGCCGACGTCGTTGTGGGTGTGGGCGGGTATGTCTCCACCCCCGTGTACCTTGCGGCCCGCCGGCGTTCGATCCCTGTGATCGTTCATGAAGCCAATGCGCGCCCGGGCCTCGCCAACCGGGTGGGCGCCCGGTTCGCAGCCGTCACCGGCGTGGCCTTCGCACAGACCCAGCTGCCCGGCGCCGTCCACGTAGGGATGCCGATGCGCCGGGAAATCTCCGGGCTGGACCGAAGTGCGGCCCGGGCCGCAGCCCGGCAGGCACTTGGCCTGGCCGCGGAGACGCCCACCCTGGTGGTGACCGGCGGCTCCTCCGGCGCAGCCAGCATCAACCGGGCCGTGGAGGCCGCTCTTCCGGCACTGGCGGCAGCCGGCATCCAGACGCTGCACATCACCGGCCGGGGCAAATCCCTGACCGACTCCGCGGGGCAGCGGCTTGCCGCACCCGGCTACACCCAGGTGGAATACGTGGACGGCATGGAAACCGCCTACGCCGGCGCGGACCTGCTGCTGGCCCGCGCCGGAGCCGGTACGGTCTGCGAAATCAGTGCCGTGGGTCTGCCGGCCGTACTGGTTCCGCTGCCGCACGGCAACGGCGAACAGGCCCTGAACGCCGAATCCCTGGTAGCCGCCGGGGGAGCGCTCACTGTTGCGGATTCACTCTTCACAGCCGACTGGATTTCCGGCAGGCTGATACCTTTGCTGGCTGACCCTGCGGCGCTGGACGCAATGTCCAAAGCCTCCGCCTCCCTCGGTATCCGTGACGCGGACCGCCGCATGGCTGCCTTCATCCTCGAAACGAGCGGCAGGTCCAAGGCATGATCAGCAGACTGAATCCGTCCGAACTGGGCCGGGTGCACTTCATCGGACTGGGCGGCGCCGGCATGTCCGCCGTGGCCCGGGTACTGCTTGCGCAGGGAATTCCCGTGTCCGGTTCCGACGCGAAGGATTCCCCCGGGCTGCGTGCCCTCGGCGCCCTTGGCGCCAGGACCTTCGTGGGCCACGACGCCGCGCATGTGGCCGAGGCCGATACCGTGGTGGTTTCCACCGCCATCCGTGAGCAGAACCCTGAGCTGGCCGAGGCCCGGCGCCTCGGGCTGCGGGTCATCCACCGCTCCGTGGCGCTTTCGGCCGCCATGGGCGATAAGGACCTGGTTGCGGTGGCCGGCACACACGGCAAAACCACCACTACCGCCATGGTCACCGTGATGCTGCGCGAAGCCGGCCTGGACCCGTCCTTTGCCATCGGCGGAGACGTCGCCGCCCTTGGCGTTAATGCCGCCTCCGGATCCGGTCCCGTGTTCGTGGCCGAAGCCGATGAGTCCGACGGTTCCTTCCTCAACTACACGCCGCAGATCATCGTGGTGACGAACGTTGAGGCGGACCACCTGGACCACTACGGAACCGAGGACGCCGTTTTTGCGGCGTTCGATGCGTTTACCTCCCTCCTGCCCTCCGACGGCCTGCTCGTCGCCTGTGCCGACGACGCCGGGGCAGCCGCCCTCCTCCGGCGCAACGAAGGGGTGCGGGCTGCGACCTACGGGTACGCGGAGAACGCGGATATCCGAATTTCGGACACCAGTCCGCAGGGATCCGGCTCCTCCAGCACCCTGACTTACACTGCGGACGGCCAGGCCTCCCAGGTCCGGCTTGATCTTCAGGTGCCGGGGGCCCACAACATCCTCAACGCTGCGGCAGCCTTTGCCGTGGCCCTGGAACTCGGGGTTGACCCGAACGTTGCCGCGGCGGGCCTGGGCACGTTTTCCGGTGCCGCGCGGCGCTTCGAGTCCCGCGGAGCGTCCAGGGGAGTGCGGGTCTACGATGACTACGCCCATCACCCGACGGAAGTGAATGCCGCCCTGAAGGCAGCCCGAACCGTCGCGGACGGGCACCGCGTCCACGTGCTCTTCCAGCCGCACCTGTTCAGCCGCACACGGAACTTTGCCGCCGAATTCGCGCAGGCACTGGATCTGGCGGACACTGCCACCGTGCTGGACATTTATCCTGCCCGCGAGGACCCGATTGAAGGGGTCACCAGCGAGCTGATCACCTCCCGGCTCAGTGTCCCGGGCGGGTACGTGGAGGATCCACAAGCCGCCGTGGAACGGGTGGCCGACGGCGCCCGGGACGGCGACGTCATCCTCACCGTGGGTGCAGGGGACGTCACCCGCCTCGGCGCCGATCTGGTGGCCCGCCTGGCCGCCCGCAACGGCGGGGATGCCGCGGACGCCACGGCAGGGAAAACCCCTGATGGCCGGTAGGAAGCGCCGCACGAAGGACGAGGAAACCATTACGGCCACCAAGGCGCTGCCCGGCGCCGGGGACGGGGCGGACCCGTCGGGTCCGGCCGCCCGCGGACCGTCCGCGCGGACACCGGCGTCTGCCGGTACACGGGCGGGATCAGCCGGCATGAAGTCGGGCGGGCGTACGCTCGCGGCCAAGGCCTCCGCCGCCAGGTCCGCCAAAACCTCACGTCCGGAAGCAGCAGGCAGAGCTGCCGGCCAGCGTGAACCCGCTGCTGCACGCACGGCTGCCGGGACCACCTCCGGGACCACTTCGGGGAACCCTGCCGGAAAGGCTTCAGGGAACCCGGCCGGGAACCGGGCAACGGGTTCCGCTCCGGACCCGGCCCGTACCCGGGGCCGGACTCCAACCCCGGAAGCGGGCCGGAAGCCGCCCGCAACCGTCCTGACCTTCCCGGAGCCGCCCCGGCGCAAACGCAGGCGTAATGCCTGGATTGCCGCCGTGTCCGCCCTGCTGCTGACCGGACTGTTCTTCGCGTTCCTGTTTTTCTCCCCTGCCCTGGCACTGAAAACCGTGGTGGTGGAGGGAACCCAGCTGCTGCCGCGCGAACAGGCAGAAGCAGCGCTGGAGCCGCTCAAAGGCCGGACCCTGCCCTCCATCTCGGATGCAGACGTGGAGAGCCTGCTGGCGGACCGGCCGGAAATCGAATCGCTGAAGGTGGCCGCGCAGCCGCCCTCCACGCTGCTGGTCACAGTCACCGAGCGGATGCCCGTTGCCGTCCTGCAGGACGGCGCCCAGCACGTTCTCATTGATGAAGAGGGCCGCCGGCTGGCGGTTGCCGCTGACCGGGCCGCCGTCCCCCTGCCCCTGATTGCGGGCGGAACCGAGGCGGTCAACGCAGAGGTATTCCCCAGCATCACCTCGGTGCTGGCGGCACTGCCGGCGGAGGTCCTGGGCCGGTTGGAGAGTGCCTCGGCGCAAACCGTGGATTCCGTTGAACTGAAACTCAACAGCGGGCAAACGGTATTCTGGGGGAGCGCCGACGCCAGCGCGGCCAAAGCCCGGGTGCTGGAAGCGCTGTTGAAAATGGCGCCCACCGATCCGCCGGTTGAGGTCTATGACGTCAGCGCGCCGGACAGGCCGGTGACCAGGTGAGCGCTACGCGGGAGTGGCGAAAGTTTCCTCCGACACGCGGGCCCGGTAATTGCACATGCACCGCCGGCCCCATAGCGTCTCAAGTACAGGGTTACTTGACATAACTCTAACCTTCAAGTTGAAGGTAAGAGTTTGTCGGTTCAAGGTTTTCGGCCGGACGGACCGCGCGAAACCCACAGGCATTGTGCCGGTGGAGGAGCGCGGCTGTTGGCGGCCGGGGCCGGCTCCGGCCGGCCCGAAGAGACACGCAGCTGCAGCACCCAGGCAGCCGCAGAAAAACATAAGTTGCAGAGATTCGAACAAGGGACACAGGACGTGGCAGCACCGCAGAATTACTTGGCCGTCATCAAGGTCGTCGGCATCGGCGGCGGTGGCGTGAACGCCGTAAACCGAATGATTGATGTTGGCCTCCGCGGCGTGGAGTTCATCGCCATCAATACCGATGCGCAGGCTCTGCTGATGAGTGACGCCGACGTCAAGCTCGACGTCGGACGCGAACTCACCCGCGGTCTGGGCGCCGGTGCGGATCCCGAAGTCGGCCGGAAGGCTGCCGAGGATCATGCAGAGGAAATCGAAGAGGTCCTGCGCGGCGCGGACATGGTCTTCGTTACCGCCGGCGAAGGTGGCGGCACCGGCACCGGCGGCGCTCCCGTCGTCGCCCGTATTGCCCGTTCGCTCGGTGCGCTGACCATCGGCGTCGTCACCCGGCCGTTCACGTTCGAAGGACGCCGGCGCTCCAACCAGGCCGAATCGGGCATCGACACCCTGCGCGATGAGGTCGATACCCTCATCGTCATCCCGAACGACCGCCTGCTCTCCATCAGCGACCGCAACGTGTCCATGCTGGACGCATTCCGCTCCGCCGACCAGGTGCTGCTGTCCGGTGTCCAGGGCATCACCGACCTGATCACCACCCCGGGCCTGATCAACCTCGACTTCGCGGACGTCAAGTCCGTGATGCAGGGTGCCGGTTCGGCCCTTATGGGCATCGGCTCCGCACGCGGTGAGGACCGCGCGGTCAAGGCAGCCGAGCTGGCCATAGCGTCACCGCTGCTCGAAGCCTCCATCGACGGCGCCCACGGCGTGCTGCTCTCCATCCAGGGTGGCTCCGACCTTGGCCTGTTCGAAATCAACGAAGCAGCCCGCCTGGTCCAGGAAGTGGCCCACCCCGAAGCCAACATCATCTTCGGTGCCGTCATTGACGACGCCCTGGGTGACGAAGCACGCGTTACGGTTATCGCAGCCGGCTTCGATCAGGTGGACGTGACTTCCCAGCCCGCTTCGCATAAGCCCGCAGAGCCGGCCACCCCGCCGTCTGCGGCACCTGCCGGCGGAAGCTTCGCAGCTGCCGCTCCGGCATCCGCCGGGCTCTCCGCCTGGTCGCAGCGGTCGCACCAGCACAGTGATGTCCCCGCCGACGCCGGCTTCGACATCGACCTGCCCGCCGTAGTGGAATCGGATCTGTCCACGGGCCGCCCGGATGATCTGGATGTTCCGGACTTCCTGAAGTAGTCGAACTGAGCACTGCAGCGGGGTTGCCCCGGATGTTCTGGTGGCACCGGCAGGTTGAAGAAAACCTGTGGGTGGGATTCACCGACGCTTCCGCGGGCAACCTCGCTTTGCATGTGGGGGATGACCCGGAGGCCGTCCTGCGGCGCCGGGCGGATCTCGAAGCAGCAATGGGTGTGGCGCCGGCGAGCCTGCGGTTTATGAACCAGGTGCATTCCGCCACAGTCCTCCACGCGCAGGAGGCAGGCGAAGCCGCGCCGACCGCCGACGGGCTGATCAGCACGGACGGCCTGGCACCCCTGGCGGTTATGGTTGCCGACTGCGTCCCCGTCCTGCTGGCAGGGCGGACGACGGCGGGCACGGCCGTAACCGCAGCTGTCCACGCCGGGCGCCGCGGCCTGCTCGACGGTATCCTGCCGGAGTCCGTGGAGCGCATGCGCGCCGCCGGTGCCGGGAGCATCCGCGCCTGGATCGGCCCGTGCATCTGCGGATCCTGCTACGAAGTCCCCGCAGCCATGCGGGCAGACGCGGCGGCAGTGCTGCCCGCAGCCGCCGCGAGCACCCGTGAGGGCACCCCTGCCCTGGACCTTCCTGCCGGAGCGCAGGTACAGCTGGAGGATCTGGGCGTAGACGTGGAACGCATCGAGGGGTGTACCCGGGAGAACGCCGAGCTGTACTCCCACCGGCGGGACCCGGGCACCGGACGTATTGCCGGCGTGATCTGGCGCCGGCCCTAAAACCCTCCGGCGCACGGTGCCGGGACAGGCCGGCCGGCGGAGCGAGAATGGAAAGACCATGACAATGACCCCTGAGCAGTCCTCCCGCGCCCGGGAGCTGGCACACCGGCTCCGGAGCGTACGCAACCGGATTGCCGCGGCCACCGCGCCGGACGGGCAGAATGAGCCGCACCTGATTGTGGTCACCAAGTACTTCCCCGCCTCCGACGTCCGGATCCTGAGAGATCTGGGAGTCCGGGATGTCGGCGAGAACAAGGACCAGGAAGCAGCAGCCAAGGCGGCGGAACTGGCGGATCCGGAGCTGAACTGGCACTTCATTGGCCAGCTGCAGTCCAACAAGGCCAAGTCTGTGGTGCGCTACGCCGCCTCGGTTCATTCGGTGGACCGGCTGTCCCTGGTCTCCGCGCTGGGCAAGGCGATGGGCGCCGAGCAGCGCCGCCGGGCGGACGGCGGAGTGCCGCAGCGCCCCGACCTCTCCTGCTTCATCCAGGTGGACCTGCGCCCCGGCCCGGCACGGGAAGCGGATCCGGGACGCGGGGGAGCGGCCCCGGAGGACGTTGCCGGCCTGGCGGATGCCGTTGCGGGCACCACGGGACTGAGGCTGGCCGGGCTGATGGCCGTGGCCCCGCTGGGGGAGGATCCGGATGCCGCCTTTGGCCGTCTGAACAGCCTGTCCCTGCAGCTGCAGCAGAATCACCCGCAGGCACGCAGCATTTCCGCGGGCATGAGCGGGGACCTCGAAGCGGCACTCGCCAACGGGGCGACACACCTGAGAATCGGCTCCGATGTTCTGGGCGCGCGCCCGCCGGTACGGTAGCGTCGAAGTACGAACACCACACAGCCGCCGTACGGCACAGCAGAAACCCCACGGGCAACTACGGCGTTGAAGGATTAGAGGAGCAACCATGGCTGGCGCAATGCGCAAGACAATGATCTACCTTGGGCTCGCCGACGGTGACGAGCACTACGAGTCGGAACAGCGAAACCTGAGGGAAGCTCCCGCCAGGGAAGAAGAGTTTGCCCCGGTCCAGGAAGCCGAGGAAGTGGCGCCGGAGCCGGCCCCCGCCCCGGTTGTCCGCAATGCAGTGGAGGAGTACCGCGCACCCGTGACACCCATCAAGCGTGCCCCCTCATCCCGTGAGGACGTTGCCGGCCTGCGGCAGATCACCACCGTCCACCCGCGCTCCTACAATGATGCCAAGATCATCGGAGAGAGCTTCCGTGACGGCATCCCCGTGATCATGAACGTCACCGACATGGGGGAAGCCGATGCCAAGCGGCTCGTCGACTTCTCTGCGGGCCTGGTCTTTGGCCTGCGCGGTAGCATCGAACGTGTGACCAACAAGGTTTTCCTGCTTTCGCCGTCGTACGTCGAGGTCCTGGGCGATGACAAGAAGGTCAGCGAATCCTCTTCCACATTCTTCAACCAGAGCTAGCCCGCTCCCGCACCGACGGGATGCCTGGGCGGCCGACCAAGAAATGAAACCCTGCGCGTGAATATCATTCTTCCCCTGGTGTACCTGGTGCTGGTCCTGTTCCAGCTCGCGCTGATCCTGCGGATCGTGTACGACGCCGTGCAAATGTTTGCGCGGCAGTGGCGTCCCAAGGGCCCCGCCCTGGTGGTGGCCACCGGTGTTTACGGTGCAACCGACCCGCCGCTGAAGCTCCTGCGCAGGGTCATTCCGCCGCTGCGGCTGGGCGGGATTTCGCTGGACCTGGCCTTCCTGGTGCTCTTTATCCTTGTCTCAATCCTGACCCAGGTGGTAGTGGGCATAGCCGTCTGACCTTGGACGATGCCCGGGGCCGGTTAGTTTTCAGCCCCCAAAAGATATACTGTGAAAATTGATACAACCCCAGATTTTGTATGTCCGTAATTCTCTACGTAGAACCGCCTGCCTGACACGCAGGCGAATCTTATAATCCAGTATGAGGTGACCAGATGGCTCTGACGCCAGAAGATGTTGTCAACAAGCGGTTCCAGCCGACCAAGTTCCGGGAAGGCTATGACCAGGACGAAGTCGATGACTTCCTCGACGAGATCGTGGTGGAGCTGCGCCGGCTGAACGCCGAAAACGAAGACCTCCGCCGCCAGCTGGCCGAGGCCGTTGCCGGCGGTTCGTCCAGCTCGGTTCCCGCGCCGGTCGCTGCAGCCTCCAAGACCGAGCAGGTCGCCGAAGAGCCCAAGCCCGAACCCAAGGTCGAAGCTCCGAAGGCTGAAGAGAAGCCGGCACCGGTCGAGACCAAGCCCGAGCCCGCCCCGGCTCCCGCCGCCGCTCCTGCCGCTGCCAACAACACCGAGACCGCCGCCGGCATCCTGGCCATGGCCCAGAAGATGCACGACGACTACGTCAGCGCCGGTGTTGAGCAGCGCGACAAGATCATCGCCGAAGCGCAGATCGAGGCCAGCGGCCTCGTCACGGACGCCCAGGAGAAGAGCCGCAAGATCCTCAGCACCCTCGAGCAGCAGAAGGCCGTGCTTGAGCGCAAGGTTGAGCAGCTGCGCGGCTTCGAGCGCGATTACCGCTCCCGCCTGAAGGCTTACATCGAAGGCCAGCTGCGTGATCTGGATGCACGCGGTTCGGTTGCTTCGGAAACCGCCGACGCATAATTCCTGCCAGTCCCGGTCCCGTGGGGATCGGTTAAACTGAAGGCAACGGCAGAACCTGACACGGGCCGGCGGCCGGGTAACCCCGGCCGCCGGCCCGTGTCGTTTCCGATGTCCCTCATCCTTAAACAACGAAAGCATCATGACAACATCCTCACCGGAGACCCCCGGCCAAACAGGACTTGGGCACAGCACCGGCCGGAAGCGTCGGGCAGGGCTGCTGATGCTGCTCCTCGCGGCTGCCGCGCTGGCGTTTGACCAGCTCACCAAGCTGTGGGTTGTGCGCACCATGACCGAAGGGCAGATCACCGATGTGGCCGCCCCGCTGCTGCGCTGGCACTTCATCCGCAATCCTGGCGCCGCGTTCTCCATCGGCACCGACTACACCTGGGTCTTTACCATCATCATGGTGCTGGTCTCCGCCTTCCTCATCTACCTGATGTTCCGGGTCCGGTCGCTGGGCTGGGCGACGGCGCTGGGCCTGGTGCTCGGCGGTGCCATGGGCAACCTGATGGACCGTCTCTTCCGCGAACCCTCGTTCGGGCAGGGCCATGTGGTGGACTTCATCGCCTTCCCCAACTTCGCGATCTTCAATATCGCCGATTCCTGCGTGGTCAGCGGTGTCATTCTCGTGTGCCTGCTGACCCTGCGGGGGATCGACCTGGATGGCACGCGCAGCGCGGACAGCGCCGGGATCCGTGCCGGAAAAACAGGTGCCGCTGCCAGGCACGGCGCCGAGGAACCCCGCAGTGGCGAACCCGGTGCTGCGGCGCCCGGCTCCGACGCGGGGGAGCGCAGCGGGAGCAGGCTCAGCGAGCGGGAGGATGAGCGGTGAACGAGCTGCATGCAGTTTTTAGCGTTCCGGAAGAAGCCGATGGAAAGCGCGCGGACGCGGTGGTCGCGTCCCTGCTCGAAGTATCCCGTTCAGTGGCAGCGACCTGGTGCACCGACGGCTACTTCAGCTCCGGCGGCCGGGTACTCTCCAAATCGGACAAGCTGAAGGCCGGCCAGGAAATCACCGCCGACGTGCCGGAACAGCGCGACCCGCTCGCCGTCGTCGTCGAGCCCGTGGAGGACTTGAAGATCCTGGGCGATGACGAGCACTTCGTGGTGATTGACAAGCCGGTAGGCGTGGCAGCCCACCCCTCGCCGGGATGGGTCGGCCCCACAGTGGTGGGTGCCCTGGCAGCCGCCGGCTACCGGATTTCCACCTCCGGTGCGCCCGAGCGCCAGGGCATCGTCCACCGGCTCGACGTCGGCACCTCCGGCGTGATGGTGGTGGCCAAGACCGAGCACGCCTACACGCTGCTGAAACAGGCCTTCAAGGACCGCACCGTGGACAAGATGTACCACGCCGTGGTCCAGGGGCTGCCGGATCCGCTGAAGGGCACCATTGACGCGCCCATCGGCCGGCACCCGGGTTATGACTGGCGCTTCGCCGTTGTCGAAGGAGGACGGCCCTCAGTCACCCATTACGAGGTCCTGGAAGCCTTTGGCAAGGCCTCCCTCGTGGAGGTGCACCTGGAAACCGGACGCACGCATCAGATCCGCGTCCATTTCTCCGCACTGCGACACCCTTGTGCCGGCGACCTGACCTACGGGGCTGACGCCAAACTTGCCGCCGAGCTGGGCCTGACCCGACAGTGGCTGCACGCCCGGAAGCTGGGCTTCACCCATCCGGGTTCCGGTGAATACGTGGAGTTTGTCAGCGAGTACCCGCAGGATCTGCAGTATGCCGTGGACGCACTGCGCAGCGGGCTGATCTAGCCGGAAGTGACATCCGGCGCAGCGGCGCGGCGGGGGTAAATCCCCCGCGCGCCGGGGCCTAGAATGTACTGGTGGCTTCAGCAACTAGTACGTCGAAATCGTTTGTCCATCTTCACAACCACACTGAATACTCGATGCTGGACGGTGCCGCGAGGCTGACCGACCTGTTCAGCCACGCCGACGAACTGGGTATGAATGCCCTGGCGACCACCGACCACGGATTCGTGTTCGGCGCCTTTGATTTCTGGAACAAGGCCCGCAGCGCAGGCATCAAACCCATTGTGGGTGTGGAGGCCTATCTCACCCCCGGCACCGCCCGGGCGGACAAAACCCGTGTGAAGTGGGGCGACGGCGGCCGCAACGACGTTTCCGGCGCCGGTGCCTACACCCACATGACCATGTGGGCCGAAAGCACCGAAGGCATGCACAACCTGTTCCGCATGTCCTCCCTCGCCTCCCTCGAGGGCTACCTCTACAAGCCCCGCATGGACCGGGACCTGCTGCAGACCTACGGCAAGGGCCTCATTGCCACCACCGGCTGCCCCTCCGGCGAAGTGCAGACCAAGCTGCGCCTGGGACTCTACAAGGAAGCCGTGCAGGCAGCCTCGGACTTCCGGGACATCTTCGGCAAGGAGAACTTCTTCTGCGAGCTGATGGACCACGGCCTGGACATTGAACGCAACGTCCAGGCGGACCTGATCAAGCTGGCGCGGGAACTGCAGCTGCCCCTGGTGGCCACCAATGACCTGCACTACACCCACGCCGAGGATGCCTCCGCCCACGCGGCCCTGCTCTGCGTCCAGTCCGGCTCGTCGCTGGCTGACCCCAAGCGCTTCAAGTTCGACGCCGACGAGTTCTACCTGAAGTCCCCGGATGAAATGCGGGCCATCTTCCGCGACCACCCGGACGCCTGCGACAACACCCTGCTTATTGCCGAGCGGTGCGACGTCGAATTCAACACCAAAGCCTCCTACATGCCCCGTTTCCCCTGCCCGCCCGGGGAAAACGAGGAATCCTGGTTCATCAAGGAAGTGGAAACCGGGCTGCACTACCGGTTCCCGAAGGGCATTCCGGACGATGTCCGCAAGCAGGCCGAATACGAAATCGGCATCATCACCCAGATGGGCTTCCCGGGCTACTTCCTGGTGGTGGCCGACTTCATCAACTGGGCCAAGAACAACGGCATCCGGGTGGGCCCCGGCCGCGGCTCCGGCGCCGGTTCCATGGTGGCCTACGCCATGCGCATCACCGACCTGAACCCGCTGAACCACGGGCTGATCTTCGAACGCTTCCTGAACCCGGACCGTGTGTCCATGCCTGACTTCGACGTCGACTTCGATGATCGGCGCCGCTCCGAAGTGATCCACTACGTCACCGAGAAGTACGGCGCGGACCGCGTCTCCATGATCGTCACCTACGGCACCATCAAGGCCAAGCAGGCCCTGAAGGACTCCTCCCGCGTGATGGGCTACCCGTTCTCCGTGGGCGAGCGGCTCACCAAGGCCATGCCGCCGGACGTGATGGGCAAGGGCCTGTCCCTGCAGGACGTGCACAACAAGGAAGCCAAGCGGTACGGCGAAGCCGACGAGCTGCGCGAGCTGCTCAAGACCGATCCGGATTCCCAGCGGGTCTTTGACACCGCACTGGGCCTGGAGGGGCTGAAGCGCCAGTGGGGCGTGCACGCCGCGGGCGTCATCATGTCCTCGGACCCGCTGATCGACATTATCCCGATCATGAAGCGCGAGCAGGACGGGCAGGTAATCACCCAGTTCGATTACCCCACCTGCGAAGGCCTGGGCCTGATCAAGATGGACTTCCTCGGCCTGAGGAACCTGACGATCATTTCCGACGCCATTGAGAACATAAAGCTCAACCAGGACATTGACCTGGACCTGGAGCAGCTTGAACTCGATGACAAGGGCTCCTACGACCTGCTGGCAAGCGGTGACACCCTGGGCGTGTTCCAGCTCGACGGCGGGCCCATGCGGTCCCTGCTCAAGCTCATGCGCCCGGATAACTTCGAAGACATCTCCGCTGTCATCGCGCTGTACCGGCCCGGTCCCATGGGCGCCAACTCGCACACCAACTACGCCCTGCGCAAGACCGGCGTCCAGGAAATCACCCCGATCCATCCCGAGCTGGAAGAGCCGCTGCGGGAAATCCTGGACACCACCTACGGCCTGATTGTGTATCAGGAGCAGGTCATGGCCATCGCCCAGAAGGTCGCCGGCTTCACGCTCGGCCAGGCAGATATCCTCCGCCGCGCCATGGGCAAAAAGAAGAAGTCCGAACTGGACAAGCAGTACGCCGGCTTCCACCAGGGCATGGTGGACCGCGGCTACTCGGAGGCGGCCATCAAGGCCCTCTGGGACATCCTGCTTCCCTTCTCCGACTACGCCTTCAACAAAGCCCACTCCGCTGCCTACGGCCTGGTCTCCTACTGGACCGCCTACCTCAAGGCGCACTACCCGTCCGAGTACATGGCTGCCCTGCTCACCTCCGTCGGTGACGACAAGGACAAGCTCGCCCTGTACCTGAACGAGTGCCGCAAAATGGGCATCACGGTGCTGCCGCCGGACGTCAACGAGTCCTCGGTGAACTTCACCCCTGTGGGCAAGGACATCCGCTTCGGCATGGGCGCCATCCGCAACGTGGGCACCAACGTGGTCCAGGCCATGGTGGCCGCCCGTGAGGAGAAGGGTGCCTACACCAACTTCAAGGACTTCCTGATGAAGGTCCCGGCGGTGGTCTGCAACAAGCGCACCATCGAATCCCTCATCAAGGCCGGCGCCTTCGACTCCATGGGCCATGCCCGCCGGCCGCTGGCGATGATCCATGAAGAGGCCATCGACTCGGTGGTGGTGCTCAAGCGCAACGAGGCCGTGGGACAGTTTGACCTCTTCGCCGCGATCAGCGACCAGGAGCCGGAAGACTCGATCAGCATCGATATTCCGGACCTGCCCGAATGGGAGAAGAAGGACAAACTCTCCTTTGAACGGGACATGCTCGGGCTCTACGTTTCGGACCATCCGCTGCAGGGCCTGGAAGGCATCCTGAGCCAGCACGCGGACTCCACCATCACGAACATCGTGGGGGAGGAAGGCCCGCCCGACGGCGCCATCGTCACCATCGCCGGCATGATCACCTCGCTGCAGCGGCGCATCGCCAAGAACAGCGGCAACGCCTATGCCCGCTGCGAGATTGAGGACCTTGCCGGGTCCATGGAAGTGATGTTCTTCGGGCAGGTGTACGGCCCGATTGCGGCGGTGCTGGCCGAGGACCTGATTGTGGTGGTTCGTGGCCGGCTGCAGCGCCGCGACGACGGCGCCGTCACCCTCAACGCCCAGGAACTGACCGTTCCGGACCTCAGCGAAGGCCATTCCGGCCCCGTGGTGATTTCCATGGCGACCTATAAAGCCACCGAAACAGTGGTGTCGCAGCTGGGCGACGTGCTGCGCACGCACCCGGGCACATCGGAGGTGCAAATCCGGCTCAACGGCTCCCGCACCGTGGAAGTGATGAAGCTGGGAGTCGACATGCGCGTGAACCCCACGCCGTCGCTGTTCGGTGACCTGAAGGTGCTGCTCGGCCCGGCCTGCCTGGACAGCTAGCAGGCGCCCGACGAACAGGAGGGACGGCCCGTAGTGCGGCGACGCGCAGCGGTGCCGGGCCGGCGGGGCTGGGTAGAATAAAAGGCGTGATCTCTTCCAGCCCCGAAGCAGCCTTTGATTCATTCCGCACCATTGACCTGCGCGGGAAGCACCTGAGCCCCGCAGAGCTCAAGGGTGCCATGCCGCGCGCCGAAACCACGTTCGACGCCGCCTCCGACGCGGTTGCCGCCATCATCACCGATGTCCGCACGCGTGGATTTGCGGCCCTGACGGACCTGGCGCAGCGCTTCGACGGCGTGGAGCAGCATTCGGTGCGGGTTCCGGACGAAGCACTGGACACCGCACTGGAGCAGCTGGACCCCGCGGTCCGTTCCGCCCTGGAAACCGCGATTGACCGGACCCGGACCTTCGCCAAAGCCCAGTGCCCTGCGGATGCGGAGGTCGAAATCCGCCCCGGTGCCGTCCTCACGCACAAATGGGTTCCGGTGTCCCGGGTGGGGCTCTACGTGCCCGGCGGTCTGGCCGTCTACCCGTCTTCGGTGATCATGAACGTTGTCCCGGCGCAGGCGGCAGGCGTCCAATCCCTGGCCCTGGCATCCCCGCCGCAGAAGGAATTCGGCGGACTGCCCCACCCCACCATCCTGGCCGCCGCCAAACTCCTGGGCATCACCGAGGTCTACGCAGTGGGCGGGGCGCAGGCCATCGCCGCCTTCGCCTACGGGGTTCCCGCCGATGCGAACAACGGCGAACTTCTTCCCGTGGACGTAGTGACCGGCCCGGGCAACGTGTTTGTCGCGACCGCCAAGCGCCTGGTCAAGGGCGTGGTGGGTATTGACTCCGAAGCCGGACCCACCGAGATTATGGTCCTGGCGGATGACACAGCCAACCCCCGGCTGGTGGCAGCTGACCTCATCAGCCAGGCCGAGCACGATCCCAACGCCGGCTCGGTCCTGGTGACCGCCTCCGAGGAACTTGCCGGGAAGGTCCGGGCCGAACTCGCCCGCCAGGCCGGCACCACAAAGCACGGCGACCGGGTGCGGACCGCCCTGTCCGGTGCGCAGTCCGGTGTGATCCTGGTGGATGGCCTGGAACAGGGGATCGCGGTCTGTGATGCCTATGCAGCTGAACACCTCGAGATCCAGACTGCCGACGCCGAGGCGGTGGCAGCGCGGATCCGCAGCGCGGGTGCCATCTTCGTTGGGGATTACAGCCCCGTCAGCCTTGGGGACTACTGCGCCGGTTCCAACCACGTGCTGCCCACCGGCGGCACTGCAGCGTTCTCCTCCGGCCTGAACGTCACCACCTTTATGCGGGCCATCCAGGTGATCAACTACAACCGTGAGGCACTGCAGGAGGTAAGCGCGGACATTGTGGCCCTCTCGGTCGCCGAAGATCTGCCCGCCCACGGCGACGCGGTCACCGTCCGGTTCAGCTAAGCCGCTCTTTCTCTCCCACCCGCCACATGTAGTGGAACCAACCACTACATGTGGTGGTCCCACTTGGTGCCGAAGGTGCGTGCGCCCTATAGTGAGAGCACCATAAGGCCCATCGCGAAAGGACGGGACATGTACTGTCCGTTTTGCCGCAACGCTGATTCCCGCGTCGTGGACAGCCGCCTGGCGGATGACGGTTCGGCAATCCGCCGCCGCCGGCAGTGCCCCCAGTGCGGACGCCGGTTCTCCACGGTGGAAACCACCAGCCTCAGCGTGATCAAGCGCTCCGGCGTGGGGGAGCCCTTCAGCCGCAGCAAGGTCATTAACGGCGTACGCAAGGCCTGCCAGGGCCGGCCGGTCAGTGAAGATGATCTGGCCATGCTGGCGCAGGAAGTCGAGGAATCCATCCGCGCCAGCGGCGTGGCGGAGATTGATGCCCACGAAGTAGGCCTGGCCATCCTGACGCCGCTGCAGAAGCTGGACCAGGTGGCCTACCTGCGCTTCGCCAGCGTCTACCAGTCCTTCGAATCCCTGGAGGATTTCGAGACCGCCATCGAGAAGCTGCGGACCGAGGGCCGGGACAGTGCGGGCAGGGCGCCCTCCGGCGCCCAGCGTCCGCTTACGGCGCAGTAGCCCGCTTACGTCCCGGTCCAATCACGGCGCAGTAGCCCGCACAAACACGAAAAAGGCGGCGGAAGGGAAATCCCTTCCGCCGCCTTTCTGCCGTCCGCCCGCCTGCACTGGGCGCGGCGGGAGGCTGCGGGCCTACTTGATGTACTTGAAATGCAGGGCTGCCTGCAGGGCCGCGCCCACTATGCCTGCGTTGTTCTTCAGGTTGGCCGTGACCATGGGGGTCCGCAGATCCAGCATGGGCAGGAAGTCCTCGCTGCGCTTGGAGATGCCTCCGCCGATCACGAACAGGTCGGGGGAGAAGAGGAACTCCACGTGGGAGAAGTAGCGCTGCAGCCGCTGGGCATACTCCTCCCAGCCGATGCCGTCACGCTCCCGTGCCGAGGCGGACGCCTTGGACTCCGCGTCGTGGCCGTCAATCTCCAGGTGGCCCAGCTCGGCGTTGGGAACCAGGACACCCTGGTGGATCAGCGCCGAGCCGATGCCGGTGCCGAGGGTGATGACCAGCACCGTGCCCTCCACGCCGCGCCCGGCGCCGTAGCGTGCCTCGGCCAGCCCGGCGGCGTCGGCGTCGTTCATGACCTGCACATCCCGGCCCAGCGCCTTGGTGAGCAGGGCGTCGACGTCGGTGTCCACCCAGCTGTTGTCCACGTTGGCCGCGGAACGGGCAACGCCGTGCTGGATGATGGCAGGGAAGGTGACGCCCACGGGCACATCGGGACCCGGGCCCTCGGGGCGGGAGGACAGCTCCGCCACGATCTGCCCGACGACGCCGGCTACGGCTTCAGGGGTGGCCGGCTGCGGGGTGGGAATACGGAACCGGTCGCCAATCAGCTTGCCCTTGGACAGGTCGACGACGCCGCCCTTGATGCCGGTGCCGCCGATATCAATTCCAATGACGGCGTCGACGTGCTTGTCGGACTTATGCTTCTTGGCCATGGTTCTCCAGTAGTAGTTCTGAGCTCGGGCTTACGCGGATTAGGGAAGGGTCAGAACTTCGGCACCGGTATCAGTGACGAGCAGGGTGTGCTCGAACTGCGCGGTCCGTTTGCGGTCCTTGGTCAGGACGGTCCAGTTGTCATCCCACATGTCCCACTCAATGGTTCCCAGAGTGAGCATAGGTTCAATCGTAAACACCATTCCCGGTTCAATCAGCCTGCTGTACGCCGGTGCGGCGTCGTAATGCGGGATGATCAGGCCGGTATGGAACGCCTCGCCCACGCCGTGGCCGGTGAAGTCCCGGACCACGCCGTAGCCGAAGCGCTTGGCGTAAGACTCGATGGTACGGCCGATGACGTTGATTTCACGTCCCGGCGCGACGGCCTTGATTGCCCGGCGCAGGGACTCCTGGGTGCGTTCCACCAGCAGACGGGAATCCTCGTCCACGTCGCCCACAAGGAAGGTCCAGTTGGTATCGCCGTGCACGCCGTTGATATAGGCAGTGATGTCGATGTTGATGATGTCGCCGTCGGCGAGCACCGTGCTGTCCGGGATGCCGTGGCAGATGACCTCATTGATGGAGGAGCACAGGGACTTGGGGAAGCCCCGGTAACCCAGCGTGGAGGGGTAGGCATGGTGGTCCAGCAGGAACTCGTGGCCCACCCGGTCCAGCTCATCGGTGGTGACGCCCGGAGCAATGTGCCTGCCCACCTCGACGATGGCCTGGGCGGCGATCCGGCTGGCAATCCGGATCTTTTCGATGGTCTCCGCAGACTTAACCTCGGACCCGGTGAACGGTGCCGGTGCCTCCCGGTCCACATATTCGGGGCGGGGGATCGACGCCGGTACCCGCAGCCGGGGGCTCACAATCCCGGGCGAGAGGTGTCCAACAGGTGCAGTGGCAAGATTCTGGGGCATACCATCGATCTTATCGCCAGCGTGCCCGGACAGGGGACGGGGAAGTACCAAACGCACCGGCGGCCGGTACCGCCGGTGCGCACAGTCAACAGGAGGACACCAATGGCCGATTACTGGTTCAACGTAGTGACGCATGAGGTCGAGGAAGGTCCGCAGTCCGACTGGACGAAGCTGCTCGGACCCTACCCCACGCGTGAAGAAGCCGAACTGGCACTGCAGAAGGTCCAGGCCAGGAACAAGGCCTGGGACGCGGAGGAAGACTGACTAGAAGCTGTGCTCCGGGCCGGGGAAGGAGCCGCTGCGGACCTCGTCCGCGTATTCCTTCGCCGCCCGGGACAGCTCGGTGCGCAGGTCCGCGAACGCCTTGACGAAGCGCGGCTGCCGTCCGCCGCGCAGTCCGGCCATGTCCTGCCACACCAGCACCTGCCCGGTGGTGGCGTTGCCCGCACCGATCCCGATGGTGGGCACCCGCACCGCGGCGTCGACCTCGGCTGCGATGTCCGCAGGCACCATTTCCATCAGCACGCAGAACGCACCCGCCTCGGCAAGCGCTACGGCATCCGCCACCACTTCCGCACCGGCTTCGCCGCGGCCCTGGACCTTGTAGCCGCCCAGCGCGTGTTCGGCCTGGGGCGTGAAGCCCACATGCGCCATCACCGGGATGCCGGCGGCCGTCATGGCCCGGACATGGTCCACGTAGTGACGCCCGCCTTCCATCTTGACGGCGTGGACCAGACCTTCCTTCATCAGCCGCACGGAGGATTCGATGGCCTGGGCGGGGGAGACCTCGTAGGAGCCGAAAGGCAGGTCACAGACCACCAGTGCGTGGCTTGCCCCGGCGGTCACCGAGCGGGCAAAAACGATCATTTCGTCCATGGTGATGGGCAGGGTAGTCGCGTGCCCCATGACATTGTTGGCCGCGGAGTCGCCCACCAGCAGCACCTCAATGCCGGCTTCATCGAAAATGCCGGCCGCGTACTGGTCATAGGCGGTCAGCATCGCGAATCTGCCGCCGTTGTCCTTGAGCTGCTGCAGGTGCGAGATACGGATTTTCTTCAGCGCCGGGGCCGCTGAGGCGGCGGGCGTCCCGGGGGCGGCGGCGTACGGGGAAGGCTGTTCGGCACTGGTCATGTATCGAGCCTACTAAAGAACGGGGACGGGGAACCCGCCGTCCCGCCGTCGGCGGTGCCGTAACGCAACGGCTCGAAGAACGCGCTGAGGTGGAAATGGCGCGTACGTAGGTAGAGTGAAGAAGGCTTCACAAGTCTCAAAACGGGAACAGGAAAGAAGGTAAGGATGAACCGCCAGCAGGAATTCGTTCTGCGCACCATCGAGGAGCGCGATGTCCGGTTTGTGCGGTTGTGGTTCACCGACGTCGTGGGCTCACTGAAGTCGGTGGCACTGGCCCCGGCGGAAGTGGAAGGCGCGTTCGAGGAGGGGCTGGGATTCGACGGCTCGTCCATTGAAGGCCTGGCGCGGATTTTCGAGTCCGACATGCTGGCCCAGCCTGATCCGTCCACGTTCCAGATCCTGCCCTGGCGCGGCGACGAAGAGCAGACCTCCCGGATGTTCTGCGACATCCTTACCCCGGACGGCCAGCCCTCCGCCGCGGACCCGCGCAACGTGCTCAAGCGCCAGCTGGCCAAGGCCGCGGACATGGGCTTCACCTGCTACACCCATCCGGAGATCGAGTTCTACCTGCTGAAGTCGGACCAGCTGGGGGATGACGGCGAGCCGGTTCCGGTGGACCAGGCCGGATACTTCGACCACGTTCCCGGCGGCGTTGCCCAGGATTTCCGCCGCACCGCCGTGTCCATGCTGGAAGCAGTGGGCATTTCCGTGGAGTTCAGCCACCACGAGGCCGGTCCGGGCCAGAACGAGATCGACCTGCGCTACGCCGACGCCCTGCAGACCGCGGATAACATCATGACCTTCCGCACCGTCGTCAAGGAAGTTGCCCTGATGACGGACTGCTACGCCAGCTTTATGCCGAAGCCGTTCTCGCACCACCCCGGCTCCGGCATGCACACCCACTTCTCCCTGTTCGAGGGCGACAGCAACGCGTTCTTCGAGGCCGGCGCCGAATTCCAGCTGTCCAAGACCGCCCGGCAGTTCATGGCCGGCATCCTGCGCCACGCCCCGGAGTTCACCGCCGTCACCAACCAGTTCGTGAACTCCTACAAGCGGCTCTGGGGCGGCGGCGAAGCACCGAGCTACCTCTCCTGGGGCCACAACAACCGCTCGGCTCTGCTCCGGGTTCCGCTGTACAAGCCGAACAAGGGACAGTCCGCGCGCATTGAATACCGCGGCATCGACTCGGCGGCCAACCCCTACCTGTCCTACGCGGTGCTGCTAGGCGCCGGCCTGAAGGGCATTGAAGAGGGCTATGACCTGCCGCCCGGTGCCGAGGACGATATTGAAAGCCTGAGCGCCGCCGAACGCCGCGCCATGGGGCACGACCCGCTGCCCGCATCCCTGCATGACGCCGTGCGGGTCATGGAGGACTCCGAGCTGGTCGCCGAAATCCTCGGCGAGCAGGTGTTCGAGAACTTCCTGCGCAACAAGCGCGCGGACTGGAACGAGTACCGCCAGCACGTGACCCGGTTCGAGCTGCAGAAGAACCTGGGCATTCTCTAACGGAGGGCCGGTACCCATGAGCCTGACCCGGCGGATGATTGCCACAGGTTTCCAGGATCTTGAGAAGAGCGCACGCTTCCTGGCGGCCTCCGAACTGGAACGGGTGGATGAGGACGCCCTTTTTGGCGGGTTCAACAATTCCGCGGATCCGGACCTGGCCCTGCAGTCACTGGTGCGGCTGATCGGCCGGATCCCGGAGGTCGTGGAGCTGGTCAACGCCGCGGATGAGCGGAATGAGGCACTGTTCCGGCTGCTGGGAGCTTCGGAGGCGCTGGCGGAATTCCTGATGCGCCACCCCGAAAACATGGATCTGCTCCACCGTCCGCTGCGCGCGGAACCGGGCAGCACCGGGGCGGGCGAGCTGCGCGCCTCACTGCTGGACGCCGTCCGGGCCGGCAGCGGTCCGGCACCGGTGGCGCGGCTGACGGGCACCGAGGCGTATGTTGCCCTGCGTGCCCGCTACCGGCGCCACCTGCTGGATCTTGCGGTCCGGGATCTGGGCGCCGCCTCGCCCACGGATTATCTCCCTTCCGCAGGCCGGGAACTTGCCGACCTGGCCGGCGCCGCGCTGGAAGCTGCCCTGGCCGTCTCGCGCGCGGAACTGGCGGCCAGCTACCCGGCAGAGGAAATCTCGGCAGTAAAGCTCGCCGTCATTGGCATGGGCAAGGCCGGCGCCCGGGAACTGAACTACATCTCCGACGTGGACGTCATCTACGTTATTGAAGCCTCAGGACTGCCGGAGCAGCGGGCCTCCACCATCGGTACGGCCCTCGCGGCGGGGATTTCGCGGGCCATCAACACCGCCGCACCGGAGCCGCCGCTGTGGGAAGTGGATACCAACCTCCGGCCGGAGGGCAAGGACGGTCCGCTGGTCCGCACCCTGGACTCACACATGAACTACTACCAGCGGTGGGCACACAGCTGGGAGTTCCAGGCACTGCTGAAGGCACGGGCCATGGCCGGGGACCCGGAACTGGGGCGGCGCTACGAGGAGGCAGTGGCGCCCCTGATCTGGACCAGCTCGGAACGTGACGGTTTCGTGGAATCGGTGCAGGCCATGCGCCGTCGGGTCACCGAGAACATTCCGGCCAGCGAAGAGGCCCGCCAGCTCAAACTGGGCAGCGGCGGACTGCGGGACGTGGAGTTCACGGTGCAGCTGCTGCAGTTGGTCCACGGCCGCATTGATGAGTCCCTGCGCGTACGCGGCACCACGGCTGCCATCGCCGCACTCAGCGACGCCGGGTATATCGGGCGCGCCGATGCCCGGGAGCTGGACGAGTCCTACCGGTACCTGCGGGTGCTCGAACACCGCATTCAGATGGTGCACATGCGCCGTACCCACCTGATGCCGGAAAACGACGCTGCGCTGCGGGCCCTGGCCAAGGCCAGCGCCGGTGCACTGGCGCCCGGACGCCCCGGCGCCGACCGGCTGCGGGAGCAGTGGCAGCGGACCAAGCGGCTGGTGCGCGGACTCCATGAAAGCATTTTCTACCGCCCGCTGCTCAGCACGGCCGCCAACCTCAGTGCGGATGAGGTCCGGCTCAGCCCGGAGGCCGCCCAGGCCCGGCTCGCGGCCCTGGGCTACGCGGACCCGCGCGGTGCCATGCGCCACATAGAGGCCCTGACGGTGGGCGTCAGCCGGCGGGCCGCACTGCAGCGTCAGCTGCTGCCGGTGCTGCTGGCATGGCTTGCCGACGGCGTGGACCCCGACGCCGGCCTGCTCGGCTTCCGACGGCTCAGCGAGTCCCTGGGGGATACCCACTGGTACCTGGGGATGCTCCGCGATTCCTCGGCCGCGGGGGAGCGGCTGTGCTCCATTCTTTCCTCCAGCCGGTTCATCACCGACCTGCTGGAGGTTTCCCCTGAATCCACTGCCTGGCTCGGCTCCGACAAGGAACTGGTTCCGGTTCCCTTCGAAGCGCAGTGGCAGGAAATCCAGTCCAAGATGTCCCGCCATCCGCGCGCCGGAGAAGCAATGCGGCTGATCCGGCTGATCCGGCGCCGGGAGATGCTGCGCATCGCCATCGCTGACAGTGCCGGCCTGCTCAGCCAGCAGGAGGTCGGCCGTGCGCTGGCCGACGCGGACCGCGCCGCGGTGCTTGGCGCCCTGCATGTGGCAGAGGGCGAAGTATTTGCCGGCAGCGAAAAACTCACCGAACTGCTGGTGGTGGCCATGGGCAGGCAGGGCGGCCGGGAAATCGGCTACGGTTCGGACGCCGACGTGATGTACGTTCACCGTCCGCTGCCGGGTGCGGATGCGGCAGCCGCCCAGGCCCAGGCGGAGAAGATCGTAGCCCAGATATCCACGTTCCTGCAGCAGCCCTGCACCCCGGCGGTCCTTGCCGAACGCACTCTGGTTCTTGACGCGGGGCTGCGGCCTGAAGGCAGGCAGGGGCCGCTGGTGCGCAGCCTCGAGTCCTACCGGGGCTACTACGAGCGGTGGTCCCTGATCTGGGAGGCTCAGGCGCTGCTGCGGGCGCGTCCCATGGCCGGCAGCGATGCCCTGGCCAAGGATTTTATGGCCCTCATCGATCCGGTGCGCTACCCACAGGACGTCTCGCCAAAGGACATCCGGGAAGTCCGGCGGATCAAGGCCCGGGTGGAAGCCGAACGCCTGCCCCGTGGTGCGGATCCGTCCCGCCAGCTCAAGCTGGGACGCGGAGGCCTCAGCGACGTCGAGTGGCTGGTCCAGCTGCTCCAGCTGCAGCACGCCCATGCCATCCCCGAACTTCGGACCACGGCGACCCTGCCGGCCCTGGACGCCATCGAGGCGGCGGGGCTGCTTCCGGCCGCCGATGTGTCCATCCTGCGCCACGCCTGGCTGCTGGCCAGCAGGATCCGAAGCGCAAATGTTATCCGCGGCGGACGCAACCCCGATGTGCTCCCTGCCTCGCGGCGGGAACTGGACGCCGTGGCCCGCTGGTGCGGCTACGGTGCAGGTCAGGGCGGGGTTTTGGAGGAGGACTACCTGCGCGACACCCGGCATGCCCGGGCTGTTTTCGAACGGTATTTCTACGGCTACGGGACGTAGCTCACGTTTCCACGGGCCCCTCCGGTTCGTTGCATTGCCACTGCTCTAGGTAGTCTCTATGGGGGCATTTGCGGCGCCAGCCGCAGTGAAAGAGCTAGGAGACGTTTATTTTGCTTAGTGGCAAACGGGCTACAAAGGGGTTGGCCAGACTGGCCGCACCGCTGACCGCCTTCCTCGCAACCCTGGCTTTGCTGCTTGGGGTACCTGCGGCCGGGGCTTTCGCGGCGGACGGCGTGGAGGGTGAAACCTTCGTTATCGGAACCGACACCACGTTCGCGCCTTTCGAGTTCCGTGAAAACGGCGAACTCGTCGGCATCGACATGGACCTGATCAACGCCATCGCGGAGGAGGAGGGTTTCGATGTTGAAATCCAGTCCCTTGGCTTTGATGCGGCGCTGCAGTCCCTGCAGTCCAACCAGGTGGACGGTGTTATTGCCGGGATGTCCATCACGGACGAGCGGCGGCAGGTGTTCGACTTCTCGGACCCGTACTTCGAGTCCGGCATCCAGATGGCCGTCGCCGAGAACAATGATGACGTCAAGTCCTACGAAGACCTGCGCGGCAAGCGTGTAGCCGTCAAGACCGGTACCGAAGGCCAGACCTTCGCGGAGTCCATTAAGGACGAGTACGGCTTCGAAGTGGTTGCCTTCGCCCAGTCCGCCCAGATGTACGACGACGTCAAGGCCGGCGGTTCGGTGGCGGTCTTCGATGACTACCCCGTGCTCGCCTACGGTGTGAAGTCCGGCAACGGGCTGAAGACGGTCACCGACAAGGAAGCCGGCAGCTCCTACGGATTCGCCGTGAACAAGGGCACCAACCCTGAGCTTCTCGCCGCTTTCAACGAGGGTTTGACCGAGCTGAAGGACAACGGGCAGTACCAGGAAATCCTGGACACCTACCTTGAAGCCGGCGCCACGGACTCCAGCTTCTGGGCCCTGGTGACCGATAACGCCCCGGCGTTCGCCAAGGGCCTGGGCCTGACGCTGCTGGCCACCGCGCTCTCGCTGTTCTTCGCCCTGATCCTGGGCGTGTTCTTCGGGTTCCTGAAGGTCAGCAGCATCAAGGTACTCCGCGGCCTTGCCACCATTTACGTGAGCATCTTCCGCGGCACCCCGGTGCTGGTGCAGGCCTTCTTCTTCTACTTCGGCCTGCCGCAGATTATTGGCCAGCCCGTGGACGTGCTGACCGCCGGCGTGCTGACCCTGAGCCTGAATGCCGGCGCCTACATGACCGAAATTGTCCGCGGCGGCATCCAGTCCGTGGACCCCGGGCAGATGGAAGCGGCACGGAGCCTGGGCCTTGGCTACGGCAAGACCATGCAGAAGGTCATCATTCCGCAGGCCATCAAGATCATGACGCCGTCCTTCATCAACCAGTTCGTCATCACGCTCAAGGACACGTCCCTGCTGGCCGTCATCGGCTTCGCGGAGCTGACCTACCAGGGCCAGCAGGTCTACGCCGTGAACTTCCGCACCGCGGAGGTGCTGATCATTGTGGCCGCCCTGTACTTCATCGTCATTACGCTGCTGACCAAGCTGGCGGACGTCCTGGATAAGAGGTTCAACAAGTGAGCAAGATCCAAACCATCGGACTGCGGAAGTCCTACGGGTCCAACGAGGTCCTCAAGGGCCTGGACGTCAGCGTTGCCGAAGGGGAAGTGGTCTGCGTTATCGGTCCGTCCGGTTCCGGCAAGTCCACCTTCCTGCGGTGCCTGAACAAGCTGGAGGACATCAGCGGAGGAACGGTCAAGGTCAACGGTATTGACCTCACCGATCCGAAGGTGAACCTCAACGAGGTGCGCCAGCACATCGGTATGGTCTTCCAGCACTTCAACCTCTTCCCGCACATGACCGTGCTGGAGAACATCATGCTGGCGCCGGTGCAGCTCAAGAAGGCGTCAAAGGAAGAGGTCCGCAAGACCGCGCTGGCACTGCTGGACCGGGTTGGCCTGGCCGATAAGGCGCACGCACGCCCGGCCCAGCTCTCCGGCGGCCAGAAGCAGCGTGTGGCCATTGCCCGTGCCCTGGCCATGAAGCCTGACGTCATGCTCTTTGATGAAGCGACGTCGGCGCTGGACCCCGAGATGGTGGGCGAAGTGCTGCAGGTCATCCGCGACCTGGCGGAGCAGGGCATGACCATGGTGGTGGTTACGCATGAGATGGGCTTCGCCCGTGAAGTGGCCGACCGTGTGATCTTTATGGCGGATGGTTACATTGTGGAGGAAAACTCCCCGGAGCAGCTGTTCGGTGCCCCGCAGGCTCCGCGCCTGCAGGACTTCCTGGCCAAGGTCCTCTAGACCCGAAAGAGCCTCCCACCGGTGGCCGCCCCCGGATTTCGCTATGCTCAGGGCATGAGCGAACTTACCGGTACGGCGGCCACCGTTGTGCTTCTCCGGGACTCCGACGCCGGTCCCGAGGTGCTGCTGTTGGAGCGGCCGACGGCCGGATCCTTTGGCGGGGCCTGGGTGTTTCCCGGCGGCCGGGTGGATCCCGAAGACCGCCGGGACACGCCCTCCGAAGCAGAGGCGGCCCGGCTGGCAGGGGTTCGGGAAACCGCTGAAGAAACCGGACTGACCCTGCTTCCCGGTGCGCTGGTGCCGCTGTCCTGCTGGATCCCGCCGGAGAACATCCCGCGCCGCTACCAGACGTGGTTCTTTGCCGCTGCCGCTCCCGCGGGCACGATCCGGCTCAATCCGGGGGAACTGCTCAACTACCTCTGGCTGACCCCGGAGAATGCCCTGGAGCGCCACCGCAACGGCCTGATGCAGCTGGTGACACCCACGTGGGTCACCCTGTACACCCTGTGCGGCGGGCCCAATGGTGCCGGGGCCGCCCTTGCCCAAATCGCGGACACCGTACCGGAGACCTTCCGGACCCGGCGGCTGGACGGATATGAACCGGCCACCGTGTTCGCCTGGGAGGGCGACGCGGAGTACGACGGCGCGGTATCCGGCGGCCCGGCACTTTCCCTCTCCCGCCACCGCCTCGTGATGGACGGGACGCACTGGCACTACGAGCGAACCCCCTGAGCCAGCGGACGGGGATGTCCGGCACCACGCCCACGCGCCGGCCCGGCTTGGTGTATCCACCACATAATGCGGGTCTGCAAGTTGTAGGCTGGCGGTCACCCTTCCGGATGACGCCCCGGCAGCTTCCAGTCCTGCTGCCGCGGCACCGGCCAGACTAAGGACGCCCATGCTCGAGGAACAGGTACGCGACAGGCTCAACTGGGCAGGTAATTATGAGTATGCGGCCCGGCGGATTGTGGTGCCGGCGTCGCTTGCCGAACTGCAGCAGACGGTGGCCGGTGCCCGGCAGGTCGGCGTCCTTGGCTCGCGGCACTCCTTCAACGGCATTGCCGATAGTGCCGGGACCCTGGTGTCGCTGGAGGCGCTGCCCCCGGGGATCGATCTCGACACGGATGCGCGCACCGTCACCGTCGGCGCCGCCGTCCGCTACGGGATACTTGCAGAGCACCTGCAGCGACGCGGTTTTGCCCTCCACAACCTGGCATCCCTGCCCCATATCTCGGTGGGCGGGGCCATCGCGACCGCCACCCACGGCTCCGGTAACGGCAACGGGAACCTCGCCACCGCCGTCGTCGGCCTGGAACTTGTCACTGCCGATGGCGAGGTTCGGACCGTACGAAAGGGCGACAGCGATTTCGAGGGTCTGGTGGTGGGCCTCGGTGCCCTCGGCGTGGTGCACCGTGTGACCCTGCGCGTTGAGCCGGCCTTCAACGTGCGCCAGGACGTCTTCACCGGGGTGGCGTGGGACGCGGTGCTGGCCGACTTCGACGCCGCCATGTCCGCTGCCTACAGTGTCAGTCTGTTCACTGACTGGACCGAAGGCAGCATTGGGCAGGCATGGCTCAAGAGCCGCATGGATGATGCACGGGGTGTGCCGGAGGTGTTCTACGGTGGGACCCCGGCGGACCGTGCGCTGCACCCGGTGCCGGGCGTGGCTGCGGATCACTGTACCCGGCAGCTCGGCGTTCCCGGCCCGTGGTCGGACCGGCTGGCGCACTTCCGCCTCGCCTTCACGCCCAGCAACGGCGACGAGCTGCAGTCGGAGTATCTCGTAGGACGTAAACACGCGGTTGCAGCGATTCAGGCGGTCCGCGCACTTGCGCCGAAGATCACGCCCCTGCTGCTGGTGTCCGAGGTGCGCTCGATGGCAGCCGACGGGCTATGGCTCAGCAGCAACTACCACCGGGACGGAATTGGCCTGCACTTCACCTGGAAGCCGCAGCAGGCGGCGGTCGAGGCCGTCCTGCCGGACATCGAGGCCGCCCTGGCTCCGTTCTCGGCGCGACCCCACTGGGGGAAACTGTTTACAACGGGCGCCGCTGCGCTTGCACCGCTCTACCCCCGGTTCGACGATTTCAAGGCCCTGGCCGGACGCATGGACCCCGAGGGGAAGTTCCGCAATCCCTTCCTGGACCGGACGGTCTTCGGGACGGCCTGACGCTTCTCCGGGGAGCCGGCGGCTAGAGTACTGCACATGGGGATCACCGGGGTACTTTTGATAATCTGCGGCGCGGGGCTTTCCTGGGCGGCTGAAGCCACGGCGAGCGGCCGGATGGGCATCAACTCGCTGGTGGGTATCCGGGTGGGATACGTAACGGTGTCGGAGCCCGCCTGGCGCGCCGGGCACCGAGCTGCCCGCCCGCTGACTCATGCCGCTGCCGGCGTATTTGCCGCACTGGGAATTTTTGCGCTGGTTTTCTGTGGTGCTGAAAGCACTTCGGGCGCGGCCATCATCAGCGGTTCCCTGCTGGTTCTGGGCCTCATACTGGCGGCTGCGGTGAAGGCAAACCGGGCTGCCCGTGCGGTGGTCCTGGCTGCTTCGCCACACGGCCGGGCCTAGAGCGCACGGGAACGCTGCCGGGGAATGCAGCCGGGGTAACGGGTTCACGGCGACCCGGCGGCCGGCCAGCGCCGCACACATCAGCCGATGGGTCAGTTGCCGTCCTCCAGGACCTCCGCCAACCCGCGGATCAGCCAGGGAGACCACCAGGCCCAGTCGTGCCCTCCGGTGATGGATCGGAAACCGACGTCCGCTCCCGCCTCCCCAAGGACCTGCGCGAGGTGGGCGGCCGGCTCATGCACGGTGGACTCATATCGTCCGGCCTGCATGCGGATCCGGACCCGGTCTTTGACCGGCATCAGGTAGGCCGCAAGGTCATACCGCCACAACGACGGCGACTGGGCGAGCGCCTTGCCTATCAGGTCCGGGTAGCGGGCCACCTGCCACAGGGCCGCCAGTCCGCCGTAGCTGGCCCCTGAAACCACTGTGTCTTCGGCCCGCGGGCTCACCGGCAGCCTGCCGCGCAGGACCGGCAGGAGATCCCGCCCCAGGAAATCGACTGTGCCAACCGGCCCGGACAGTTCCCGGGACCGGGTTTCCACGTCTGCCGAATCGATCAGTGCCACACATACTGGCGGGAGCGCTCCGCAACGGATCGCAGAGTCAAGGGTCGCCTGCAGGTTCTGGTACCTGGCCCAGACCTGCCCGTCATGCAGCAGGACCAGCGGAAGGCCTTGGACGCTGCCGCCCGTGGCCGGCGGCGCATACAGCCAGACTTTCCGCATCCGTCCCGCAAGGGTATCCGGAACCCACAGCTCCTGAAGCCGTGGAACTGGCCCGGTATGGCCCGGCGTCGGTGCAGCAAGCCACGGTGCCGCGGGTGCCCCGGGTAACCGGAGCACCGACGTCGGTGTGCCGTCCATTGCCGCTCCAACGTGGGGATTCCGCGAATCCCTGCCCCCGGCGTTGGCAGCTATCCGGACGGTGCGGCGGTCTGCGGCGGTCCGCCAGGGTACCGGCAGACCGGCCGGTGAGGACGTGATGCGGTAGCTCGCTTCCCAATCCTGCGGCATCCGCAGGGTCAAGGCCCATAGCCCGGCTCTGGTGGCGGCACTGCCGGATAGAGGAGTGAACTCCGTTGCTGCCGGGTTCCGGTGGTCCACCAGGGCATTGGCCGAGAGAATCACTGCCTCAGGGGGTGCACCGGGCCCATCCTCGCGATACAGGAATGTGGCGGCACGGAACTCCGGACAGCCCTGCGGGTCCGCTTCCACCAAGGGAAGTACCAACGTGTCCCAACGTGCAAGGAAATCCGCCTGTCCTGCAGCGCCCAACCGGCTCCACAAACGCTCGAAGTGTCCCTGCAGGACCTGAATCGGTGCCGGCTCAGGCGGAACGGGGACACGTGGATCGGGAAAACTGCTGGCTGCCGACTCGGTTGTATGCCTCGGTTCCCCACTCATCGCACCGCATCTTCAGGCTCGAGAGGCACCACCAGCGGCCCTCCGGTGGCCGGATCCGGGATGATCACGGCATCGATTCCGTAGATTTCCTTCATCAGTTTCGGCGTGGCGATCTGCTCCGGAGGGCCCTGCGCCAGCACGCGGCCGTCCTTCATGGCAATGATGTGGTCCGCAAACCGGAAGGCCAGGCTCAGTTCGTGAAGCACGGTGACCAGGGTGTAGTCGCCACTGCGGTGCAGATTCCGGCACAGGCGCAGTACGTCCAGCTGATGGGAAATGTCCAGGAACGTGGTGGGTTCATCCAGAAGCAGCACGGGGGTGTCCTGTGCCAGCACCAGGGCAAGCCAGACCCGTTGCCGTTGACCGCCGGAAAGCTCGCCTACGGTCCGGCCGGCCAGGTCCGTCACTCCGGTGGCAGCCATGGCCGCATCAACCGCCTGCCGGTCGGCGTCGGACCAAGGGCGCAACAGGCCCTGATGCGGGAACCGTCCCCGGGCCACCAGATCCGCTACGGTGATGCCGTCCGGCGCCGTGGACGACTGCGGCAGAAGCGCCAGCCGCCGGGCCACCTCCCGGGTGGGGTAGCCGGCGATGTCCTGTCCGTGCAGGAAGACCTGTCCGGCAACCGGCTTGAGGAGCCGTGAGAGGGCACGCAGCAGCGTGGACTTGCCGCATGCATTCGGCCCGATAATGGCAGTAAATGAACCGGGCGGAATGTTCACGTTCAGATACTCGGAGATGGTCCGGCCCTCGTAGCCCAGGGTGAGACCAGCGCCGGAGAGAACATGTTGAGCGGGCATAGCGCCTCTTTCGGTGGGAGTTCGCATAGTCAGACCTGCCTGCTGCGGGTCAGGAGCCAGAGCAGGTAGACGCCGCCCACCAGACCGGTCATCAGGCCGATTGGCAGCGCTGCGCGGACTGGCAGCTGCTGCGACAGCAGATCAGCGCCGGTCACGAGCACTGCACCCATCAGGGCCCCTGTGCCAATCGGAATGGCGGGGGAGCGGGTCAGCCTTGCGGCAAGCTGCGGTGCGGCCAGCGCCACAAAAGCAAGGGGGCCGACGGCGGCCGTCGCCACGGCGGTCAGGCCGACGGCCGCAGCCATCGACGTAATCCGCGTCTGTTCCACACGGACGCCCAAGGCGCGGGCAGCGTCGTCACCCATTTCCATCAGGGTGAGCGACCGTCCCAGGACGAGCAGGACCGGCAGCAGCAGGACCAATGCGCACAGGACCGGTACGGCGTGTTCCCAGGTCCGGGCGGCAAGGGATCCGGACAGCCACAGGTGTGCCTGGGCCGCAAGGTCCGCATCCCCCTTGGCCAGAAGGACCGAGTTCAGCGCCGAGAGCACGGCGCCTACACCTATGCCGATCAGGACCAGCCGGTACCCGCCGGTTAGTCCGCCCTGCAGGGACAATAAGTAGACCAGTGCCGCAGCGAGCAGGCCACCTCCCACTGCCCACAGTGCAGTGGCGGCAGCGCCGGCGTCGAACAGGATGATCTGGGCCACCGCACCGGTAGCCGCGCCGGTGGTGAAGCCGATGATGTCCGGTGATCCCAGGGCGTTGCGGGATACGGATTGGAAAACGGCACCGGCTGCGCCAAGACAGGCGCCCACAGCCAGGGCCGTCACCGCCCGGGGCAAGCGGATACGGTGCACCACCGCGGTGGTCCGCGGCTCCTCACTGAGGCCAAAAACTGCAGCAAGCACATCACTGAACGGCAGTGAAATGCTCCCGGTCTGCATGGCCGCGACACCCAGCATGGTGGCCGTGAAGGCCAGCAGCGTGCCGACGGCTGCCGTGCGGCTGCGGCCCAATGCCCTGCGCTGCCAACGGCGGCTTTTCACCGCCAGTGCCGTGCTTTTGGTTCCCCTCACAGCCTCGCCAGCTTCCGCCGCCGGGCGAGGGCGATAAAGAACGGTGCGCCCACCAGTGCGCTCATCACACCGGCACCGATTTCGTCCGGGGCGGCCACGAGCCGGCCCAGCACATCCGCACAGAGCAGCAGGACCGCCCCCAGCAGCATGGAAAAGGGCAGGAGTCGGCGATGGGCGGGTCCCACGATCAGCCGGGCGGTGTGGGGTGCAGCCAGACCCAGGAAGCCGATAGGTCCCGCTGCGGCTGTGGCGGCGCCGGCGAGTAAGAGGATGGCAGCGGTCCCGATGATCCAGGTGGTGCGCACGCGCACGCCCAGGCTCCGGCCCAGGTCTGCACCCAGGGACAGGGAGTCCAAGCTGCGGGCGGCCGGCAGTGCCATGGCCGCTGCGGCAGCGCCCGCGCCCAGAACCCAGGGCAGCACGTCATACCCGCGGCCCTGCAGCGAACCGGTGGCCCAGTTGGCATAGGAACTGTAGGTTTCCTCGCTGCCAGACAGCAGGAGGATCGATGTAGCGGCGCCGAGCATAACCGACAGTCCCGCACCGGCTAGGACCAGGCGGACGGGGTTGGTGCCGGCGTCGTGCGCCCTGCCCAGCAGGTAGACCACGAGGGAGGTGGCAGCCGCTCCGGTGAAACCGAAGAACATGTACTCCTGGGGGCTGGTAGCCGAGAACATAGTCAGACCGGTTGCGACGGCGAATGCCGCGCCCGCGTTGACTCCCAGAATGCCCGGTTCGGCCAGCGGGTTCCTCGTTAGTGCCTGCATCAGTGCCCCTGCCAAGCCGAGGGCAGCACCCACTGCGACGGCCAGCAGGGTGCGCGGGAGGCGCAGTTCCCGCACCAGCAGGTGGGTGTTTTGGCTCGGATCAAAGCGGGCCATGGCTGCCCAGGTATCGGGGAGCGGAATAGGGCGGCTCCCCATGGTCAGGCTGGCGAAAGTGAGGAACAGGAGCAGGACCAGTCCTACGGCCCAGCCCTGCCCCTGACGGTGTTTGTGCTGCATGGTTGTGGTGGTTTACTTACCGAAAGTCTCCCCGAACCAGTCCACGATTTCAGTAGAGCTGTAGTAGTCCAGGCGGAATGAGGCCAAGCCCAGGGGATACACCTTGTTGTTAACGACTGCGGGGACGTTGGCCAGTGTGGGATCGGCCGTGAATGCGTCAACCTTCTTCTCGTCTGCGCTGATGAGGAAGGTGTAGCTGCCGGTCACGGACTCGGCCAGGCCCTCATAGGAGCTGAAAGAGAAATCCTCGCGCTTCTGGACCGAGGTGTCGTACTGTTCATCGGGTTCGGCGATGCGGAAGCCCAGTGTCTGCAGCAGCTGGGCGTGCGGGCCGGTGGTTTTCCCAACCGGGGACGGCCTGCCAGGGTTGTAGCTGACAATCGAGGCGGTGGCGCCCTCTTCAATGCGTAGGGTTTCAGCAGTTTCAGCCACCTTCGCATCGAACTCTTCGACGACGTCCGCTGCATCCTGTTCGTGTCCCGTTGCTTCGCCCAGCTCTTCGGCCAGGTCCTGCCAGGATTGGTCACCGTAGTTCACCACAACGGTGGGGGCAATGCCGCTGAGGGTCTCATATTGGTCCAGCACGGAGTCATTGCCGGACGTCGAGACAACAATCAGGTCCGGTTCCTGGGCAATAACCGCTTCAAGGTCAAATTCACCAACCGGGTACAGGGGCTCCACGTTGCGCTGGACGGCGACGTCGGCCCATTGGGTAAAGAAGCCGTTTTCATCCGCGGTGCCGCCCTTGGCGGGGGTAAAGGCCGTCGCCGTTACCGGGGCGTCGATGGCCAACAGCGTGCCGGTGACGGACAGGGTGGTGGAAACGATCCTCTCCGGCATCGCATCGATGGTTGTTTCGCCCGCCTCGTGGGTGACGGTGCGAGGCCACTCACCCGAGGCGCCGGTGCCCTCCAGCGGGGTCTCCGATTCGGCAGCGGTGGTGCAGGCAGCCAGGGAAAGGGAAAGAGCAGCCGAAGCGGCAAGGGCAATGCCCCTAGTGAATGTTCGCCGCGGGATGGACCCGGAGGAGTTATGGTTGCGGCGTTTCGCAAGCGGGGTGGGAAGACCTGTTTTGGGCAGGGCGAAGCTCAAAATGACTCCTAGGTGGGCTGCCCGTCCGGGGCGCTACGCTGCTCGCGGTGAAAGCAGCCGTTCCGTGAGGAGCTGGCGTTTCCGTGCTGGTGCGGTCCGGATGCTAGGCAGAAGTGGCTGGAGTTGCGGGAGTGCTCGCCGCAACAACAGTTAGCGTAACCTAAGTGCGCCCTAATTACGCAACATTACTGTGTCCTAATGCTAAGCGTTCTGCCGTACACCCTTTATCGATGCTCCTCGTCCGGAGATTCGCTTCGCACAGGTGCGCCGCGCACGGCCGAGTACCGCCAGGATCCGGTTCCGGGCAGCCCGGCCCTCCGGAACCGGAAGCAGCGGATACACGTGGACGCCGCCCTCCGCTATATGCAGGTTTACCCGGCACCCGCCCGCCAGCATTGCCTTCTCGAGGCGCAGGATGTCCGGGTACGGCAGATCGCTGGTGCCGGAAAACAGCTCAGTGGCCGGCAGCCCGGAGAAGCTGCCGTTCAGCGGACTAACCCGGGGATCATTCAGAGGGTCGCCGGCGGCCCACGCCTCCGCGGACACCCGAAGCCCGGTTCGGCTCAGCCAGGGATCACGCGCTTCCACTTCCGCAAGTTCCGGGTTCTGCATGGCCAGGTCCACCCAGGGAGAGAGCAGCACCAGCCGGCCCGGCGGCGGGAGGGACAGGCCGGCCAGTTGTTGCGCAAAGGCCAGGGCCAGTCCGCCCCCGGAGGAATCACCCATAAAGGCCACCGCACCCGGCGGGCACTCTGACAGGATTTTGCGGTACACGGCAGTAAGGAACGGCGTCGCATCCCGGTGGTTAAACTTCGGCGCCAAACCGTACAGCGGCACCTCCACGCGGTACCCAGCGGCGGCAAGACGGGCGATAAAACGCCAGTGCCAGCCGGTGATCGGGCTGGTGTAGGCCCCGCCGTGCAGATACATCACCAGCGGTGCGGGGGAGGGCCGCGGGGTCCGCGGAAACACGGACCAGCAGGTGAAACCGTTGACCGTGCGTTCCTGAACTCCGTACCTGCCCCGCAGCCGACGCGGAGGAGGCGCCGGGTGCTTATCTGCGGCGAGCCGCTGCCGCGCACGCCGCACCGTTGCGGTCAGGGGTTTCCGGGTCAGCCGCAGGTAGGGGACCAGAAGCCGCATGGGCACACTCGCCAATTGGACACCCTCCCTCGCAACGGAAAACCTGACCGAAGACTATGCGGGTATTCCGGTGATCTGCGCGCGGCACACCGGGGCACCTCCGCACCCGTTGACAGGGCTGGCCGGACCCCGGAACCTGTTGGCATGCGCAAGGTAACCTCAGCACTTTTCAGTTCGGTTGACGGCGTCGTGGAATCACCGAACCTTTGGCAGTTCGACCACTTCGACGAGGAGATGGGCCCGGCCATGGAAGCGGCGCTCTCCGGCATGGATACGGTGCTGATGGGCCGCTCCACCTACGAGCAGTGGGCCGGTTACTGGCCGGACCCGGCGCACGACGACGAGTTCGGACTGTTCATCAATCCCGTCCGCAAATACGTGGCTTCCCGCACCCTTGAGGGACCTCTGGAATGGGAGAACTCTTCCCTGATCGACGGGGATCTGGAGGATTTTGTCGCAGACCTCCGCACCACCGAAGGCGGCACCATCGGGGTCCAGGGCAGCATCTCGGTTGTCCGGCAACTGCTTTTTGCCGGCCTGCTGGATGAGCTCACCCTAATGGTGCATCCCGTGGTCGCCGGCAGCGGGCAGCGGCTCTTCCGGCCCGAAGACCCCACCACCCGGCTGGAGCTGAAAAACTCCCAGGTCACGTCCTCCGGCAATGCCCTGCTTACCTACGGCCTGCGTTCGGACTGAGGAGCACGAATTCAGCCGCCGGGTCCGCCAGCGCTGCACCGATCACCTCTGCCGGACGCTTCTGCCCCCGGACTTCAAAGGAATGGTTCCCGCCGTCGACGTACTGAATACGCGCATTCGTCCCGATCCGGCCGGCTATTGGTTCCAGTTCACCCGGCAGTGCAAACGGATCGCGGGTGCCCTGCAGGAACAGCATGGGCACGGTGATTCCGTACAGGTGTGCATCCCGCAGCTTTTCCGGTTTGCCCGGGGGATGCAGCGGATAGCCCAGGTACACCAGTCCGGCCGCCGGCATGCCCTCGGCAACGGCCATGGAAGCCATCCGACCGCCGAACGATTTCCCACAGGCCCATACCGGCGTATCCCCGCTGCGGGTCAGCGCAGCCTCCATGGCTGTTCTCCACGCCTCAACAGCAACCGGTGCCTTGTCCGGGAATTTCCGGCCGGCCTCCCGGTAGGGAAAGTTGAACCGCAGGGTCGCCAGGCCGGCATGGTTCAAGGCCTCCGAAAACCCGGTCAGGAACGGATGCTCCATGCCGGTGCCGGCTCCGTGCGCCACCACGACGACGGCGGCCGGCTCGGCGGGGCGTGAAAACTCTGCGGAGACCGTTGCCTCACCGACGCGAAGGGACAGCTGTTCGGACGTAACGGGCATGTGTTCAAACATACTGCAGTATCGGGGTGCCGCTCCTTGAGGGCATCCGCTGATCGCCTTAGACTGGGAAGTGGACAGGATCTGAAGGCCAGGCATGTAAATCACCTGATGCCGGCGCGAGTTTGAAGCGCAGTCTCTCCTGATCCCCGCGGTCCGCCTCGGGCGACGAACCGAATGATCACTCCGGCACTGAAGCCATACCACCTTGGAACCCACCGACTTTCGGTGTGCCCGGAGTTCCTCCATGCCTCTTGAAGGGAGCATCAGCTATATGTTGAAGCACGTCGCTGTAACGCGTACCAGAACCACCAACTCACGATTGACCGCACAGATCGCTGCTATCGCTGCAGGATGTGCGCTGGTTGCCGGGGGAGTATCGGCAGCCGAAATCGCGATGCTGAACGCAGCACCGGCCCCGAGCCCGGTTGTCGCCGAAGCCAACGCCTAGCAGCGAAAAGAAAGTCTCCGCCGTCGTTCCCGTTCGAGGGAATGGCGGCGTTTTTGCGTCCGGGGCGGGTTGGGCGGGAGCTGTACCGCCTCCATAGAATGGAGAACCCATCATTTCAATTTCCGCAGGAGCACCGTGCCCAGAGGCAAACACCATCCGCCGCGTCCCAAGCCCGCCAACAGCGAGGGCATGCTTATTGCCAATGACCTGAAGAAGGAACGCGGCTGGACCGACGGGCAGATCAAGACCTTCCTGCCGGAACCGGACAAAACCGCCCGTAATCCGTTCTCCCGCAAGGCCGCGCCCATGAAGCTGTATTCCCTCGAGCGGGTGGAAGCCATCGAGGCGACGCCGGAGTACCGCAGGGCCCGCGAAGCTTCCCGGAACCGGCAGCTGGCGGCCCGCGAACGTGCCCTGGTGAAGAAGAAGGCGGCCGTCGCCGTCGCCGAATCCCTGGACCTGCGAATTACTCCCGAGCCGTGGGACACCGTCCTGCAGAAGGCGATAGCCCACTTCAACGGCCGGCTGCGCGGCAAACAGTCACCGGCCGGCCTCTCGACCGCACCGTCGCGGCTGAACCGGCTCACCGTGAACTACCTCCGCCACCAGCAGACCTCCTACGAAGAGGAACTGAAGGAGTTTAAAGGCGTGGTGGGCGTCGGCGAGGCCTATCTGGTGGTCCGAAACCGGATCCTGGACCTGATTGCAGACACCTACCCGCAGCTGAAAGCCGAATGTGAACGGCAGAAGTTCGATGCGCCGGAGCTGCCCGACGGCGTGACACTGTAGGTGCCGGACTCGCCAACGCATCCGGACGGCGGCAGGGCCGCACCTTCAGAAAGAAGATGCGGCCCTGCCGGTGAGGTCCTGGAAGCCGTAAGGGCCTAGACGCCGTAGTAAAGCTCGAACTCGAACGGGTTCGGGCGCATGGCCAGCGGCAGGATTTCGAACTCGCGCTTGTACGCGATCCAGCTGTCGATCATGTCCTGGGTGAACACGCCGCCTGCCTGGAGGAACTCGTTGTCGTTTTCCAGGGCAACGAGAGCCTCTTCGAGGGAGCCCGGAGCCTTCTGGATGTGCTGTGCCTCTTCGGGCGGCAGCTCGTAAAGGTCCTTGTCGATCGGGTCGGCAGGCTCAATGCGGTTCTTGATGCCGTCCAGGCCGGCCATCAGCTGGGCGGAGAACGCCAGGTACGGGTTGGAGGAGGGATCCGGCGCACGGAATTCGAGGCGCTTGGCCTTCGGGTTGGAACCGGTGATCGGAATGCGGATGGCAGCCGAGCGGTTGCCCTGCGAGTAGACCATGTTCACCGGAGCCTCGAAGCCCTTGACCAGGCGGCGGTAGGAGTTCACCGTCGGGTTGGTGAAGGCCAGCACGGCGGAGGCGTGCTTGAGCAGGCCGCCAATGTACCAGCGGGCCAGGTCCGAAAGGCCGGCGTAACCCTTCTCGTCATAGAACAGCGGCTCGCCCCCGTTCCACAGCGACTGGTGGCAGTGCATGCCCGAACCGTTGTCACCGAAGATCGGTTTCGGCATAAAGGTGGCGGACTTGCCCCAGGCGTCGGCAACGTTCTTCACGATGTACTTGAACTTCTGCAGGTCATCCGCAGCGTGGGTCAGGGTGGTGAACTTGTAGTTGATCTCGGCCTGGCCGGCGCCGCCGACCTCGTGGTGGGCGCGCTCAACTTCGAGGCCCACATTGTCCAGCTCAACGCTGATGGCGTCGCGCAGGTCAGCCTGCTTGTCCACCGGCGCCACGGGGAAGTAGCCGCCCTTGTACGGGGTCTTGTTGCCCAGGTTGCCGCCCTCTTCCTCGCGGCCGCTGTTCCACGGGGCTTCGATCGAGTCCACCTTGTAGAAGCTTCCCTTGGGGGAGGACTCGTACTGGACGTTGTCGAAGATGTAGAACTCGGCCTCGGAGCCGAAGAAGGCCGTGTCGGCGATGCCTGTGGAGGCCAGGTAGGCCTCGGCACGCTCGGCCACGCCGCGGGGATCGCGGTGGTACGGCTCGCCGGTGCGGGGGTTCACGATGGAGAAGTTAAGCGCCAGCGTCTTCTCCATGCGGAAGGGATCGATGAACGCCGTGGTGACGTCCGGGATCAGCTGCATGTCGGACTCGGCGATGCCCTGGAAGCCGCGGATGGATGAGCCGTCGAACAGCTGACCGTTGACGAAGAAATCGGCATCGACGGTTTTGGCCGGCACGTTGAAGTGCTGCTGCACTCCGGGAACGTCGGTGAATCGGATGTCGACGAACTTCACTTGCTCGTCAGCGATGAACTTGAGGACCTCGTCCGCGTTCTTGAACATCGTTTCTGTGCTCCTATACAACTGTTTGGGTGGAAGACCTCGGGCTGCCCCGACCCGGCTGGAGCCGGGTCTCGCGTCCGTCCGGCGCGACACCTTGACCCTAACCGGGCCCGGTTTCCCGGCGGTGACACGCGTGTTTCCGGCACGTTACGCAGTCGATGGTCTCTCTCCTACCCTATCCGCAACCACTAAGGCTGGTGATAATGGGGGGTTTATTTCCCTTCTGCAGGTCCGGGTAGTCTTTAAGGGTGGTCGATAGAAGCGATTTAGGTTCCTGGCTGGAAGGCCCTCCCTCCGATGAGAGCACCTGGCCCGGCAAGCGCCTCGGCCGGCCCAAAACGGGCCCCGGTTCGATAGCGCGGGTTGGCCCGCGCCTGGGCGCGCTGCTCATCGACTGGGCCGTTGCCTCGCTGATTGCCTACTGGCTGTTCGGCGGCGATGACTTTGCGATCCTGGCCGTCTTCGCGGCCGAGCAGATCGTGATGATCGGAATCCTTGGCTGCAGCATCGGGCATCGCGTCTTCAGCCTGCAGGTACAGAAAATGAACGGGCTGCCGGCCGGTATTCCCGCTGCCATTGTGCGCGCAGTGCTGTTGTGCCTGGTGATTCCGCCTGTTGTGTTCGACGCCGACCAGCGCGGCCTGCACGACCGCGCCATGGGCACGGTCCTGGTGAAGGTTAAATACTAGGGTTTGCTTTCCCTGCCCTTTCGGGCAGGCTCGGGGCATGAAGCTGCTTATTCTTGGCGGTACCGCCTGGCTGGGATACCACACTGCGCAGGCGGCTGCCGCCGGGGGACACCTGGTGACGTGCGCTGCGCGCGGCACATCGGACCCCGCCGTCGGGCATCAGGTTCCATCAAACGGACCGGGATGCCGACGACGGCCTGGCGGGGCTGGCCACCGAACACTGGGATGCGGTGATCGATGTGTCCCGCCAGCCCGGACAGGTCCAGCGGGCCGTCCGGGATCTGTCCGCGGTGAGTGGTTTCTACCTGTTTGTCTCCACCGGCAACGTCTATGCCGGACAAAGCGGGCACGGGCAGGATGAAGACGCTCCGCTGCTGGCACCGCTGGCATCCGACGTCATGGAAACCATGGAGAGCTACGGCCCGGCGAAGGTGGCCTGCGAGCAGGCGGTAACCTCCGGGTTCGGCGTATCGAACCGGGCGATCGTGCGGTCCGGGCTGATTGGAGGCCCCGGCGACACATCCGGCCGCAGCGGATACTGGCCGCTGCGCTTCGCGCATCCCGCCGACGCCGGCGGCAGGGTCCTGGTACCCGACGCCGGCACACAGCCCACGCAGCTCATCGACGTCCGCGACCTCGCCCAATGGCTGGTGCAGCTGGCCCGTGAACAAAAGCCGGGGGTCTTCAACGCCGGTGGGGGACAGATGCCCCTCGGGCGCCATCTTGAAACGGCCGCCGCCGTTGCACAGGAGGCCGCAGCAGGGAACGAGGCGGCGGCGTCCGTGCCGGCGCAGCAGGCATGGCTCCTTGGACAGGGGGTTCATGAATGGTCCGGACCCCGCTCGCTGCCGCTATGGCTGGCTGACCCGCAGTGGCACGGGATGAATGCGCGGTCGAACCTGCGCGCGGCGCAGGCGGGTCTTAGCCTGCGCCCCCTGGCCGAAACCCTGGCCGACACACTCGCCTGGGAGGAAGCGGCCGGCGTCGACCGCCCCCGCGGTGCCGGCCTCACCCGCGAGGAAGAGCAGGAGCTGCTGGGCCGGCTCGATGAGGCAGCCGCGCTGGCTGACACAAAGGGAAAAACAAAGCAGGGCAAAACAAAAGGGCCCCTCGAAAGGAGCCCTTCTGCAGAAAACGGCTAACGTCCGCGGGTGGCCTTGCGGTCCGGACGGGCGCGGTACGGGTCAATGCCCTTGGGGATCGGCAGCCGGGTACCCAGTGCGGACAGGCGCTTATTGACCGCGGCAACTTCCTGCTTGGTCAGTTCCTTGGGGAGTTTCTTTGCCGTGGTGGCTACCTTCGCCAGCGGAACCTGGCCCTCGCCGCGGCCGGTCTGGATGATGTGGACCGGAACCTTGGGGGCAATGCGGTTCATCCGGCGGCGTTCGCCGTCGGCCAGTGCCCGGGCACGTGCGGGGGCTCCTTCGGTCACCAGGATGATGCCGGGACGCCCGATGGCGCGGAACACGGCTTCCTGGGTGCGCGGATTCACGGCAACCGGCTGTTCCTCCAGGATCCAGCCGCGGCGCAGCACGCTCAGGGCGGCGCCGGATGCCCCGGGCTGGCCTTCGATCTGCGAGAAAGCGGCCCGCTCAGCACGGCGGGAGAGGATGAACATGGCTGCCAGCAGGCCGATCGGGATGGCAACGATCAGCATGGTGATCCAGTTGTCAATCAGCAGGCCGATCAGCAGCCCCACGGCAATGATGCCGAAGAACGCGCCCACCATCAGCCAGACGACGTTCGGATCATTCCGCCGCGTCATCCTGAAGACTTCGGCGATCTGCTTTAGGCGCCCTTGCTTTTTGGGCTTCTTTTCCCCCTTCGGCTTGCGGGAGAAGAGACCCTTGCGGGCGCTCTGGGGTGCGTCGGGATCAGTGCTTTTGGCCATAGTGAGTCAATTCTACGTGATGCGGGCGTGCGGTGAGGAAGGCGCTCCGGTTGTGACGGCGCCCGTTCGCGTGCGGGACTGAGGGACTGAGGGACTGGGGGACTGGGGGACTGCGGGCATGGGCCATGCCGGGACGCCCGGTCCGTTCAGGGGCTGCCGGCTGCTGCCGGAAGGGATCAGCCGCGGGCGAGGATGGACGAGGCTTCCTGCAGCGTACTGCCGGAATCCTCGATGTGCGCCAACTGCGGAGGCAGTTCCCGGCCCTTACGGCGCATGGCGGTGGCCCACAGACGGCCGGCACGGTAGGAGGAACGGACCAGGGGCCCGCTCATCACACCCAGGAAACCCAGTTCCTCGGCCTCGGTGCTGATGTCCACGAACTCCTGCGGCTTGACCCACCGGTCAACCGGCAGGTGCCGTTCGCTGGGCCGCAGGTACTGCGTGATGGTGAGCAAGTCGCAGCCGGCGTCGCGCAGGTCCTTCAGTGCACCGGACACCTCTTCACGTGTCTCACCCATACCGAGGATCAGGTTGGACTTGGTGACCATGCCCATGTTCTGTCCCTGGGTGATGACATCAAGTGAGCGCTCGTACCGGAAGGCAGGCCGGATCCGCTTAAACAGGCGGGGAACCGTTTCCACGTTGTGCGCGAAAACCTCGGGCTGCGCTTCGCAGATGTCGATAATGTGCTCAACCTTCCCGGAAAAATCGGGAATGAGGATTTCGACGCCGGTGCCGGGGTTCAGCTCATGGATCTTCCTGATGGTCTCGGCGTAGAGCCAGACACCCTCATCCTCAAGGTCGTCGCGGGCCACGCCGGTGACGGTGGCGTAGCGCAGGTTCATCTGCTGGACCGAACGGGCCACCTTGGTGGGTTCCAGCCGGTCAAGCGGGGACGGCTTGCCGGTGTCGATCTGGCAGAAGTCGCACCGCCGCGTGCACTCCGAGCCGCCAATCAGGAACGTGGCTTCGCGGTCTTCCCAGCATTCAAAGATGTTGGGGCAGCCGGCCTCTTCGCAGACCGTGTGCAGGCCTTCTTTCTTCACCTGCTTTTTCAGCTCCACGAACTCAGGCCCCATGTTCACTTTGGCCTTGATCCACTCAGGCTTGCGTTCCACGGGAACGGCTGCATTGCGCTGTTCGATGCGCAGCAGGCGTCGTCCTTCAGGGGCGAGGGTCACAGCAGGGCTCCTTTCGGCCGGCTGGCGGCAGGGATGGCGCCGGAGCCGGGGGTGATTTTCACGGTGGTGGTGCCGGTCAGGTCTGCTTCCCGGGCGGTGAGCTCTTCCTCCACCCGGGCGACGACGTCGGCCGGCGTAACCGTCCGGCCGGTCTCTGCGCTGATGGAGGTGGTGCCGGCGTCGGTAATCCCGCAGGCGATGATCTGGCTGTAGGGGGCGAGGTCGTTGCTGCAGTTCAGTGAGAAGCCGTGCATGGTGACTCCGTGGTCCACCCGGATGCCCACGGCGGCTATCTTCCGGTCCGGGACGCCGAACGGCTGCCCGTCCCCTGGGAGCCAGACGCCGGAGCGCCCCTCGATGCGGGTTCCGGCCAGCCCGTAGTCGCGCAGTACAGCGATCACTGCAGCCTCCAGTGCGTCTACATAAGCCCTGATGTGGGCCGGATCAGCCAGCTTGAGGATGGGGTAGCCCACCAGCTGTCCCGGCCCGTGCCACGTGAGCTTTCCGCCGCGGTCGACATTGACCACGGGTGTCCCGTCGAAGGGACGCTCATGCGGCTCGGTGCGGCGTCCTGCCGTGTACACCGGATGATGCTCCAGGAGCAGGACTCTGTTGGGTGCATTGTCCTCAAGAACTGCCCGGTGAAGCTGCCGCTGGAGGTCCCAGCCTGCCAAATAATCCACGTAGTGCGGAGCCAGGCCTACGCGGGTGAACTCCAAAGCCATGGGGCTAGCCTAATCCCCCTGCGACGTAATGTGGACCACACTCTGACAGGCCGTCCGGCGGGGTGCCGACTACCTTGTGGATAACCGGTCCTGCAGGACAATGGCGTTCCAGACTGGGGTGCCATGGAGAACAGAGCGGAAACCGCAGCAGAGGGCACCGGGGCAGGGAACATCGGTATGGGGGACACCGGTGCGGGGAACGCCGGAGCGGGTGACGCCGGAGTGCGAAACACCGCAGCCCGGGGTACGGAACAGGACGCCCGGGAGGCGGCCGGACCGGCACCGGTGTTGCCGGGCTATACCGCAGTCCGGTTGCTGGGGGTGGGCGGCAGCGGGGCAGTCTGGCTGGTTCGCAATGACGCCGGAGAGCCGTTTGCGCTCAAGGTTGTCCGGGGCGCAGGAGACCGGCCGCCGAATGCCTTTGAGCTTCGGAGGGAAGCGAACGTCCTGGCGCGTCTGGAGCACCCGAACCTGCTGCAGCTGCACGCAGTTGCGGAAACGGACCGGGGGGCCGGGTTGCTCAGCACCTATGCGCCGGGAGGCAGCGTCGCGGCACTCGTGGCCGCCCGGGGCCCGGTGGCTCCCGGCGAGGCAGTGAGCATACTTGTTGGCCTGGCCGCTGCGCTTGGCTACCTGCACGCACGGGGAGCAGCCCACGGAGACATTTCACCGGGCAACATCCTTTTCGCCGCCGACGGCAAACCGCTGCTGGGGGATTTCGGGCAGGCACGGCTGTTGGGGGCACCGGGGGAGGAACGGCTCGGCACCCCCGGCTATGAGCCGCCGGAGAACACCGGAAACCGGGGCGCAAGGCTGGGCACCGCGGGGGATATTTTTGCGCTCTCGGCCGTGGGCTGGTTCCTCCTCACCGGAAAGGCTCCGCCGCCGTTCCGGGAACGCCCGCCGCTGTCCATCCTGGTGCCCGGTGTGGGGAGGCTGCTGCCGGCCCTGCTGGAAGCGGGACTCCACGAGGAACCGGACGAGCGGCCGTCCGCAGACGAATTTGCCGCAGCGGCCTACCGCAGCACGCCGGCCCTGCCTGTGGATCTGGCGGCATCAGTGCACCCGGAGGTCCTGCCGGAACTGCTGACCCGGCGGACCCGCTCGGCAACCGGGCAGGAAAGACGCAGGTTCGGCCTGAGACGGGCCGGCACGAACAGGCGCGCCGGCAGCCGCGGGGCGGACCGGGGCGGTACGGGTATCCGCCGGCGCAGGGCCGGGAGGTCAGGATGGGATGCCGGGAGGAGGGGGAGGAACGCGGGAGCACCCGCCCGGGACCGGAGGCGGACTGCCGCCGAGCCGGGCGGGTCGGGAGCTGAACGGTTCGGCAGGCGGAGCCGGAACCGGCCGGGAACGGCGGGCGATGGACGCAGCCCTGCGGGTACTGAGGGGGACAGGCGGCCACGGCGGCGGCGCCGCGGTGGCCGCAGTACGCTGTGGCCCGCCGCCGCCACCGCGCTGGTGCTTGCGGTACTGGTGCTCGCCGGCGTCGCCCTTGCTGCTCCCGAGGTGCTCCGCCCGGCGGCTGGCGAACCGCCTGCCGGTTCCGGGCAGCTGACGCCACCGCCCGGAGAGGCTCCCGGAACGGGCGGCCCGGTGAAACAGGCCCAGCCGGTGGAAACCCTGCTGGCGGAGGCTTCCGTTCCGGACCCGGCACAGGCCCTGCCCGCGCTCGCAGAACTGCGGGCTCGGGCGTTCGCCACAGCCGATCCCGAGCTGCTGCACCTCGTTAATGCCCCGGGGTCCCAGGCCCTGCGGGAGGACCAGCAGCAGATCAGCCGGCTTGCACGTGACGGCCATACCCTCCGCGGACTGGACATGCAGGCGGCGGTCCTGGCCACGGCGGACGGCGGGGACAGGCAACGGGCGGCAGCAGGGGACGCCCCCGGGGAGACGGCCGGGCTCACTGTACGGCTGGAGGTCTCCGCCTACGAACAGGTGGACGCGGAAGGCAGTGTGGTGCATCAGGCCGACGGGCAGCAGCAACAGGTACAGCTGGTGTTGCTGCGCAGCGACGGAGCATGGAAAATCAGCCGGATTCTCGCAGCCGGCGAAGGCATGGTCCTACACGGGGAAGCCGGTACCGAAAGATAGGATCGTTCCATGAGTCCAACTGCTTACCTTCGTTACCCCGATCTGCACGGCGACCTTGTCACCTTCGTGGCTGAAGACGACGTGTGGATGGCACCTGTATCCGGCGGCCGGGCCTGGCGTATCTCCTCGATGCAACTGCCGGCACGCAGCCCCAAGTTTTCACCGGACGGCACCCGGCTGGCCTGGCAGGTGGTCCAGGGCGGTGCTCCGGAGATTGTCACGGCAGATGTCCAGGGCGGGGATTTCCGTCAGCTGACCTTCTGGGGCAGCCAGAGCACGCGGCTCAAGGGCTTCAACTCAGCCGGAGACGTTATCGCCACCAGTTCCGTGGAACAGGAAGACAACCGGCTCCGGTGGGCCTACACCGTCCCGCTCGACGGCACCGCCCCGGTCAAACTGCCCTACGGGCCGGTGGAAACCATCGCCGAAGGCCCCGCAGTCGGCGACGAACGGCCAATGGTGATCGGCAGCATGCTGACCCGCGAACAGGCCTGGTGGAAGCGCTACCGGGGCGGCACTGCCGGAAAGCTGTGGATCGACGCGGACGGCAACGGCGAATTCGTCCGGCTCGTCCCCGAGCTTGACGGCAACCTGTCCGACCCCATGTGGATTGACGGAAGAGTCGTTTTCCTCTCCGACCATGAGGGTTACGGAAACCTGTATTCCGTCACCCCCCAGGGCACCGATCTGCGCCGCCACACTGATTTTGAAGGCTTCTACGTCCGGCACGCCTCGTCGGACGGCACCCGGATTGTCTTTGAATCCGCAGGACGCATCTGGCTTTTGGCATCACTGGACGCTGATGCGCAGCCGCTGGAGATTTCGCTCGGCTCCGCCGGTACCGCGCGGCGGCCCCGACCGCTCAACGTTGCCAGGCACCTGGCCGCAGCCGTCCCGGACGCCACCGGCACCGCGAGCGTGGTGGAAACGCACGGCACCCTGCACTGGCTGACACACCGCGACGGCCCCTCCCGCGTCATCGAGGCAGACTCCGCCGTGCGTGCCCGCCTGGGCCGTCCGCTGGGAGAGACCCACGCCGTCTTCGTCTCGGACAGCCAGGGCGAGGAAGCGATCTACATCAGGAAAGTCTTTGCCGATGTGGACACCGCTTCCGGCGGCTCCGCCCGGGACGGCGGGCTGCCCGCCGGCAGCCCGGCAAACGAGCCGGCTGCGGACACCGGGCTGGTCCTTCCCAGCCCCGTCTCTGCCTCCAGCACCACCACCCACGGATCCCGGGGACCGCAGGACCGCGCTGCAGTACCCGCAGCTCAGACCGAAGCGCAGGACACCGCTGCCGGAGCATCTCCGGCTGTTCCCGCCACGGAAAGCGGCACCGTACGCATCGGATTCGACCGGCCCACCCGCGTGAGCGAACTGGTTCCGAGCCCGGACGGACAGCGCGTAGGGGTGGCCACGGAATACGGGGAAGTGTTCATCCTTGAAACCTCCACCGCGGAACTGAGCCCGGTTGCCGCATCCGAATTCGGTGCAGTGGACCAGCTGGCGTTCTCACCGGACTCGCAGTGGCTTGCCTGGGCGGAACCGACCACGGGGGAGGGCAGGACCAGGATCCGCCTGCGCTCCGCCGTCGACGCCTCCGCACCGGTCATCGACGTTACGGATGGCCGTTTCGCCGATCACGATCCCTCCTTCACCCGGGACGGCCGCTACCTGGCATTCCTCTCGGAGCGCAGCTTCGACCCCGTCTATGACACGCACCGCTTCGATCTGAGCTTCCCTTCCTCCACCAAGCCCTTCCTGGTGGCGCTGGCGGCGGGCACGCCGTCACCATTCGGCCCGTCGGTCTCCGGCGGTTCGGTTCCCGTGGCCGCAGAAGCAGCGGATGGCGGAACGCCGAAGAAAACAGTCCCTGACGTGCAGGTGGATGCCGAGCGGATCGGCGACCGCATCATCGCCGTTCCCGTGCCGCAGGGCCGCTACACCAAACTCCGGGCCGCCGATTCGGCCCTGCTCTGGCAGGCAAATGACATCTACGGCGTCACCGGCGATGGCCGGGCCACAGCGACCGACCGGGATCCGGCCGCCCGGCTGGAGCGGTTCGACCTGCTGACCAAGGATCTGTCCGTCCTGGTGCCGGCCCTGGAGGGCTACGAGGTCAGCGGCGACGGCAGCAAGGTGGTAGTGCGCCACGAGGGCAGTGTCCGGGTGGTTCCCGCCGCTTCCCGGGTGGAGGAGGATTCCGTAGAAAACATCCGTGTGGACCTGGACCGCATCCGCGTACGCATTGATCCGGTCAAGGTTTGGGGCCAGGCCTTCGACGAGGCCTGGCGGTTGCAGCGCGACTTCTTCTGGGCCCCGGACATGGGCGGCCTGGACTGGGAAGGCGTGCATGCCCGCTACCGGCCCCTGGTAGACAACCTCGGCAGCCACGATGACCTCGTGGACCTGCTCTGGGAGATGCACGGAGAGCTCGGTACCTCCCACGCGTATGTCACCCCGGTTCCGGTCACGGAGCAGGGTGCCGGCGGACAGGGTTTCCTGGGTGCGGATCTGCGGCCGGGAGCCGGCGGTTGGGAAGTGGTTCGGATCCTGGGCGCCGAATCTTCGGACCCGCAGGCCACCTCGCCACTCAGCGCCCCGGGGGCCGACGTTCACCCCGGTGACGTCATTGCCGCCATCGATGGTGTACCCGTCCCGCCCCGCGAAGGTCCTGCGGCACTTCTGACCGGTGCAGCCGGGCGAACGGTGGAGCTGACCATAGTCTCTGCCGACGACGCCGGAGCCCCCTCCCAGCGCCGCATCGCCGTCGTGCCTCTGCGCAGCGAGGAACGGCTCCGCTACCAGAACTGGGTGCACGCCAACCGGCGGATTGTGCGGGAGGCCTCCAACGGAGCGTTCGGTTACCTGCACATACCCGACATGGTGGCCAATGGCTGGTCGCAGCTGCACCGCGACCTGGACCAGGAGGCATCCCGGCAGGCGCTGGTGGTGGATGTCCGCAGGAACCGCGGCGGCCACACCTCCCAGCTCGTTGCCGAACTGATAGGCCGCAAGGTTACGGCCTGGGACATGCCCCGCGGCGGCCAGCCCAGCCCCTACCCGGCCCACGCGCCCCGCGGACCGGTGGTCATCCTGACTGACGAGTTCGCCGGCTCGGACGGTGACATCATCACGCAGGTCTCCAAACTGCGCGGTATCGGCCCGGTGATCGGCACCCGCACTTGGGGCGGCGTCGTCGGCATTGACGGTCGGTTCAATCTGGTGGACGGCACCACCGTCAACCAGCCGCGGTACGCCTACTGGTTCACCGGCGGGGTGGGCTGGGGTGTTGAGAACCGCGGTGTCGAGCCGGACATTGAGGTGACGTTCCCTCCGCACGCCTACGTAGCCGGCGAGGATCCCCAGCTGGAACACGGTGTGGGCATCCTCCGGGAAATGCTCTCGGAACTGCCTACGGACGAGCCGCCCGCGCTCACGGGCTACCCGACTCTGCAGCCGGCACCGCTGCCTCCCCGCCCGCAGGATGGCCAGGCCGGGTCCCGGCAGGAGAACGGTGACCTGTCCATCCCGGCACCGGTTTCCGCCGGCACCGACGCGAAGGACAACCGACACTAGGGCCGAGGCCGCACACGCCCGTCAATAGTGACGGCTGGAGCCGGACTGGGAACACCGGTCCGGCTCCAGCCACGTCTGCGCGTTACCGGGCGTTTCCATCGTTCCGGCACTCAGCCGGGGCAGGGGCTTCGCATGCGTTGTCGGTGCAACCGGGCAGGAGTAATCTCACAAAGATGGGCACTCACCCGGATTCCCCGCAAAATCATCAGCTCGCAGCACGTTGTGTTGCCGGCGGCGCAAACCCCTGGAGCTTGGAATGAATGCCGGCACCCGCCCGGCATACCTGCGCTGGGCGGCGATCGGGCTGGTCGCCGTCGGCGGCGCAGCGGGCGCTGCGAGCCGCGAAGGGCTCTCGCTGGCCATCCCGAATCTCGGTTCGGTGCCGGTGGCCATCCCGCTGATCAACGTGGTCGGCGCGTTTCTGCTCGGTTACCTGTACGAGGCGGTGACGCGGCTCGACAGTTCCCGCCCGACCGGCAAGAACCTGAAGCTGCTCCTGGGCACGGGCTTCTGCGGCGGCTTTACAACGTACAGTTCGCTGGCCACTGACACGGCCGTGCTCTTCCGTGACGGTCTGCCCTGGATAGCGATCGTTTATGCCCTCGGCACGGTGCTCATCGGTGCCTGTGCCACCTGGGCCGGTATCGCCGCCGGCGCCATCAATGCCCGCGGCTCCGGCCGCCGGCACGAACAGGAGGAGGGCTCATGACCCCGGGGATTTTCCTGCTGCTGGCATTGGCCGGCGGAGTAGGCGCCACGGTCCGGTTCATTGTGGACGGATACATCCGTGCCCATATGAAAACCGAGTTTGCGTGGGCTACCACGATCATCAATGTCTCCGGTTCGCTCGTTCTCGGGCTGCTCACGGGACTCACCATCGAGCGCTTTGTGTCCACGGATCTGAGCATCGTGATCGGCACCGGGTTCCTCGGCGGCTACACCACCTTCAGCACCGCCAGCTACGAGACGGTGCAGCTGATCAAGCAGGGCCGCTACGGGGCGTCCTTCATCAGCGGCATTGTCATGCTGGTACTGTCCGTCGCCGCCGCAGTGATCGGCCTCTGGATCGGCGCCTCGATGTAGATTCCACGGGCCGTAGGTGCGCTCGGCCGCAAGGTCCGGTCAGGGACGCTTGGCAGCCGGAATGTAATGGGCGATCACCAGGAAAACCCAGGTGGTGAGGATATAAGGCCACGTGTAGGTGGGAGCGTTCAGATCGTGCATGATCACCGTTACCACGGCAGTCACCACCGTTCCGATCACGGCGAGCACCCACGAAACAGCGCTGCTGCGGAGGAAGACGACGGCGAGGGCTATGGCGGTGAGGACACCCGAGTAGCCCGCCAGCCCGTTGGCCGTCTCGGTAAGGGCTTCACCCATCGCCAGCGCGCACAGGCTTCCCACTACGCTGCCGAGCAGCCCGGCCAGTCCCACTTTCCAGCCCGCCACGAACAACCCCAGCAGGATGAGGGCGCCTGACCAGACGTTGTTGATCAGCACCACTTCGGAGACGTTCGTCAGAAGAGAGCGGGCGAAGGCCAGCGGCTCAGAGTCAATGGTGGCCGACGGCGCCGAAGGCAGGTGCAGTGCCTCCGTGCTGACCAGGATGGCCGTCGCCACGATGCAGAACGGGGCTGTCGTGGACGGCAGGGAGAACACCCTCAGCGGTGTCTTGGTGAACAGGGCAACCACCAGCCAGGTCACCGGGGCGCAAAGTATGCCGCCGACGAGCGGGATGGGATACGCCGCCCACTGGGTCCCGCCCATGATGGAGAAGGTGGCGGCTCCGACAAGGGCGCCGCAAAAGCCCTCCATACCGGATACGACCGACGGGGAATCGGCTTTGAGCAGGCGCCCTCCCACCATGTTTCCTGCGCACCCAATCAGCACGAGGACTGCCATCCGCCAGTCAGCCACGGCAAAGGCGGCCAGGAATAACAGGGCAGTGTAGATATTGCTCTGGAAGAAGATCTGCGACAGTCCCTGTCCCCAGCCCCTCAGCCACTCCGTGCCCGAGATGGCCGGGCCCGGTGTCGCCGCCCCCGCGGTGCTCACGTCAGCCTCTTTCCGGTGGCGTCATCGGGTGGCGTCTCCTTCCCGGGCAGCGGCTCTGCCCCGGGTTGTGGTCCGCCCGGCGCGGCAGCCCCGCTCCCGGAGCCGGCCGTCCCGTTCGCAAGCGCCCAGCGCTCCTCCACATGTCCGAACCGCCAGTAAGCGGTGGAGATCAGCCAGACAAGTATCAGCGTGGCCACCACAATGTAGCCCACGTTTTCCAGGTCGATGGCGGCGACCCATCCGGTGAGCGGATCGCGCAGGCCGAGCTTCTCGTTCAGCAGCCCGACCAGCTCAATGCCGCCAATCATGACGGCAATCATTACCGAAAGCCCGGTGATGGTGAGGTTGTAGTACAGCTTGCGCACCGCATTGACGCTGGCCCATCCGTAGGCTTTCACCATGACGGCGGAATCGAGCGTATCGAACAAACTCATACCGGCTGCGAAGATCAGGGGCAGGCAGAGGATCGCGTACCAGGGCAGCCCCGTCGCTGCCCCTGTTCCGGCCAGCACCAGCAGGGCGATCTCACTGGCGGTATCGAAGCCGAGCCCGAACAGAAAGCCGACGGCGTACATCTTTCCGGGCCGGTCGATTGACCGGAGCATTGGCCGGATGAGACGGCTGATGAAGCCGCGGCCCTGCAGATGCCGCTCCAGTTCCAGCTCATCCAGGTCACCGTTGCGAGAGGCCCGCCAAACCTTGAGGATTCCCATGAACGCGACGGCGTTGATGAGCCCGATCAGGAGAAGGAAGACGCCGGAGACCACCGTCCCGAACACGCCGAGGCCGTTCCGCACACCGTTGCCGTCGTCGCTGAGGCCCACCGCCCAACTCACTCCAAGTGCCAGCAGCGCCGCCATGAGGAAAACGATGGTGGAGTGCCCAAGCGAGAAGAACAGGCCGACGCCGGCGGCCGGTTTGCGCAGATCGACGAGCTTGCGGGTGGTGTTGTCGATAGCGGCAATGTGATCGGCATCGAAGGCGTGCCGCACACCCAGCACATAGGCCACCACGGCTATGCCGACTCCGAATACAGAGGTGCCCAGCTGCAGGTGCAATGGCTCAACCAGGAAGAAAAACAGCCCGAAACCCACAATATGCAGCAGCGCAACCGGAATGAAGGCGAGCACCACCTGCGCCCGGTAGGAGCGCCCCGACTTCGCTGCCTGCTCCTGTATGTTGTTAGGCACTGTCAGACCCCTTTCTAGCTTTTTCGAATGACGGGGGCCCGCAGCCCGGTCAGCAGTTCGTGAACGGCGGCGGCCGCGGCTGTCCCCGCAGCTGCCACGGCCACGGTGTCGTTTCCCACCAGGCGCATCCACACGCCCGTATCGCCGGGTAGCGTGCTCACGCCGAAGATCAGGTCACCTCCGCGCTCTTCAACGGCCCGGTGCAGTGTGTCTGCGAGCAGGGCAACAGGGACGTCTGGTGTGACGACGTAGAGCATGGAAAGCACATCGTGTCCGGCAAGCACGCCGAGCCCGTTCACCCCGGATTCTGCACCGTCTCCACCCTTGCCGGGGATGAGCCGCAACCGGTCCAGGGCGACCAGGCGGCCGTCCGGCCGCCGCACCTCCAGATCCGAGGCGTACACATCGTAGGCATGCCGTTCGCCGCGGGCGAGCCTGCCGGCGTACAGGGTCTCGCCGAGCAACAGCGTGGCCGACTCGTCCACCACCGCCGATGTCTGCTGGTAGAAGCGTGAATCGGCAAAGGGCACCACGGGCTCGGGCAGGTACTCCGCGTAGGCACCTTCTTCGACGGTGATGTTCACAATCGCGGAAGCGTAGTCGTGCTCCATGCGGTAGACCCTGGTCTGGGTCTGAGTGGTCACGTGCGCCGCGGTGCCCGGACCGAAGCGCAAATCGGTACGCAACCGGTCTCCGTGCAGGATGCCGCCGCCGGAGGACATCAGGTAGGTGTACGCCATGTCCGGGCGCAACTCATTAAAGTACAGGGGATGCATGATCTGCAGCGGTGATTTTTGGTAGTGCTGTACCAGTTCGGTACGGCCCCGGTTGCGGTCGAATCCAAGTTGCAGGATGCCCACCTTGCCCGGGCTGCCAACCGGCAGGCCCCGCCAGACCCGGGACTGCTGCAGAACCTCGGGCGGCACCCGCTCCGGTTCATAGAATGCGGGCTCAAGGCGGTAGCCGCCAGTGCTCGGCACCCGGCCACCGGTCTGCTGAACCGCCCGCCGGGACAGGTCGCTCACGCCGGCAAGCCGGCCTGCTCCGGCACCGATCCCTGCGGGCTCCGCAGTGCTTTCAGGGTCTGTTGTCTTCAACCTCATCCGATCAGCTCGGTTCTGGCGCCCCACTGGGACATGATTTCCCGGTGAAGTTCGTCCACTCCGAGCCCCGTCAGCGAGTTCGTCAGTACTACCGGCCTGTCCTCGCGCACCCGGTGGGCATCGGACTCCATTACGTCCAGATCGGTGCGGACATACTGGGCGATGTCGATTTTGTTGATGACCAGGATGTCGCTGTCCGTGATGCCTGGACCCCGCTTGCGGGGCATTTTCTCGCCCTCGGCGGTATCCAGCACGAAGACAAACACATCGGCCAGTGCCGGTGAGAAGGTCAGGGTCAGGTTGTCGCCGCCCGACTCATATATCAGTGTGTCGATCTCAGGAAACCGTTCCAGCATTTCCGCCCCGACGGCCAGGTTCATGGTCGGGTCATCGCGCACCGCCGTATGCGGGCAGGACCCGGTCTCAACGCCCATGACGCGCTCGGGGTCGAGAATGCCTGCCAGCTCCCTTCGGACGTGGTGGGCATCCTCCTGGGTGTAGATGTCATTGGTGATCACGCCGGGGGTGCGGCCGGCCTCGATCAGCAGCGGTACCAGCGCCTCCGTCAGTGCCGTTTTGCCGCTGCCAACGGGTCCGCCAATGCCGATTCTCAACACGTTCTCGCTCATGGTTTCCTCTGTTTCGGTGTGAATGCTGTTTTTTGTCTGCGGTAGCTGCACGAAGGTTCAGGCCCCATACCGTGCGGACATACCGTGTGCCTGCCTTAGCTGGCGAACAGGCGGGCCTCGGCCCGCTCATGCCTGGCCGACATCACATCGGACATGGGTGCGCAACCGCCCAGGTCGGCGAGATCGCGTCCCAAAGCGGCATCCGTGACCTGTTCGATCACGCCGGCGGTTGCCAGCAGCACGGCCTGTGCCTGCCGGTGATCAGTCAGCCGCAAGCGCAGGGCTGCGCCGACAAAGCTGGCCGAAAAAGCGAACAGGTCCGCGGCCACTGCGTGCCTGGTGTCGACTCCGTTTGCCGCGTACACCACTGCTGCGGCAACCGGCTGGCAACCGGGCGTACTGCGCAGCCGCACCCGTTCGCGGTACTCCGCGAGCAGTGGCTGGTCAATCAGCTCGGCGCCCAAATCGATGAGCTGGTGCCCGCTGCGCACGGAGGCGGTGCGCATTTCCGCGTTCAGTTTCGAGGCAAACAGCAGCTGGTCGACCTCCTGAACGCGGTCGACGTCGCCGCCTGCCGCCGCGCGGTGCGCGGTGGCGAGGGCGGTTGCATCCGAGGGTCCGACGGCGTGCAGCAGCAGATCGCCCAGCAGCTGCTGCACGCCGTCCCGGCCTACGAGGTGCGCCTGGCTGTAGCCCTCGAGGCTGTGGGACATCGTGTAAAAGCCGCTGGGAAATGCCGAGTCCGCAAACTGCAGGCTGGTCAGCAACTGGCGTACATCTGTCATGCGTTGCTCCTAGGCGAGGAAGAACAACTGGGTCAGCGGCAGGGACTGGGCAGGAGGGATGCTGGCCAGCGTGCCGTTGTACGTCACGTTGTACGTCTCCGGGTCCACCTCGATGACCGGTGTGGCACTGTTGCGCACCATGTGCTGCTTGCCGATGCCGCGGCAGCGCTGCACCGGCAGCACCTGGCTTTCGAGCCCCAGCTTCTCCGGCACGCCCTTGTCGATGGCTGCCTTGGACATAAAGGTTGCCCGCGTGCTCTGCAGCGCTTTGCCCTGCGCACCGAACATGGGGCGGTAATACACCGGCTGCGGGGTGGGCAGCGAGGCATTTGGATCACCCATCAGCGCCCAGTTGATCAGGCCGCCCTTGACGATCAGCCGCGGTTTTGCGGCGAAGGACTGGATCGGCCAGAGCACGATGTCGGCCATCTTGCCTTCTTCCAGGGAGCCGATGTAATCGGACACGCCCTGGGTGATGGCCGGGTTGATGGTGATTTTGGCCAGGTAGCGCAGGACCCGGAAATTGTCATTGTCCGGGCTGTCCTCGGGCAGCTTCCCGCGCTGGTCCTTGCAGTGGTGGGCTATCTGGAACGTACGCATAAATGACTCGCCGATGCGGCCCATGGCCTGTGAATCGGAGGAGACCATCGAGATGATGCCTTCGTCGTGGAACACGGTCTCCGCGGAAATGGTCTCGGCCCGGACACGGGAATCCGCGAACGCGACGTCTTCCGGAATGTCGTGGGAGAGGTGGTGGCAGACCATCACCATGTCCAGGAGCTCATCGACGGAGTTGACGGTGTAGGGGAGGGTCGGGTTCGTGGATGAGGGGAGGACGTTGGGGTGCCCGGCCACCTTGATAATGTCCGGCGCGTGTCCGCCGCCGGCACCTTCGGTGTGGAAGGTGTGGATGGTGCGGCCGTCGATCGCGTCCAGCGTGTTCTCAACATAACCGGCCTCGTTGAGGCTGTCGGTGTGCACCGAAACCTGCACATCGTAGAGGTCGGCCATGGCGAGGGCATTGCTGAGCGCCGCAGGTGTTGTGCCGTAGTCCTCGTGGACCTTCAACCCTGCCGCCCCGCCTTCGATCTGTTCCATCAGTGCCTCCGGCAGCGAACCGTTGCCTTTGGCCAGGAAGCCCATGTTCACGGGCATGCCCTCCGCGGATTCGAGCATCCGGGCCAGGTTCCACACGCCGGGGGTGGTGGTGACGCCATTGGTCCCGTCGGTAGGTCCGGTGCCGCCACCGAAGATGGTGGTGATGCCGTTGGAGAGGGTCGCCTGTGCCTGTTCCGGCGAGATGTAGTGCACGTGCGAATCGATACCGCCCGCGGTGGCGATAAAGTGTTCGCCGGCCAGCAGCTCGGTGCCCGGCCCCACAACGAGGCGCGGATCCACACCGTCCTGGGTGTGCGGGTTTCCGGACTTGCCGATACCGGCAATCTTGCCGTCGCGTACGCCGATATCGCCCTTAACCACACCCAGCACGGGGTCCAGGATGATGGCGTTGGTGATGACCAGGTCAAGCACGCCCTCAGCGGATGTCGCCTGGGGGTCGGCCGCCATGCCGTCGCGGGCGGTCTTTCCGCCGCCGTAGACAACCTCGTCGCCGTAGTGGCCTTCGTTGTAATCCTTCTCAATCTCGATCACGAGGTTGGTATCGGCCAGGCGTACCCGGTCCCCGGTGGTCGGACCAAAGAGATCGGTGTATTGCTTGCGCGAGATCTTCGCCATCACTTCTTCCCCTCTCCAGCATTGCCCGTTTTCGGCGCCTTGCCGGTGCTGCCGGCACTTGGTTTGGCGCTCGGTTTGCCGTTCTGGAACTTGAGCTCGTTCATGCGGTCAATTGCGCGAATCCTGGTCGCCGTGGAATCGAGCCCGCCATCGACGAGGTTGTTGAAGCCGATAACCCTTCGGTTGCCGGCATAAGCCGTCAGGGTTACCTCTTTGGTATCTCCTGCTTCGATGCGGATACCGGTGCCCGCCGGCACATCGAGGTGCATGCCATAGGCGAGCTCACGCTCAAACAAAAGCGCCTTGTTCGTCTCGAAGAAGTGGAAATGTGACCCGATTTGTATCGCCCGGTCTCCGGTGTTGCTTACCAGCAGAGTGACGCTTGGCCTGCCGGCGTTAATCTCGATCTCTTCGTCCTTGTGGTCATAAGAGGGGGTGCCCAGCATGATGTTTCCTTCCCTTGCGGTGCAGCGTCGCTGCACGGCATGTTTGGGTGGGGGACTTCTGCGGTTAAGTCGAGCCGATGGGGGCGGGGTGGAAATGTGTATGGCCAGCGCTAGCTCCCTGCCCGTGGGTATGGGAGTGGCCGTTGGCTGCGTCAAAGGCGTGTGAGTGTGCGTATCCGTGGCCGTGGTCGGCCTGCAGTCCGGCCTCGATCCCGTTGTGGCCATGCTCGAAGTTGTGCAGTGCATCGAGGACCCGCTCACGGATAACACGCAGCGCTGCCTGCCCGCTGAGCAAAGAACCGTAAAAGCCGGCATCGGCAAGTGCGCCTTCACCGAACGGCAACGGATCGCCATGCAGCGTCGCCGTCTGCCGGAAACCGGCGGGGACAACAACCGTTTCTGTGCTGCCGAGAAGCCGCAGCCGCTTAACAGCGTCCACAACCTCAGCCGGCGACTCAACTGTCGCAGTTTCCACCTGGTTGCCCGCCCCGTGGGTGCGCACAAGGTGGGAGATGCGGTAGAGTTCGGCGTCGTCAAAGGGATTGGCCGCATCGGCCATGATGAGCATGCCCGCCTCCGGCGCGCGGTGGTGCACATTGGTTGCCGCGGCTCGGAGCCACGCCGTGAGGTGGTCGCCCGTGCCGAAAGGATCGGCCAGGACCAGGGGTAAGCCGGAAGCGTCGGCCCCCGCTTCCAGCCATTTGAGCGTTTTTGCCGCATCGGCAATGAGCGTGGGGTTGCGCCCGAACGTCATGGGCAGCACCACCACCGGCGCGGGATCCGATGCGAGGCGTTTGCGCCCGCGTAATTGCGTGAGCAGGTTGTGCAACGGCCGTCCGGCAGGGGTGATGTGAGCGTCGGGAAGATAATCCGCAAGGAAGGAGAGATCCGTCCCGTTGCCGCTCTCATGACCTCCGACCAGTACCACCGTCGCATCCGGCTCGGCCGGCCGCGTCAAGTCAGACTCCGATGGGATCGTGACAGGAGACCAGCTTGCTGCCGTCGACAAAGGTCGCTTCGACCTGCAGGAGAGGCAGCCGCTCACGGACGCCGTCCATGCATTCGGATTCGGAGACGATGGTTTTGCCTAGCTCCATCACCTCGGCGACGGTCCTGCCGTCGCGGGCGCCCTCGAGGATAGCCTCGCAGATGAGCGCGGTTGCCTCGCTGACGCTCAGCTTGGTTCCCCTGTCCCGCCGTTTCCGGGCCAGATCCGCCACTTGATAAATGTAAAGTTTGTCGATTTCTTTGGGAGTGAGGTTCATCTTTTTACCTTCAGACGCAGTTGCGAGCCTATCGAAACCGCTTCCTTGGCATAGGGCCAAGCTCGCGTGGAAACCACGCTACGCGGGCTCTTCAGAGGTCAACACCCTGTCTGGGGACACCGCCGCCGCCGCCCCCCAAATAGGTTGGCGCCCAGCCCATGACGGGACGGAAACGCAAAAAGCCCGGCCCGCAGAAGCGGGCCGGGCCATGCGCCTGTTACTCGACGCGGTTCCTAGGATTCCAGGACAGCGTCCATGGTGATATCGATGCCGGCCAGGGCCTGCGAGACAGGGCATCCGGTCTTTGCTGCCTCTGCAATGTCGTCGAACTGCTCCGCCGTAAGGCCGGGCACCACAGCGGTGACCTTCAGGTGGCTGCCGGTGATGCCGGTTCCGGGCACGAAAGTGACGTCCGCGGAGGTCTCAATCCGATCCGCGGTCTTGCCGGCTTCGGCAAGGGCATTACTGAACGCCATGGAGAAGCAGGCGGAATGCGCCGCGGCGATCAGCTCCTCGGGACTGGTCTTGCCGTTGGCCTCTTCGGCACGCGCCTTCCACGTCACGTCGTAGGTGCCAAGGCCGGAGCTGTCGAGGGTCACGTCACCCTTGCCGTTGAAGAGGTCGCCGTTCCAGACGGTGTGGGCTGATCGGACTGTAGCCATGGGGGTCTCCTTAAAAAGTGACGGGATGGGACCGGCCGTAGCCGGTGCACCATCCCATCCTATTTCCGCTGTGGTGCGGACTACCACATAGTGGCGAGGGCGATGTTGACAATCGTGAGGATGCCGACGCTGTTGGCGAGCCCGGCGGAGACCTTTTCGTCCTTCTTGTAGCGGCGCTGTCCGATGAAGGCGAGCACTGCGATGACCAGGGCGATGAGCAGCTTGATGCCGACCTTCATGTGGTTGACGTCGCCGTCACCCATTTCGTTGACGGCCACCAGAGCAAGGCCCGTGACCAGCTGCAGCAGGGCACCGTGGAACTGGCCGGGCAGGACCGTGGGGTTCTTTATCCGGGCGAACCAGAGGCCGACGATGATCGCGGCGCCGAGGATGTGCAGGAAGACAAGGAAGCTGTGAAGGATATCCATGCCTTAACTTTACCGACAAGCTGTCGGCTCCTTTGACCACACCGGCAGCACGGGCGGTAACTTTTCTACAACATGTAGAGAAAGTTGCCCGGCTCGGAGGCTGCGGCTTAAACAGCGCAGGGCGCCCTCCCATGGGAGGGGCGCCCTGCGGGCGACACGGAGTCCTAGAGGCCCAGGTCTGCCTCGAAGTTGCCTTCTTCCAGACGTGCCTTCAGCGTCTGCAGGAAGCGGCCTGCATCGGCCCCGTCCACCAGGCGGTGGTCGTACGTCAGGGAGAGGTACATCATCGAACGGATGGCAATGTTGTCATTGCCTTCGGCATCGGTGAGGACCATGGGGCGCTTGACGATGGCGCCGGTGCCCAGGATACCCACCTGCGGCTGGTTGATGATCGGCGTGTCGAAGAGGGCTCCGACGCTGCCGATGTTCGTGATGGTGAAGGTGCCGCCGGACAGTTCGTCCGGACCGATCTTGTTGTTGCGCGTCCGGCTGCCGACATCGGCAATCTTCTTCGCGAGACCGGTGATGTTCAGGTCGCCGGCATCGTTGATGACCGGAACCAGCAGGCCCTTCTCCGTGTCCACGGCAATGGCGAGGTGCTCGGAGTCGTGGTACGTGATCTCCTGCGTCTCGTTGTTGTAGGACGCGTTCAGCTTCGGGTGCTGCTTCAGCGCTTCGACAACAGCCTTGGCGATGAACGGCAGGAAGGTGAGCTTTGCACCGTTCTGCTCCTGGAAGCTGCCCTTGGCCTTCTGCCGCAGTGCCGCGATGCGGGTCATGTCGACCTCGTGCACCTGCGTCAGCTGTGCCGATTCCTCCAGGGACTCGCGCATGCGGCGTGCGATGGTCTGGCGGATCCGCGGAGCCTTCACCGTGGTGCCGCGCAGCTTGGCGCTGGCCTCGCTGATCTGGGCCGGAGCTGCCTTATCCGATGCCGGGGATGAAGCCGGTGCGGATGCGGCGGGCTTTTCCGCCTTCTTCGCTTCGGCGGCTTCGAGCACGTCCTGCTTGCGGATGCGCCCGGCCACGCCGGAGCCCTTGACGGTGGAGAGATCCACGCCGTGCTCGTTGGCCAGCTTGCGCACCAGCGGGGTGACATAGGTGCCGCCGTCGTTGGAGCCGGCAGAAGCCTCCTGCTTGGGAGCTTCCTGCTTCGGTGCCTCAGCCTTGGGAGCTTCGGCCTTGGGAGCTTCAGCCTTGGGGGCTTCCTGCTTCGGTGCCTCGGCCTTGGGCTCTTCCTTCTTCTCCGGCTCGGCAGCCGGAGCTTCACGCTCGTCCTTTGACGCCGCCGCTACCGGCTCGGCCTCCTTCGGCTCGGCCTTGGCCGGGGCTGCCGCACCGGAACCGATGACGGCCAGGACGGAACCAACCTCGGCGGTGTCGTCTTCGTTGACCCGGATCTCCAGCAGCTTGCCCGCTACCGGGGAGGGGATCTCGGTGTCAACCTTGTCGGTGGACACCTCCAGCAGCGGCTCGTCCATTTCGACGTCGTCGCCCACGGCCTTCAGCCAGCGGGTGACCGTACCTTCGGTAACGGACTCGCCCAGTGCGGGCAGGGTGACCTCGGTGCCTTCGCCGGAACCGGCGTCGGAACCGGAGTCGGAATCAGAGGAGGCCGGGGCTTCTTCTTCAGCCGCCGGAGCCTCTTCGGCTGCGGGTGCCTCTTCAGCGGGTGCTTCCTCCGCCGGTGCTTCCTGGCTGGCGGCGCTGCCGCCGTCGTCCTGCTGTGAGCCGGAGCCGTCGCCGATGCGAACCAGCGGGGCACCTACTTCAGCGGTTTCGTCTTCGGCTACGAGGATTTCCTCGATAACGCCGGCAACGGGGGAGGGGATCTCGGTGTCAACCTTGTCGGTGGAAACCTCCAGCAGCGGCTCGTCTACCTCTACGGTGTCGCCGACGTTCTTCAGCCAGCGGGTGACGGTGCCTTCGGTGACGCTTTCACCAAGGGCGGGTAAGTTCACGGTTTCAGACATATTGTCCCCGTTTCTCCTTGTTAGATCTTTTGTGACCAGCCGTACCGCTGGTGCCGGTGATGTGTGCTCCGGGGCAGCCGGCGGACCGGCTGCCCCGGAAAGTGAATCCTTTGGGTTTAACCGTGAAGGGGCTTGCCGGCCAAAGCCATGGCAGCCTCGCCCAACGCTTCGTTCTGCGTCGGGTGGGCATGGATCAGGCTGGCAATATCCTCAGGGTACGCCTCCCAGTTGACGATCAGCTGGGCTTCGCCGATCTGCTCGCCGATCCGGGCACCGATCATGTGCACGCCCACAATGGGGCCGTCCTTCTCGCGCACCATCTTGATGAGGCCGGAGGAGCCGAGGATGGAGGTCTTGCCGTTGCCGGCCAGGTTGTATTCCTGGATCTCGACGTTCTCTGCTCCCAGCTTTTCCTTCGCCTTGGCTTCGGTCAGGCCCACGGAGGCAATTTCGGGCTCGCAGTAGGTGACCTTCGGGATGTTGACGTCTTCGACGACTACCGGCTTGAGGCCGGCGATCTCCTCGGCCACGAAGATGCCCTGCTGGAAACCGCGGTGGGCCAGCTGCAGGCCGGGGACAATGTCACCCACGGCGTAGATGTTGCCGACGCCGGTGTGCAGCCGGTCGTTGGTGATCACGAAGCCGCGGTCCATGGTGATACCCGCGTCTTCGTAGCCCAGGTTGGCGGTGACCGGTCCGCGGCCCACGGCCACGAGCATGAGATCCGCTTCGAAGGTCTTGCCGTCGGCGAGCGTGACAACCACGCCGTCGTCGTTCTGCTTGACGTTGTCGAAGAAGATGCCGGTGCTGAACTTGATGCCGCGCTTCTTGTAGGCGCGTTCCAGGTTCTTGATGATCGCGGCGTCCTCGTTCGGGACCAGCGAGGGCAGGCCTTCCACGATGGTGACATCCACGCCGAAGGAGTTCCAGACCGAAGCGAACTCGACGCCGATCACGCCGCCGCCCAGGATGATGGCACTCTTGGGCACGGTGTCCATCTTCAGTGCCTGGTCGGAGGTGATGACCTTGCCGCCGATTTCCAGGCCCGGCAGTGAGCGGGAGTAGGAGCCGGTGGCCAGGATGATGTTCTTGCCGGTGTAGGTCTCGCCGTTGACCTCGATGGTCTTTTCGCTGGTGAGCTTGCCTTCACCCTCAATGACGGTGATGCCCTTGGACTTGATCAGGCCCTGCAGGCCGCGGAACTTGCCCGCAATAATGTTGTCCTTGTAGGAGTTCACTGCCGTCATATCCACGGAGTCAAAGGTGGCGTTGATGCCGTACTTCGAGGCAGTCTTTGCGTTCTCCGCGATTTCCGCGGAGTGCAGCAGGGCCTTGGTGGGGATGCAGCCGTTGTGAAGGCAGGTCCCGCCCAGCTTCCCCTTTTCAATGAGACCTACGGAGAATCCCAGCTCCACGGAGCGCAGTGCTGCGGCGTAGCCGCCGCTGCCTCCGCCGAGGATCAGGATGTCGAACTCTTGCGCAGCTGCCTTATCGGCCACTTGGACGCTCCCTCGCGTAATCGTTGACGCGCCCATGCGCGCCGGTGAGTATTTGGGCGTTTGTGATTAGGTCTCACCCTATCGCCCCCTACCACCGGCATCCACTTGGAGACGGGCGGTAGGGGGCGAAGTGTAATGAGAAACACCAGTCACAACCGTCAGTTCCGTTTCACGGAACCGTTTTAACTGCTAGGAAGCGCGCGAGACCACGTCTTCCGCGTAGGCCACCAGGGTGCGGACGGCGACGCCGGTGCCTTCCTTCGGCACATAGCCGTAAGGAGCGCCTTCGTTGAAGGCGGGGCCGGCGATGTCCAGGTGGGCCCACGGGATCTTGGTGCCGTTGACCTCGCCGACGAATTCACGCAGGAACGTGGCGGCGGTCATCATGCCGCCGAAACGCTCACCGTGGTTGGCAATGTCCGCCACCTGGGAGTCCAGGCTGGCGCGCAGCTCCTCGGGGATGGGCATCGGCCAGAACAGCTCTCCGGCGCGGTCGGCGGCGGCCTTGACTGCGTCACGGACCCCTTCCTCACCCATCACGGCGGAGACCCGGTTGCCCAGGGCGATCATCTGGGCACCGGTGAGGGTGGCGACGTCGATGATCGCGTCCGGTGCTTCCTCACTGGCGGCAACGAGGCCGTCGGCCATGACCAGGCGGCCCTCGGCGTCGGTGTTGAGCACCTCGACGGTGCGGCCGCCGTAGGTGGTCATGACGTCCGAGGGACGCTGGGCGGTACCCGAGGGCATGTTTTCCGCGATGCACAGCCAGGAGGTGACCTTGATCGGCAGGCCCAGCTCGGCGATGGCCAGCAGGGCGTTGAGGACGACGGCGGCTCCGCCCATGTCCGACTTCATGGCCTGCATGCCGGCGGCCGGCTTCAGGGACAGTCCGCCGGAATCAAAGGTGATGCCCTTGCCCACCAGGGCCAGCTTGACCTTGGAGCGCAGCGGCGCGTATTCGAGCTTCACCAGGCGCGGCGGGCGGGAGGAGCCCTTGCCGACGCCGAGGATGCCGCCGAAGCCTTCGCGTTCGAGCTTCTTTTCATCCATGACGGTGACCTTGACCGGCAGGGACTTGGCCAGGTCCTTTGCAGCCGCTGCAAAGGTCTCCGGGTACAGGTGGCTCGGGGGCTGGTTGACCAGGGTGCGGGTGGCGTTGACCGCGCGGCCCAGGATGCGGGCGCGCTCGAGGGCCGGCTTCATGGCCTTCTCGTCGGCTGCGGCAGTAATAACGGTGATCTCAGCGACCGGGGCGGGCACCTTCTCCGCCGTGGCGGCGCTGCGGTGCTCGGTGAAGCTGTAGGCGCCCAGCAGGGCGCCTTCGGCGACGGCGGCGGCGTCGGCTACGCTGCCGGCGGGCAGTGCCAGGGCGACGGAGCCGGTGCCGGCGATCTGCCGGACGGCGGAGCCTGCAGTGCGCCGCAGGGTTTCCTCAGTGAGCGCAACCCCGGGGGAGACCTTCCCGAGTCCGGCGAGGACGAGCATGTCGGCTTCGACCTCAGGCAGGCCCGGCAGGCGGTGCACCTCGTCGGCGGCGCCCGTGACGCCGAGCAGCGGCAGGGACGCGCTCAAAGCGGCGGACGCCTTGGGGGTAAGCGGGCTTTCGATGAGCACGGGACCGTCAGGGGTCTGGCCCACACCGATCACGAGTGCGTTGGCGGATACCTTCCGCCCGTCCTTTGACACTGCCGACAGGCTGGGCTCACTGGCTTTGTTCACGAAGCTGCTTCCTCACGTTTTCTGTGTTGAGTTGCGTTATCACATCGATCGTAGTCCGAAGAAGGCGTGCGGGCTGCCACCGGGGGAGGAGGACGGGGCTGCCGCCGGCATGGGCGGGCCCGGAATGAAACGGGTACTTCGGTGCGTTTACCCTTGAGTAAGGGAACAGGAGTGGCAAATCACGGCCCGTAACGGCGGCCGGGAAACCCTGCTGTACCGAGAAAGCACGCCGACGAGTAGCCGGGAGGGGTAAGACATGCTTGATCCGCTGACCCTGTTTAATCTTAATCCGGAGGTGGCGGATTCCGCCGACCTGCGCGGACGCAAGCTCCTGGTCGGCTTCACCGGCTTTGCGGAGGCGGGCCACGTGGTCAGCCAGATCCGGGATGAACTCTTTGATGCCCTGGACCATGACCTGGTGGCCACCTTCGATGCCGATCAGCTGATTGATTACCGGAACCGCCGGCCGCAGATTTCCTTTATTGAGGACCATCTGAGCGACTATGAGCCGCCGCGGCTTGAACTGCACCGCATGTATGACGGGCTGGGGGAGCCGTTCCTGTTCCTGAGTGGCTTTGAACCGGACCTGCAGTGGGAACGCTTTACCGCTGCAGTGCTGCACCTGGTCCACTCCCTGGAAGTGGAGCTGGTCTGCTGGGTGCATTCAATCCCGATGCCCGTTCCGCACACGCGGCCCATTGGCGTTACCACCCACGGCAACCGCCCGGATCTGGTCGAAGGCATTAGTTCCTGGACTCCGATCGCCCAGGTTCAGGCCGCCGTCGGGCACCTGCTGGAACTGCGGCTGTCCGAGGCCGGCGTCGACGTCGTCGGTCATGTAGTGCACGTTCCGCATTACCTGGCTGAGGCCGAGTTCCCGCCCGCCGCCGTCGCCGGACTGGAGTACCTGGGCGCTGCGGCGTCCCTGGTGCTGCCCACCGACCGGCTGCGCGAGGCAGGCCGGGACGTCGAACGGCAGATCGCCCAGCAGGTCGAAGCTTCCGCCGAAGTCAAGGGCGTGGTCTCGACCCTGGAGAAGCGCTATGACGAGTACACCGAAAGCACCGTCCGACGCTCGCTGCTGGTGAAGGACAATGATGAATTGGCGGACGCCGAGGAAATCGGTGCCGCAGTGGAGGCCTATCTGGCCAGCCCGCAGGCCGAAGAGGAGTCCGAGGCCCTGTGGCCGGAGAACCCGCACGGCCAGGCCGGCGAAGAAACGGATACGGCGCAAGAGTACGAACCGAGCGATAACGCGGATCAGGAGAATGCACCCCATGCCACCGACGGCACGGTTGAGGATCACGGAACCGGCGAACCGAAGGGACGAAACGGCGGGGCATAACCCCCGGCCGCTGCGCACTTCGGCGGAAAAGGCAGAAGGTTGAGCTCCGCTGTTCCGCCCAACCCGGGGCCGGCCGGGGCAACCCCGCCTGAGGGGTCATCCTCTTCGGGCAGGTCCGGGGGTGCTCCTGCGATGAACGGGCGGCGTGCCTGGATTGTCTGGGGCGTCGGCGTTTTCGCCTACATGGTCGCCGTCACCCAGCGGACTACTTTTGGCGTGGCAGGTATCGAAGCCACGGATCGGTTTTCGGCTACCGCATCGGTCCTGTCCGTCTTCACCGTGGTGCAGCTGCTGGTCTATGCCGGGCTGCAGATTCCCGTCGGTGTCCTCGTGGACCGCTTCGGTCCGAGGCTGCTGATTGCCGGCGGTGCGGCGCTGATGCTGGCCGGTCAGTTCCAGCTGGCCACGGCCGAATCAGTCGGCGCCGGCATTCTGGGACGTTCCCTGGTGGGAGCCGGGGATGCGCTGACCTTTATCTCGGTGCTGCGTCTGCTGCCCGCCTGGTTTTCCGGGCGGCGAATTCCGGTCCTGACCCAGTACACGGGCGTGGTGGGGCAGCTGGGGCAGATCGCCAGTGCCATTCCGTTCGCCTTTGTGCTGCACCGGTTCGGTTGGAGCACCGCGTTTATCGCTGCTGCCTCCCTTTCCCTGCTTGCCCTGGTCCTCACCCTTGCCTGCGTGCGCAACCGGCCGGAGGGCGGCGAGGCACCGGTACCCCTGCCGCTGCGCCAGACCGGGACAAGCCTCTCGGAAGCCTTCGCCCAGCCCGGAACCAGGCTGGGTATGTGGACCCACTACACCGTCCAGTTCCCCGGCACGGTGTTTGTGCTGATGTGGGGATTCCCGTATCTGGTCAGTGCCGAAGGGGTAACCCCCGCAGTTGCGTCGTCGCTGATGACCCTGTTCGTGGTGGTAGCCATTCTCTGCGGTCCCTGGATGGGTTCCTGGGTGGGGCGCCACCCGCTGCGCCGTTCCACTATGGTGCTGATAATTGCCGCGTCCATGGCCGCCGGCTGGGCTGCCGTGCTGCTGTATCCCGGACCCGCGCCCCTGTGGCTGCTGGTCCTGCTGGTGATGCTGCTCGCCGTCGGCGGCCCGGGCTCCATGATCGGATTCGATTTTGCCCGGACCTACAACCCCAGCCACCGGCTGGGTACCGCCACGGGCATTGTGAACATTGGCGGTTTCGTTGCCTCGCTGGTGAGCATGTACCTGATTGGACTGGTGCTCGATGTGCTCAATAACAACGGTTTCTCCGACGGCAAACTCTACGCGCTGGATTCATTCCGGATTGCGCTGACCGTTCAGTTCGCTGTGATGGCCGTGGGGGTTGCGGGCATCCTGCGGACCCGCAAAGCAATCCGGCTGCGCCTTGCCGAGAACGGGGCTCCGCTGCCGCCGCTCCGGGCAGCATTGGCGCGGGAACGCCAGCGCCGCAAGGACGAACGCAGCGGCCCCGCCGGCCGCGGGTAGCCCGGGACCCGGCCGGGAAACACCAGGACGGGTCCGGGCATCCGGGCATCCGGGCGCCGGAGGGTCTGGGCGCCGGCGGGTCTGCCCGGATCGCCCGGTCATCCGGGGACGGTGCGCGGGGTCTGCCGGCCTGACCCGGCCTCCACAGGGCAGGTGAGGGGGCTGCTCCGCCGCACGAATGCACAGATTGGCGAACGGTGCGGCCCGCTGCCGGTGCAGCGGGAAAACTGGGGCTCATGAGCACAGAACCTGCAGACGGCACCGCGGAGAATCCCTACCGCGTCAGTGATCCGGCGGATATTCTCAGTCTGATTCCGCACACCCTGGGCTTTGAACCCCGGGAGTCGCTGGTGCTGTTGGCACTGTGCAGCGGCCGCCTCGGAGCCACGCTTCGGCTGGATCTGCCCCCTGTGCGGGCAGCGTCGAAAGCCGGCGCCAACGCGGCCTACGCCGCTGCCGCTGCCCGGTTCCTGGCCGCGGACACCCGTGCAGACGGCGCCCTGCTGGTGCTCTATACCGGCGAGCCGTGGACAGAGCCGGCCCGGCCGCCGTTCCTCGCCCTGATTCGCAGGCTGGAGAAGGAACTGGCCGCGGTGTCGCTCCCGGTGCAGGACGGATGGATGGTCGGACCGGAATACTGGCGGGACTATTTCTGTACGCGGCCGGGCTGCTGCCCCTGGCCGGGAATGCCGCGTTCGCAGATCACGGACAGCACCCTGAACACCGAACTGGTTTACCGGGGCAGCGCCTTTGCCCCCTCGCTGGAGCAGGCGGTTGGCTCCTCCCGTGCCCGGCCGTGGAGCCGGCGGCGCGAGGTGGCGGACGCACAGGCACGCTTCACAAAACTGCTCGGGGGCCGCTGGTGTGAACGGGATCAGTTCGGCGGCACCCTGCGGCTGTGGGCCGCATGTTTTTCTCCGGAAGTGCCGGATTCCGGGCACGATCTGTCCGGCGGAAACCCGGGGTTGCGGGAGGCGCCGGAGACAGCAGGTTTTCTGTTGGCGAGCCTTCAGGACCGGGGAATCCGCGATTCGGTGCTGGTGCTGGCGGCAGTCGGCCTGGAGACAGCCCTGGCGGGAGCCGAAGCCCACGGACTGCTCCGCGGCCAGGGCAGTCCGGCAGTGTTTCCCCGGGATGTTCTTGGTTTCGGCGCACCGTGCGACGGTACACCGGACGCGACAGCCTTATCCGGGGCAGGGGAGCCGCCCGGATCCGGCGTCGCAGGGACGGGGGCAAGGAGCGGACGGGCCAGGACTGGCCGGGCAAGGACCGGACCGGCCGGCCCCGGCGGGTCCATCCCACGCCGGGCAGCCCCCGGACAGGCGGCAGGCTATTTCCGCGGCATCCTGGTTGGACGCGGCGGCGGCACGCCGGACTGGCCCCTCCTGGACCGGGCAAACAATGTCTTTACCGATCTTGCCGCAGTCTCGGAAGGGGAAGCCCGAGCGGCCCTGCTGTCTCTGCTCGCCTGGATTGAATGGGCCCGCGGGCGGGGATCACGGGCCCACGTCTATTTGGAGCAGAGCATCGCCGCCCAACCGGGGTACCGGCTGGCGCTGCTGCTGGGTGAGCTGCTTGGGACGGGGGTGCTGCCTGACTGGGCGCGCTCACGCTCGGAGTCCTGGCCCGGTCCGGGCCCCGATCCGGGGCCTGGCGGGGCGGACTGAGCGCCCCGCCGGCGTGAGCGGCGTCCCACCCGCATCCGGTGTGGCGGGGGAGTGCTGTGGCGGAACGGAAAACGTGCGACAATGGGAACCGAGACCCGGTCGGGTTCGTGTATCAAGTGTCCTTTGAACTGCTAGTCCCTGTGGCAGCGGAACAAAACACCGGCAGCGTCTGTTCCATCAGGAACAGATCAAGCCAAGCACTTGGATTTCAAGCACGGACTTGACAGGGTCATAGTGGTGTTGCCCCCAATGGCGGTGCCACAACCCGCCGTATGAAAGGTTTTCTGTGTCGCCGAGAAAGACAACTGCAGTCGAAGAGACTGACACTGCAAATAAGCGCACTGCCGCAACTGAGGCCCCTGCCGCAGCGGCCACCAAGGAGGCCGCGTCCGGCGATAAGACTGCTGCCAAAACGGCCCGCAAGCCCTCCACCCGGAAGGCGCCGACCAAGGCTGCCACCACGAGGAAGACTTCGGCGAAGGCTGCCAAGGAAGCTGCGGAAGAGCCGCACGACGACTCCGTCGAGGTTGAGCCGGACGCAGAAGCAGTTGAAGCGGCTGACCCCGCCGCGGACGCAGCACCTACGGGCTCGGGATTTGTGTACTCCGATGCCGACGATGATGACGCGCCTGCCCAGCAGGTGGTGTCGGCCGGTGCCACCGCCGACCCCGTCAAGGATTACCTCAAGCAGATCGGCAAGGTTGCCCTGCTGAACGCGGAGCAGGAAGTCGATCTTGCCCTGCGGATCGAAGCCGGCCTGTACGCCGAGGAGAAGCTGGCCGCTGATCCGGACATGGACCCGAAGCTGAAGCGCGAGCTGCAGTGGGTGTCCCACGACGGAAAGCGCGCCAAGAACCACCTGCTTGAAGCAAACCTTCGCCTGGTGGTCTCCCTGGCCAAGCGTTACACCGGCCGCGGCATGCTGTTCCTGGACCTGATCCAGGAAGGCAACCTGGGCCTGATCCGTGCAGTCGAGAAGTTCGACTACACCAAGGGCTTCAAGTTCTCCACCTATGCAACCTGGTGGATCCGCCAGGCAATTACCCGTGCCATGGCGGACCAGGCCCGCACCATCCGTATCCCGGTGCACATGGTGGAAGTCATCAACAAGCTGGCCCGCGTGCAGCGTCAGATGCTTCAGGATCTGGGCCGCGAGCCCGCTCCGGAAGAGCTGGCCCTTGAACTGGATATGACCCCCGAAAAGGTCGTTGAGGTCCAGAAGTACGGCCGCGAGCCGATTTCCCTGCACACCCCGCTGGGCGAAGACGGCGACTCCGAGTTCGGTGACCTCATTGAGGACTCCGAAGCCGTGGTTCCTGCCGACGCCGTCAGCTTCACGCTCCTGCAGGAGCAGCTGCATTCGGTGCTGGACACGCTGTCCGAGCGCGAGGCAGGTGTGGTGGCCATGCGGTTCGGCCTAACCGACGGCCAGCCGAAGACCCTTGACGAGATCGGCAAGGTTTACGGGGTTACCCGTGAGCGCATCCGCCAGATCGAATCCAAGACCATGTCCAAGCTGCGCCACCCGTCGCGGTCCCAGGTCCTCCGGGACTACCTGGACTAATAAGACACAGCACCTCCATCGGCACCCCGTACCGCGCCAGCGGTACGGGGTGCTTTTTTCTGCTGGTTCCGGCACAGGCCCGGGTTCTCCCGGCCCGTTTCGAAGCGGACGTCATAAGAAGCGGACGGATACAAAAAGAAGTCCCCTTCCGGACGGAAGGGGACTTCTTCAAGCTTGGTGCGTAAACGCCGCGACTGCGCGGCCGTTGCGCCGATGGAACCGTGGGTTCTGCCGGCGTGAGACTACGTGACCGGTGCCTTCTCGTTCAGGCGGGACGTTTCGTCCTGCCATTCCGAGGTGAGCGGGCGAAGGTTGGCCTCCACTGCCCGGGCATGGTGTCCGCAGAAAAGCAGTTCCCCGCCGGAGGATTCCAGTACGGCACGTACGTATGCCTGTGCGCCGCAACGGTCGCAGCGGTCCAGGCTGTTCAGCTCACGTGTTGCTACTGCTGCTGTCATGAGTTGCCTCCTCAAGGGTGTTGATACTTCATATAACCACCTTTGCCCGGCCGGTAATCGCAGGCGGGCCCGCCTTTCGCTCTACGCGTACCGATCCGCGGGGTCCGTGTGGCCAGACTCACGGCCGCCGAGTCGCTGGGCGGAAGTGTCACCGGGGGGGATTAACCTTGTAGGAGTCCTGGATTGTTCCCGGACATGCGCACCTGCAAATACCACCTGCACATACCGCACTGCACATCCCACCGGCCCAGCGGCCGACACCAAGGAGTTTCAACACACGTGGCGCCCCCAAGCTCGAACTACACCGCCCGGCACCTGTCCGTCCTGGAAGGACTGGAAGCCGTCCGCAAACGTCCGGGCATGTACATCGGCTCCACCGATTCCCGGGGGCTGATGCATTGCCTTTGGGAAATCATCGACAACTCCGTGGACGAGGCGCTGGCAGGGTACGGCCAGAGCATCAAGATCATCCTGCACCCTGACGGTTCCGTGGAGATCCACGACGACGGCCGCGGCATCCCCGTGGACATTGAACCGAAAACCGGGCTTTCCGGCGTCGAAGTGGTGTTCACCAAGCTGCATGCCGGCGGAAAGTTCGGCGGCGGGTCCTACGCCGCCTCAGGCGGTCTGCACGGTGTGGGTGCCAGCGTGGTCAATGCGCTGTCCTCCCGGCTTGACGTCCAGGTGGACCGGGCGGGGAAGACCTACCAAATGACCTTCCGGCGCGGGGAGCCGGGCCACTTCGCAGACACGGGAAAGAAACCGGGTCCGGACGCCAAGTTCTCCCCGTTCCTGGACAGTTCACGGCTGGAAGTGGTCGGCAAAGCCAAACGGGGCGTGACCGGCACGCGCATCCGCTACTGGGCCGACCGGCAGATCTTCACCCCGGATGCCAAATTCTCCTATACCGAGCTGCAGGCCCGGGCACGCCAGACGGCATTCCTTATCCCCGGTCTGCGCATCACCCTGCGGGACGAGCGCCGGCTGCCCGGCACACCCGGAGAAAACGGCCCCGTGGAGGAGGTTTTCCACCACGACGGCGGCATTACCGAGTTTGTGGAATACCTCGCCGCCGACGCCCCGGTCACCGACATCTGGCGCCTGCACGGCTCGGGTAAGTTCAAGGAGTCCGTGCCGGTCCTGGACGAAACGGGCAACAGCCGGATCACCGAGATTGAGCGCGAATGCGAGGTGGACATCGCGCTTCGCTGGGGGATCGGCTATGAGACCAGCATCCGGTCCTTCGTCAACATCATTGCCACGCCCAAGGGGGGCACACACCAGACCGGTTTCGAGCAGGGACTGCTCAAAACCTTCCGAAAAGTGATCGAAGCCAATGCCCGCAAGCTGAAGGCCGGCAATGACAAGATCGAAAAGGACGACGTGTTCGCAGGCCTGACCGCCGTGCTTACCGTCCGGCTGGCCGAGCCGCAGTTCGAAGGCCAGACGAAGGAAATCCTGGGTACCTCGGCCGTACGTGCCATTGTGAGCAAGGTGGTGGAGAAGGAGATCACCGCCCGGCTCAATTCCACCGCACGGGCGGATAAGGCACAGTCCTCCCAGCTGCTGGAAAAGGTGGTGGCGGAGATGAAGTCCCGGATCTCCGCCCGGGTGCACAAGGAAACCCAGCGGCGGAAGAACGCCCTGGAAACCTCCACCATGCCCGCCAAGCTTGCGGACTGCCGGATCGATGACCAGGAACGCTCGGAGCTCTTCATCGTGGAGGGCGACAGCGCCCTCGGAACGGCCAAGCTGGCCCGGTCCTCGGATTACCAGGCGCTGCTGCCGATCCGGGGCAAAATCCTGAACGTGCAGAAAGCCTCCGTGGCGGACATGCTCAACAACGCGGAGTGCGCCGCCCTGATCCAGGTGGTGGGTGCGGGCTCAGGCCGCAGCTTCCAGCTCGACGCCGCGCGCTACGGGAAGGTCATCTTTATGACCGACGCCGACGTGGACGGGGCGCACATCCGCACCCTGCTGCTCACGCTCTTCTTCCGCTACATGCGGCCCCTGGTGGACGCAGGCAGGGTATATGCCGCCGTGCCGCCCCTGCACCGCGTGGAGGTCATCAACCCCGGCAGCAAGACCAATGAGATGGTCTACACCTACAGCGAAAAAGAACTGCACGAGGTGCTCACCCGCCTGGAAAAGGAAGGGAAGCGCTACAAGGAGCCCATCCAGCGCTACAAGGGCCTGGGTGAAATGGACGCGGGGCAGCTGGCTGAAACTACCATGGATCCGCGGCACCGGACCCTGCGAAGGGTGCGGATCGCCGAGGCGGCCGCGGCCGAGCAGGCATTCGAACTGCTGATGGGCAGTGATGTGGCACCGCGCAAGGATTTCATCATCGCCGGTGCCTCCATGCTGGACCGCGACAGGATTGACGCGTAGCCGGTGCATTGATTGCCGCTTCCGGGGCCGGGTTGGCCGCAGGTACTGCCTAAACGCCAGCCCGGGCCTCACACTGGTAAGGCAGGAACGGGGGCCCGCTGGGCGGGCCAGAATCCTTCGGAGTCCTGCAGACTAGGAAGCGTCAAATATGTGCACAGGCATCAGGTTTACAGACGGTAGCGGCCACCTCTATTTCGCACGCAACCTTGATTGGACCAGCGACTTCGGGGAGCAGGTGGTGCTGACGCCCACCGGGTATGCCACGAAGTCGCCGTTTGGGGCTGTACCGCAAATCCGGCACGCCGTCATGGGGATGGGCATCGTGCAGGAGGACACACCGCTCTACTTCGACTGCGGCAATGACGCAGGCCTCGCCGTCGGCGGCCTTAATTTCCCGGGGTATGCGCAGTACGCGCCGGGGCCGGTTGAGGGTGCGACGAATGTTGCGGCGTTTGAGTTCCCGCTCTGGGTTGCCTCGCAGTTCACCACCGTAGACGAGGTTGAAGCCGCGCTGCAGAACGTCGCGATTGTCGACAGGCCGATCAATGACAAGTATCCGAGTTCTCTGCTGCACTGGCTGATTGCCGATAAGGACCGCGCCATTGTTGTCGAATACACGAGCGAGGGCATGCAGGTCTTCCATGACGACGTCGACGTCCTGGCAAACCAGCCCGGTTTCAACTGGCACCACGAGAACCTCCGCAATTACCTCAACGCGTCTCCCGACTTCCCGGAAGAGGTGGTGCTCAATCAGGCGCATCTGGCGCCGTTTGGGTCCGGCTCGCTCATGCGGGGTATCCCGGGTGACTACTACTCGCCGTCCCGGTTTGTGCGTGCCGCCTACGTCAACGCACATTACCCGCAGAAGACCACCGAGGAGGAGAACGTCAGCCGCGCGTTCCACACCCTGCAGCAGGTCGCGATGGTGGAAGGAAGCGCGGCCATGGGTTCCGGGGAATTCGAGAAGACCACGTACACCGGTCTCTTCTCATCCCGGACCATGACCTACTACTGGAACACCTACGACGATCCGGCGATCCAGAGCGTGGCCATGGCCGACCACAAGGCCCAGGGAACGGACCTGGTGATCGTCTAACCGTTCGGCCGGATCCCGGTGGGGTTAGTCCAGCAGGCCCGGAGCGACCAGCAGGGTGGTCGGCACGGCGAGCAGGAGGATGGCGAGCACGAGGATGCCCACGCGGAGGTAGTAAGGAAGCGGAGGCCGCGGGGTCAACAGCCGGCTGAGCCGTCCGGCGGTACTCAGTGGCTCAAGGTTGTCCGGGCCGCCGAGCGGCATGGGAGACTCCGCGGGAACCCGGTGCTCCGGGTTTCCCGAGGAGGCGTCCGAAGGCTGTGTCCCGGATCCGACAATAGCCACGGCACGAACCAGGACCTCCCGGTCCACCTGCTGCAGCGCCTGGTCATCCGCGAGCATCTCGATGAGTTCGTTGACCGAGCGCTGGGCCAGCAGGGAAGTCGGCAGCCAGGGCAGCGCGGCACGCCAGGCCGCAAAGGCCCACAACAGCAGATGGTGGTGCTGGACCAGGTGTGCCCGCTCGTGTGTCAATACGGCGGAGAGCTCCTGCGGGGAGAGCATGTTCAGCAGTCCGTCAGACAGGACGGTTACGGAGCGTGCGCCGCCGGGAAGGCAGTACGCCACCGGCGTCGGATGCTGGATAACAAGGGTGGCGGGCGTGTCCGCGGAAGGAGAGCTGAGCAGGTTCAGCATGTCGCGGTGTCGCCGGCGGCCGCGCAGGATGCGGTAGTAGGTAAGCCATAGGGTGAACACCAGGTGCACGCTGAGCAGGGCGGCAGCGCTGAGGGCAAAAACATGGACCAGTCCCAGCGTGCTTGCCGGAGCGCGGTCCACCAGGATGTGCCACAGGCCCTGCAGGCCGTCGATCAGGTTGTCACCGAGGGGCTCCAGCCCCCAGGTCAGCATGGCGCCGATCATGGACAGTCCGCCGGCGAGGGCTATTGCCTGCCATAGGACCATGGCAGTGAACGGCGAGCGGGCAGGCCACTTGGCCCGCGAGAGCAGAACCGGCACGGGCCAGGCCAGCAGCAATGCCAGCGCGGCCAGCGCGTACGAGGTCCAGAACACCCGGTGCTCAGGCGCCCAGCAGCCTGCGCAGCATCTCTGCCTCGGTCTCGGAGACGGAGCCGACAAACCGTGCCAGCACGGCCTCGCGGTCATTCGCGGTTCCCAGTGCCTCATGCATCAGTTCCGCCGTATGTTCGGCACGTGTTGTCACTGCCCGGTAGCGGTGCGGGCGGGTGTCCCGTTCACGCTCAACGAGCCCTTTCTTCTCCAGCCGCGAAAGCACGGTCAGCACTGTGGTGACTGCCAGGCCCTTGCTGTCCGTTTCTTCGCGCCGGGCAAGCAGCTCGCGAAGTTCATTGGCGGATGCTGCCTCGGCTGATTCCCAAAGCAGGTCCATCATTGCCCGTTCCAGTTCACCGAGCGTAGCCATGTCTGTCCTTCTTTTTTTCGAGACCCCTGTGGACCCCGGCATTCCGGGTCCAGACTTACTAATGTACCGTGTTTGCGCCGTTGGTTCTACATCACGTAGAAATCTTGTCAGAGTTGTTCTACGCTTTGTAGAAGTCAGTCTTCTACGTCCTGTAGAAGTCATAGCTCTATTGAAGGACGAGATAGCGTGGAAGCACTGGATATTGCCCGGTGGCAGTTCGGCATCACCACCGTTTACCACTTCCTCATGGTGCCGCTCACTATTGGCCTGGGCCTGGTCGTGGCAGCGTTGCAGACCGCCTGGGTGCGTACGGGTAAAGAGGAATACCTCAGGATGACGAAGTTCTGGGGCAAGCTCTTCCTCATCAACTTCATCCTCGGCCTGGCTACCGGGCTCGTGCAGGAATTCCAGTTCGGTATGGCCTGGAGCGAGTACAGCCGGTTCGTCGGCGACGTGTTCGGTGCCCCCCTGGCACTGGAATCCCTGCTGGCCTTCTTCACTGAGTCGGTGTTCCTGGGGCTGTGGATCTTCGGCTGGAAACGGCTGCCGAAGAAGGTTCACCTGGCCACCATCTGGATCACCACCCTGGCCTCGATGCTCTCGGCCTACTTCATCCTGGCCGCGAACTCCTGGATGCAGCACCCCGTGGGCGTGGAGATGGTGGACGGACGTCCGGTCATGAATGACATCTGGGCTGTCCTGACGAACAACACCCTGCTGGTTGCCTTCCCCCACACCATCTTCGGCGCGTTCGCCGTCGCGGGCGGGTTCCTGCTCGGCATCGCCTGGTACCACCTCTGGAAGCGGCGCCGCGACGGCATCGACACCGTGGATGACCGCGGCTACGTGGTGGTGGGGGAGCGCCCCGAAACCGGCCGTGACAAGACCGACCACGCTGTCTGGCTGCGTTCCCTGCGCATTGGTGCCGCCGTCGCCGTAGTGGCCTTTGCCGGCGTCGCGGTCAGCGGTGACCTGCAGGGCAAGCTGATGTTTGAACAGCAGCCGATGAAGATGGCTGCCGCTGAAGCCGCCTGCCATGACGGCACCGGATTCTCCGTCCTGTCCATCGGCGACCCCGGCGCCGTGAACTGCGAAGACGTGGACACGCTGATCGAGATCCCGGGCATGCTTTCCTTCCTTGCCAACGGAGATTTCGATACCGAAATCCGCGGCGTGAACACCCTTCTGGAGGAGTACGCGGACGCCTACGGCACCCATCTGCCGGACGATGAAATGTACGGCACCAACGCCGGCGCCGAAATCGACTACACCCCGAACTTCGCTGTGACCTACTGGGGCTTCCGGATCATGATCGGGTTCGGCGGGATCGCAGCCGTGGCCGCGGCCTTCGCCCTCTGGGTGGTCCGCAAGGGCACCGTGCCCGAGTCCAAGTGGCTCATGCGGCTGGCCGTCTTCGGCATCCTGGCACCCTTCGGCGCCAACTCCGCCGGCTGGATCTTCACCGAAATGGGCCGCCAGCCCTTTGTGGTGGCACCGAACCCCACCGGAGTGGACGGCGTCTTTATGTTCACCGCAGCTGCGGTCTCACCGGGCGTAAACATCGGCGAGCTGCTCTTCTCCGTCAGCGCCTTCACCCTGGTGTACCTGGCACTGCTGATCGTTGAGGTGCGCCTGCTCTTCAAGTTCGTGCGCGGCGGCGTTCCCGCAGCCATGCCGGGCCTGCTGCACGGGGACGACGACGAGGGCAGCAGCGGCGGCCTGGACTCGGCCGGCGGCGATCCCGACGGCGGCCCCGAAAAGAAGAAGGACGATGTCCTCGACTTCGCCTATTGACACCCGCCTCACCCGGACCTTCCCGGCAGCGGCCTGCGGGCCGCTGCCTGATAACACCCCGACCCTGCCGGCTGCCGGCATTTCTGGAGCTCTGAAGTAATGTCGCTACCGTTGTTCTGGTTCATAGTGATCGCCTTTCTTTGGATCGGATACCTCTTCCTCGAGGGATTCGACCTGGGCGTGGGCATGCTCATGAAATTGATGGCCCGCAATGAGAAAGAGCGCCGGGTCCTGCTCAACACCATCGGACCCGTGTGGGACGGCAACGAGGTATGGCTGATCACCGTTGGCGCCATGACCTTTGCCGCCTTCCCCATGTGGTATGCCTCCCTGTTTTCGGCGCTGTACATTCCGCTGGTCCTGGTGCTGATGGGACTGATCTTCCGCGCGGTATCCATCGAGTACCGCGGCAAGCATGACAGCGACTCCTGGCGGAACCGCTGGGACTGGGGCCTGGCACTGGGCTCCCTCGTTGCCGCCTTTGGTGTTGGCGCGGCCCTGGGCCTGACCACTACCGGCCTGCCGCTGAATGAAAACGGTGACCGCGTAGGCGGGGCCTTCGCCTGGCTGACGCCGTATGCCGTCCTCGGCGGCGTCGCCGTGGTGGCGTTCTGCCTCGTACATGCCTGCGCCTTCCTGATGCTGAAGACCGACGGCGAGATCCGCGACCGCGCCCGCAGGGCAGTGCTTCGCTGGCTGCCCCTGGGCATCCTCCCGCTGGCCGCCTGGGCCATCATTGTCCAGTTCATGAATGCCAAGGTGGCAACCCTGCCGCTCCTCGTCGTTGCCGTGGTGGGTGCGCTCCTGGCCTGGATCTTTGCCCGCCGGGGCAAGGACGGGGCAACCTTCGTCAGCCTGGCCCTCTTCCTGGTGGCCGGCGCGGTTACCATCTTCGCGTCCATGTACCCGGTGGTGCTGCCCTCCACCCTGGACGCCGCATGGAACCTGACGGTGGAGAACGCCTCGGCATCCCCGTACGCCCTGAAGGTCATGAGCTGGGTGGCCCTGTTCGGCCTGCCGGTTGTAGTGCTCTACCAGGGCTGGACCTACTGGGTCTTCCGGAAGCGCGTCACCGCCGAGTCCATCCCCGCCCCCCACTCGTTTAACGCCCAGTGAAGCCGGTTCTACCGGTCAGCGCCACCAGCAAACGGGCGCTGTATCTCCTCGGACTGCTCGCCGCGCTCAAAGCGGCGGGGCTGGTACTGCTGGCAGACGCCGTCGCGGGAGGAATTGCCGGCCTGGCCGCAGATGGACCCGATTGGAACCGCATGCTGGTCCTGGGCGCCGCCGGTGCCGTCCTGCGCTCCCTCGCAGTCTGGGGCCAGGACACCGTGGCCCAGCGCGCGGCAGCCGGAGTCAAGGACGAACTGCGCGGACAGCTGTCCGCCCGGGTCCTGGCCGACGGCGGTTCCGTACCGGGAATGGGCAGCGGGGCACTGAGCGTGCTGCTCACCCGGGGGCTCGACGGGCTGGACAACTACTACTCCAAGTACCTGCCCGCCCTGGTGACCTGCGCCGTCGTGCCCCTGCTGGTGGGCATCCGCATCCTGTCCGCGGACTGGGTCAGCGCCCTCATCATTGTGCTCACCGTCCCCCTCATCCCGGTGTTCATGATCCTCATCGGCCTGCACACGGAGGATAAGACTGCCACCGCAGTGGACGCCCTGAACCGGCTCTCCGACAACATGCTGGAACTGGCCAAGGGCCTGCCCGTGCTGGTGGGACTGGGCCGGGCCAAGGCCCAGACCCGCGCCCTGCGCGACGTCGCCGACCGTTACCGCACCACCACGCTGGCAACCCTGCGGGTGGCCTTTATGTCCTCCCTGGCACTGGAACTCATTGCCACCATTTCGGTGGCGCTCGTGGCCGTGTTCATCGGCGTCCGGCTTGTGCACGGAGGCATGCCGCTGGAAGTGGGCCTGCTGGCCCTGATCCTGGCTCCCGAGTGCTACCAGCCGCTGCGCGATCTGGGTACCGCGCACCATTCCAGCGAAGACGGACTGGAAGCGCTGAACCGTACCAACGCCGTGCTGAAGGCACCGGCTGCCCGGCCGCTGATCGGCGGAGCGGAGACGGCCCCGGGCCCGTTCGAAGTCCGCGACCTGTCCATCAGCTATGCCGGCCGGCCGCACCCGGCCGTGGACTCTCTCAGCTTTACCGTGCCCGCAGGCAGCATTGCAGCGCTTACCGGTCCGAGCGGATCCGGCAAAACCTCGGTGCTGGAAGTACTGGCGGGCTTGCGCCGGGACGGTGGGGACACCCGCATTACCGGCACGGTGCACGGCGTGGACCGGCCATCGCTGGCCTGGATCCCGCAGCATCCGGTACTGGTGGAAGACACCGTCGCCGAGGAGATAGCGCTGTATGCCGGTGTGCCGGGGACCGCGTCGGATCCCGACTGGACAGGCCGGGCCGCAGCGCTCTCCGCCCTGGAACTGATTGGCGCCGCACATCTGGTCGATGCCGCCACTGCGGATCTGAGTCCGGGCGAACAGCGGCGCGTGGCGGTGGCCCGCGCCCTCGCCAGGATCCACGGCTGCCCCGGTGTGCACGTGCTGCTCGCGGACGAGCCGACGGCGCACCTGGATGCCGGCAGTGCAGCCGCTGTCCGTACCGCCCTGGCGGGGCTGCGCGGACAGGCGACAGTGCTGCTGGTGGCTCACGACGCCGAAACCGCCGCCATTGCGCAGACGGTCATCCCGGTCTCTCCGGCTGCCGGCGGTCCGGCCGCCCGGCGGCCTGCCCCCGGATACGCAGACCCCGAATACGCAGACCCCGCACTGTCTGCTGTCCCCTCAGGCCAGGCCGCGCCCCAGGCTCCGGCCCCCGTAGGCCGGCTGCGCTCCGCAGCAGACTCCGCATCAGACTCCGCTGCCGAGGGCGCGCCTGTTCACCAGCCGCTGTGGAAGAACCTGCTGGTGTTGCGTCCCTGGAGCCGGCAGTTCCTGCTGGCCCTGGTGCTGGGTACCGGGGCAACCCTATTCGCCGTGACCCTCACTGCCCTGTCCGGGTGGCTGATTGTCCGGGCCAGCGAGCAGCCGCCCATCCTGTACCTGTTGACCGCCATTGTGGGTGTCCGCTTCTTTGGGATCGGCCGGGCTCTGCTCCGTTATCTCGAGCGGCTGAGCCTGCATGACGCGGTTTTCCGGGCCACCAATGAATTGCGCGTCCGGCTCTGGAACGGGCTGCTTCAGCGCCCGGAGGGCTGGCGCCGTGTTGCCCGCGGGTCAGGTGCCCTCGAACGGCTGGTGGGTGATGTTGATGAGCTGCGCGATATTGCGCCGCGGGTGGTTTTTGCCCCGCTGACCGGTTTCCTGACCGCCCTTGCTGCATGCCTGGCAACCTGGCTGCTGGTTCCCGAGGGGCTGGCTGTTCAGGCGGCCCTGTGCCTGGTGGGCCTGGTAGTGGCACCGCTGCTCGCGCTGCTGGCTGACCGGGCGGCGCGGGCCGCTACGGTGAACCTGCAGGCCCGGTCCATGTCCGCGATGGCCCGGCTGCTTGCGGCGGCACGGGACCTGGAAGCCAACTCCAGCACCGCCCCGGTCCTTGCCCGTCAGCAACGGCTGGAAGCCGCGGCTGGCCAGGCGGTCCGCCGGAGCGCCTGGGCGCAGGGCCTGGCCAACGCACTGACCGCCCTGGCCTGCTCCCTCAGCGCGCTGTACATGATTGGCGCCGCCCGGGAGCACCCCGCGACCGTTGCCGCCGTCGTCGTGCTGATGCAGCTGGCGCTGATCGAGCCGTTTATTGCCGTCAACGGTTCCATCCAGCAGTTCGCCGCCTGGCGCACGCTGGGCGACAAGGTCCTGCCGGATCTGGGCACCGACGAGGTCGACGACGGCGTCCCGGCGGATGTGTTGGCCGCGGAGCCCGGCACGGTGACGAGGCTCCAGCTGAAGGACATCCGCTACCGCTACCCGGATGCAGCCGCAGATGTCCTGTCCGGTGTCAGCCTCTCAGTGTCCGCCGGGGAGTGGGTAGCAGTGACCGGACCCTCCGGCAGCGGCAAATCCACCCTGTTGGGTGTGCTGCTGGGGTTCCTGACACCGCGAAGCGGGTCCTACCTGATCAATGGGACGCCGGCGCAGTCGATGCCGCCCGCGGCCCGGCGAATGGCCTGGTGCCCGCAGGAGGCTCATCTGTTCGACTCGACCCTGCGCGGGAATCTGCTCCTTGCCCGGGACCGGACGCTGGCTCCGTCGGAGGCGGAAATGATCGGGGCTCTCCAGGCGGTGGGTCTGGGGCCGCTGTTCGAGACCCTGCCGGACGGGCTGGATACCCCCATCGGGGCCGGCGGGCATTTCCTCTCCGGAGGCCAGCGCCAGCGGCTCGCCGTGGCACGGGCGCTCCTTGCCTCCGCCGACGTCGTGCTGCTGGACGAGCCCACCGCGCACCTTGACGCCGAGGCCGGGGAACAGCTGATGGCTGATCTGAAGTCCGGGCTGCGGGGCAAGGCGGTGGTGGTGGTCACGCACAACCGCGCGGACGCTGCCTGGTGCGAACGGGAGGTCACGCTGGATGCGGAGCCGGTGCATCTGTCCTAGGGTGGATGGATGCAGACTCCCACCCCGCCCGTGTTCCCTGGCCCGGAGACAGGTCTCCGCTGGCGCTCCATCGACGTCGAGGATGTGGACGCCTGGTATGCGTTGATCCGCAGAATGGCCGACGCTGACAAGCCCGGCTGGGTGGAGGACCGCAGGGACCTGGAGCAGGCCTTGGAAACCACATCCGGGGATCCGGCCCGGGATACGCTCATCGGCCTGGACAGGGACGGGACGGCGCGCGCCTACGGTCGGATCGCGCTCAACCCCGGCTCCGAGATCGGGTCCGGTTTCGGGGGAGTGGATCCGCAGTGGCGTCGCCGGGGCATCGGCGCGGCCATTGTCCGCTGGCAGGAATCCCGGCTGCGGGAGCGCCTGCTGACCGAGCACCGGAAGCACGGTGTGCTGCGGACCTATGCCGAGGAAGCCAACGCATCACAGGTGGCGCTCCTGGAGTCCTCCGGTGCACAGGTGGTCCGGTACTTCACCGAGATGAGCCGTCCGCTGGACGCCGGGCTTCCCGACGCCGAGCTGCCCGAAGGCATGGAGTTCGCTACTTTCAGCGAGGAAAACTCCGATGCCATCCGGCGCGCCCACAACGAGGCGTTCCGGGATCATTGGGGCAGCGAACCGCGCAACAAGGAGCGTTGGGGATTCACCGTCAGCCACCCCGAGTTCCGTCCGCAGTGGAGCTTCGCGGTGCTGGACGCCGGATCCGGCGAAGTGGCGGCGTACCAGCTGGCCAGTTTTGACCCCGAAAGCAAGGAAATCCACGGGTACACCGAGGGGTACACCATGCTCCTGGGCGTGCGGCGGGACTGGCGCGGACGGAAACTGGCGCCGGCGATGCTGCGCGAGGCCATGCGGCGCTTCCGGGAGGACGGAATGGAGCACGCCGGGTTGGGTGTGGATACCGAGAATCCCTCCGGGGCGCTGGGGCTATACGAAAGCCTGGGATATCAGCCGACGCACCGCGAAGTGGTGTTCGACAAAACCGTCCTCTAGCGGGGGTCAGGCTTCGGGTGCGCTTCCGGCGGCCTCATCCGGTGCCAGAATCCAAATGGCCTCCGCCGCGGGCAGGCCCAGATCCAGTGTCCGGCCAGCGGCTTCCACAGTGAGCGTTCCCGCATAGGGCTGGCGGCTCAGCACCGAGAGTTCGGTGTCCAGATGCAGTCCGAGTCCGGCGATGTACCGGAGCAGTTCCGGTTCGTTATCCGATACGCGGGCCACGGTGCCGTGGGTTCCCGGCTCGCAGCGGCTCAGCCGCAGTGCATCAAGGACCGGGAACCTGCCGTCCCGGGCAGGGATGGGATCCCCGTGCGGATCCCGAACAGGGTTGCCCAGGCGGTCGGCCAGGGCATCCACCATCTTGTCCGAGACCGCATGCTCAAGGTGCTCGGCTTCGTCGTGCACCTCATCCCAGCCGTAGCCGAGATAATCCACCAGAAACGTTTCGATGAGGCGGTGCCGGCGCACCATGGCGACGGCCGCCTTTTCGCCGGCGTCCGTGAGGGCAATGGAGCCGTAGCGGGCATGCGTCAGCAGCCCCTTTTTGGTCAGTTTCTTGACCGCCTCGGAGACCGACGACGGCGAAAACCCCATGTGCAGGGACAGCGCGGACACCGTCAGCGGCTCATCCGTCCATTCCTGCGCGGTCCAGATGACCTTCAGGTAGTCCTGGGTTGCTGTTGAAAGTTCGCCGTGTGCCACGCCCACCACCTTACGGGACCGCCCCGACAAGTGGTTCGGGGATACCCCCTGGGGGTACTTGAATTGATACCCCTTGGGGGTATACGTTGGGGAACAGGCCTGCGAAAAGGAGATCATTATGGGCGACACCTCAAGCATCCTCGCCGAAGCTGCCGTGACCGGGCCCGCCGCCGCAGGATCCGTGGAAGCAGGATCCGTGGGCAGCGCCCACGGCTACACCTCGGACAAAGATGCCTACCTGCGCCGGCTGCGCCGGATCGAAGGCCAGGTCCGCGGCATCGCCCGCATGGTTGAGGAGGATAAGTACTGCATCGACATCCTCACCCAGGTGGCTGCCATCAATAAGGCCCTGCACGCGGTCAGCCTCGGGCTGGTCCAGGACCACATGTCACACTGCGTTGTCGGCGCCGCACGGGAATCCGAGCGGACCGGCAACCCGGAAATCGTCCAGGCAAAGGTCCAGGAAGCAGCCGACGCCATCGGCCGGCTTCTGCGCTGACGCCCAAGAGTCCATCAGCGATCGAATCCACGGAAAGAAGCAAAACATGGAAACCACCACACTGAACATTTCCGGCATGACCTGCGGCCACTGCGTGGCGTCCGTCACCGAGGAACTGAAAGCCATCAGCGGCGTCGATGACGTGCAAGTTGACCTGAATGCCGGCGGCGTCTCCACAGCCACCGTCACCTCGGAGCGTGCCATTGCACCGGCCGAGTTCGGCGAAGCAGTTGCCGAAGCGGGCTACACCGTGGTTGACGCGGGAGTCTGAGCGCCCGTCGCCGGATAAGGACGCGGGCGGCCTGCGCACCTGCCGTTGCAGGAGCGCTTATTTTCCAGGAAGGGACGGATCATGGACACTCAGCATTTGCTGAACTCCAACACCAGGGCAGTGGAACTGGATATCCAGGGCATGACGTGCGCGTCCTGCGTGGCACGGGTGGAACGCAAGCTGGGGAAGATCGAGGGTGTTGAAGCGTCGGTCAACCTGCCGCTGGAGAGCGCGCGGGTGACGGTCCCGGAAACGGTAACCGACCAGCAGATCCTCGACGCGGTCAACGCAGCCGGGTATACCGCCCGGCTCAAGGCGCTCCCGGTGCGGCCCGGCGGTGCGTCGGCCGCCCATCAGCACGCGCACACCACAGCCGGGCAAGGCGGCAGCGAAGCAGCCCCGGATGTTCACGATGCCGCGGGCAATACCGCTGACAACAGCGGAGACCACGCGGACCACATGGCCCACGGCGGAACGGCCGCCTCGCTGCGCCCCCGGCTCATTCTGGCCGCCGTACTCAGCGTTCCCGTACTGCTGATTTCCATGGTGCCCGCGCTCGGGTTCCCGCACTGGGGCTGGGTGACTGCTTTGCTGGCCCTGCCCGTGGTGACCTGGTCCGCCTGGCCCTTCCACCGGGCCGCAGCGATCAACGCCCGGCACCTTGCCTCCACAATGGACACACTCGTCTCCATTGGCGTGGCAGCGTCATTCCTGTTTTCGGTAGGGGAGCTGATCGCGAATCCCGGCCTGACCGCGGATCCCGGCATGGGCTCCGAACCGCACCTGTACTTTGAGGTGGCCGCCGTTGTGGTCACCTTCCTCCTGCTGGGACGCTACCTGGAGGCCAACGCCAAGACCAAGGCCTCGGATGCGCTGAAAGCCCTGTTGAACCTGGGTGCCAGGGACGCGGCCGTGCTGCGCAACGGCGAGGAAATCCGCGTACCGGCGGACCAGCTCGCCGTCGGTGACGTGATTGTGGTCCGCCCGGGGGAGAAGATTCCCACGGACGGCGTGGTGGTGGAAGGCCGTTCGGCCGTCGACGCCTCTCTGATCACCGGGGAATCGGTGCCCGTGGAAGTGGACGCGGACAGCCAGGTGACCGGGGCCACCATCAACACCTCGGGCCGGCTCCTGGTCCGGGCCACCCGCGTGGGCAGCGAGACGACGCTGGCGCAGATGGGCCGGCTTGTCAGCGAAGCCCAGTCCGGCAAGGCACCGATTGCCCGCCTCGCGGACCGGATCAGTGCGGTGTTTGTGCCGGTGGTCCTGGGCATTGCCGTCCTGACCTTTGTGCTGTGGCTGGTGTTCACCGGTGATCTGCAGGCAGCCTTTACAGCTGCCGTGGCCGTTCTGGTGATTGCCTGCCCGTGCGCCCTGGGCCTGGCCACACCCGTGGGGCTGCTGACCGGAACCGGGCGGGGTGCCCAGCTGGGCATCCTGATTAAGGGCCCGCAGGTCCTGGAAGATACACGCACCGTGGACACCATCGTCCTGGATAAAACCGGCACCGTCACCACCGGTGCCCTGTCCGTGGCCCGGCTGAGCCTTTTGGACACCGCCCCGGAGGGGCTGACCGACGCCGGACTCCTGCGCCTGGCGGGCTCCGTGGAAGCCGCCGGCGAACACCCGATTGCCCGAGCCATCGCCGCAGCGGCATCCTCCGGTCCGGGGACGACGCCGGTCACCGACTTCGACTCAGCACCCGGAGGGGGAGTGCGGGGCAGCGTGGACGGCCGCCGGATTGTGGCGGGCCGGCCCGCCTGGCTGGATGAAAACGGCATTGACCTCGACGATGCCGCCTATGCGGCGCTGCGCGGGGAACAGGAGGCCGGGTCCACCGCGGTACTGGTCGCAGTGGACGGCAGGGCAGCCGGGATCATCAGCCTGCAGGACACCGTCAAGGACGGCTCGGCTGCCGCCATTGCCCGGTTCCGCAGCCTGGGCCTGCGTCCGGTGCTGCTCACCGGCGACAATGCCGTAGTGGCCGCCCATGTGGCGGAACAGGTGGGCATTCCCGCCGAAGATGTCCTGGCCGACGTCCGGCCGCAGGGCAAAGTGGACGCTGTGCGGCGCTTCCAGGAACAGGGCCGGACCGTGGCCATGGCCGGAGACGGCGTCAACGACGCCGCGGCCCTGGCCCAGGCCGACCTCGGGATCGCCATGGGCTCGGGTACCGACGTAGCCATGGAAGCGGCGGACCTGACCGTGATGGGCAGCGACCTGGGCCAGGTGGCGACGGCCATTGAGCTCTCCCGCCGCACGCTGCGGACCATCAGGACCAACCTGTTCTGGGCCTTCTTCTACAACGCGGTGGGCATCCCGGTAGCTGCCTTCGGGCTGCTGAACCCCATGATTGCCGGCGCGGCCATGGCGGCAAGTTCGGTACTGGTGGTTGCCAACTCGCTTCGGCTGCGCAGCTTCGGCAAATAAGACGGACGCAGTACAGCCGGGCACGCAGTACAGCCGGGCACAAAGAACGGCAGGCAGGCTCACTGAGCCTGCCTGCCGTTTCGCTTTCCGGGCTTAGCCTTCAGCCCCGCCCTGGCTGGGGCCCACCGCGTCCACGGCATTGGCCAGCGGAACACCGGAACCGTCCCGGCGCCCATGTTCGGTGGGAAGCGCACGGGCCACGCCGTTGGCGGCGGCCGCCTTGGCCGGTCCGTGCCCGGCCCACGCCACGGCGAGGCTGTCTTCGCCCTTCAGGAAGCGGTGCGCCCGGACCCCGGCGGTAGCCCTGCCCTTGGCGGGGTACTCCGCAAACGGGGTAACCTTCACCGATCCGCCGGGTGTTCCCGGCAGGGTTTCAGCTGCGGTGGAAACGGTAACGACGACGGCGTCGGGATCCTCGCCGGCCACCACGCCGAAGAACACCACGGCATCATCGGCGGCAAGCTTGATGCCGGCCACGCCGCCGGCCGTCCGGCCCTGCGGGCGGACCGCCGAAGCCGGGAAATGCAGCAGCTGGGCCGAACGGGTCACGAAGACCAGCTCGTCATTTTCGTTGGCGGCAACCGCCGCTCCCACCACTTCGTCCTTGGGCTTGAGCGTAATGGCCTCCCAGTCATCACGGTTGAGCGGATAATCGGGATTAACCCGCTTCACCACGCCGTTACGGGTTCCCAGTGCCACCACCTCGTTCAGCGGTACCAGGCCGATCAGGCTTTCGCCCTTGCCCAGGGTCATGAATTCCTTCACCGGCACGCCGCCGGCCAGGTTGGGCAGGCCGGCCGTGGACGGCAGCGCGGGCAGGTCCAGTACCTGGATCCGGACCATTCGGCCCGAGGAGGTCAGCGCACCGATCTCGCCGCGGGCGGTGGTCTTCACCACGGAGCGGAAGACATCGTGGCGCACACGCTGGCCGCCCTCCACCAGCGGTTCCTGGTCCGAGGTGCGGGCCACCTGGCCGGAGGTGGTCAGGATGGCCCAGCACGGGTCATCCGGAATCTCCAGCGGCAGCACCGCCTTGGCGCCCTTGCCCGTGGTGCCGGCAGCAGCGGCAACCGCAGCGCCCTTCAGCGGGGACGCGGCTTCGGATTCCAGCAGCACGGTACGCCGCGGGGTGGCGTACTTGGCGGCAACCTCGCCCAGCTCATCGGAAACCAGGGCGCGCAGGCGCTCTTCGGAGTTCAGGATGGCCTCGAGTTCCTCGATGGCCCTGCGCAGTTCCTCCTGCTCCATCTCCAGCTCGATCCGGGAGTATTTGGTCAGCTGGCGCAGGCGGAGTTCCAGGATGTGGTTGGCCTGGACCTCGGTCAGGTCATAGATGGCCATCAGCCGTTCGCGTGCCTGCGCGGTTTCATCCGAGGACCTGATGATCTGGATAACCTCGTCAATATCCACGATCGCGATGAGCAGGCCCTCGACCAGGTGCAGGCGGTCCTTCTTGCGGCCCAGCCGGTAGGCGGTGCGCCGCCGGACCACGCCGATCCGGTGGGCAATGTAGACCTGCAGCAGTTCCACCAGGCCCAGGGTCCGGGGCTGGCCGTCCACCAGGGTCACATTGTTGATGCCGAAGGAATCCTCCATGGGTGTGAACTTGTACAGCTGGGCCAGCACGGCGTTGGGGTTGAACCCGTTCTTCAGCTCGATCACCAGGCGGAGTCCGTGGGCACGGTCCGTGAGGTCCACAATGTCGGAGATGCCCTGCAGCTTCTTGGACGTGACCGCATCCTTGATCTTTTCGATCACCTTCTCCGGGCCCACCATGTAGGGCAGCTCGGTGACCACCAGGCCGGTGCGCCGGGCGGTCAGCTGTTCAACTTCCACCTTGGCCCGTGTCTTGAACGACCCGCGGCCGGTGGCGTAGGCATCCCGGATGCCGTCCAGGCCGACAATCCGTCCGCCGGAAGGAAGATCGGGCCCGGGGATAAAGCGCATGACCTCATCGAGCCCGGCGTCCGGGTTGGCAATGAGGTGCTGGGTGGCGGCAATGACCTCGCCCAGGTTGTGCGGGGCCATGTTCGTGGCCATGCCCACGGCAATACCCGTGGCGCCGTTGACGAGCAGGTTCGGGAACGCCGCCGGAAGGACTTCGGGCTGCTGGAGCTGGTTGTCATAGTTGGGCACGAAGTCCACTACGTCTTCGTCCAGGTGATCCGTCAGCGTCAGGGCCGGAGCCGCCAGCCGGGCCTCGGTGTACCGCGCGGCGGCCGGGCCGTCGTCGAGCGAGCCGAAGTTGCCGTGCCCGTCGATGAGGGGGAGCCGCAGCGCCCAGTCCTGCGCCATGCGCACCATGGCGTCATAAATGGCGGTGTCGCCGTGCGGGTGGAGCTTGCCCATGACCTCGCCCACCACGCGCGCGGACTTCACATGGCCACGGTCCGGGCGCAGGCCCATGTCCGACATCATGTACAGGATGCGCCGCTGGACGGGCTTGAGGCCGTCACGTGCATCGGGCAGCGCACGCGAATAGATCACCGAATAGGCGTACTCGAGGAAGGAACCTTCCATCTCGGTGGTGACATCAATATCAATGATGTTCTCGGCGATCTTTTCGCCGGGTACGGACTTGGAGACGGGTTGGCGCCGGGCCATGCTGTTGTCGAATCCTTGCAGTGGTAGGGGGTGGATGTTTTCCATGCGGCCGCAAAACCATGCGGTGCGGGATAAATGCGGTGGGGGAGAATGCCCACTACTCTGAGTCTATGGTGGAGCAGGGACATTACCCCGAATATTGGGAAGCGGACGTCGTGTTGCGTGACGGAGGAACCGGCCATCTGCGGCCGGTGTCCCCGGCTGATGCAGATGCCCTCCAGGCGTTCCACATGCGGCAGTCGCAAAGCTCCATCTACCTCCGGTTCTTCACTTACAAGGCTAAGCTCAGCAGCAAGGAGCTGGAGCGCTTCACCAATGTGGACTACCGCAACCGGGTGGCGTTTGTGATCACCATCGGCGACGAGATCATCGGCATTGGCCGCTATGACCGCCTGGATGATCCCACCGAGGCCGAGGTGGCGTTTAACATAGCGGACGAGCACCAGGGCCGCGGGCTCGGCTCCATCCTGCTCGAACACCTCGCCGCCGCGGCCCGGGAAAACGGCATCCGGCGGTTCTCGGCCGAGGTCCTGCCGGAGAACCGAAAGATGATCGGTGTGTTCGCCGACGCCGGGTATGAAGTCAGCAGGCACTTTGACGATGGCGTGATTGCCCTGGACTTCAACATTGACCCCACCGAGAAATCGCTGGCAGTGATGGAGGCACGCGAACACCGGGCCGAGGCCCGCAGCGTTGCTGACCTGCTCTCACCGTCCTCCATTGCGGTCATCGGGGCCAGCCGGGAATGGGGCTCGGTGGGCCAGCAGCTGCTGGAACACATTATTGAGGGCGGCTTCAAGGGATCCGTCTATGCCATCAATCCCGAGGCGTTCGAGCTCGCCGGGATGATTTCCTACAGCCGGATTGCCGAAGTCCCCGAAACCGTGCAGCTCGCCGTCATCGCAGTGCCGTACGAGCAGGTCCTGGAAGTGGCCGATGAATGCGCAGCGGCAGGCGTCAAGGCGTTGCTGGTGGTCACCGCCGGTTTCGGCCCGAAGGGGCCCGAGGGCCTGGCCCGGCAGCGCGCCCTGGTGCGCCGGGCGCGCGCCCACGGCATGCGCGTGGTGGGTCCGGCCTCCCTGGGACTGATCAACACCCGGCCGGAGGTTTCGCTGAATGCCTCCATGGCGCCGGCCCTGCCCCGGCGCGGCGGCCTGGGGCTTTTCAGCCAGTCGGCGGCCATCGGCGTCCTCCTCTACGCCACCGCGCAGCGCCGTGCGCTGGGGCTCTCCTCCACCATCTCCGCCGGCAACCGTGCCGACGTATCCGGCAACGACGCCATGCAGTACTGGGAGGACGACGCCGATACCCGCGTGGTGGCGATGTACCTGGAGTCGGTGGGCAACCCGCGTAAGTTCTCACGCCTGGCCCGGCGGCTGGCGCGCACCAAACCCGTCATTGTGGCCAAATCGGATGTCACCGGGCAGCAGCTGCCGCCGGGCCACGCCGTGCGGACCACGCAGGCACCTCCGGGGGCACTGGATGCGATGCTGCGCCAGTCCGGCGTTATCCGGGTCAGTACCAACGAGCAGCTGATCGATGTGGCCCAGATAGCGGTCAGCCAGCCGCTTCCGCGCGGACGCCGGATAGCAGTTTTCAGCAACTCCGTCGCGCTGGGCCGGGTGCTGGCCGACGCCTGCACCGGCATGGACCTGGACATTGCCCGGCTGGAAACGGAACTGGCGCTGGACACCGGCATGAGCGTTGCGCTGCCGCAGCTGCGCCGGACCGTCACCGAGGTGCTCTCCGCCGATGACGTCGACGCCGGCGTCGTCGCTGTCCTGCCTGCCCCCGGGCTGGGCACCGAGGCGATCGCCGCGGCGCTGGCCGAATGCGTACAGGCAACCGGCAAGCCGCTTGTTGCCGCGTTCACGGGGATCGTGGATCCCCGCGCACATGTGGAAGGACTTCTGGCCGCCGATACCGCCGGGCCGGGGGAGGGCCTTCCCTGCTTCAGCAGCCCCGGGGCTGCGGTCAGTGCCCTGGCCTCGGTGGTCCGCTACACCGAATGGGCAGCCCGGGACCACGGTACTTTCGTGGAACCGGAGGGCGTGGACACCGAAGGAGCAGCCGCGTATATCGACTCGCTGATGGATCAGGTGGAAGGGGACCGGCTGACCCGCCTGGATCAGGCCCAGACAGCCCGGCTGCTGGAGTTCTACGGCATTTCCGTACTGCCTGCCAAAAGTTTCACTACCGAGGATGAGGCCGTGCAGGCGGCGGAAGAACTCGGCTGGCCGGTGGTGGTCAAGACCCGCGAAGGACACCTGCGGCACCGCCTGGACCTGGGGGGAGTGCGGCTGAACATCTTCACTCCGGAAGCACTGCGGACCAACATCGTGCAGATGCGGGAGGCCCTGGCGCGGTACGGCACTTTCGAAATGGAAGTGCAGTCCATGGCAGCCAGCGGCCAGGGCTGCCTGATCCGTGCCATTGAGGATCCCCTGCTGGGACCGGTACTCTCCTTCGGGCTGGCTGGAGACGCCACCTCCCTCCTGGATGACTGGGCCCACGCCGTACCGCCGCTGACGGACCGCGATATTTCCGATCTCGTGCGGACACCGCGGGCCTCGGTGAAACTTTTTGGCTATCAGGGCCTGCCGGTGGCCGACACTGCCGCGCTCGAGGACCTGATTGCCCGGATAGCGGCGCTGAAGGACGAGCACGCCCAGATCGGGCTGATCGAAATCAACCCGGTGCTGGTATCGGCCGAAGGGGTCACCGTGCTCAGCGCCGACATCCGTCTGGGCCACCCGCAGCGGCGTGCCGACAGTGCACGGCGGGCGATGCGGGACTGATCTTCCCGCCGCCCGCGCGCCATTTAGGCACTGGAGGCCGATCTGGGGGAAACTGGAGACATGTCGCCGTTACTTTCCGCTGAACGCCGCAGCCTTGATGCCTCCATGGAACGTGCGGGCTTCTACCCGACGCTCCTGGCCGACGTCGTCCACGACGCCCTCGACGGCCGGGAACCGCTGTCCCACCTCATCCACCTCGAAACGCACTTTGAGCGCACCGAGGTGCACCGGCACATCACCGTGCTGGTCCTCACCGAGGACATGCTGGTTATCACCCACGTGGATGATCAGCAGCTGGATGAGGCCGGCGAGCAGATGATGGCCCAGGTATCCACCGAATCGGTTCCGGTCACCCAGATCCGGTCCGTGGTGCTGGGTTACATGTATGCCCAGCCGCAGAACTACAAGCCTTCCGATCCGGTCCGCGAAATGACCCTGGCCATCGCCTGGTCCGGCGGGCAGCGGCTGGACATGGGTCCGGCAGGCTGTGCCGACCCGCAGTGCGAGGCGGACCACGGTTACACGGGCACCATTGCCCAGGAGGACATTGTGCTGCGCGTGAGCTCCGAAGCCGACGGCGCGCAGGCAGTGCAGAACGCCAAGGCCTTCGCGCGCGCGCTGCGCAAGGTCAACACGGACACCACCACCGCGCCCCGTCCCCTGGACACCGACACACGGCGTGTTCCCGGCATTGGCGGACGCTTCAACCGCGCCCACCCGCAGCGGTAGCTCCGTGGGATCCGACTCCGCCGTTCCCTCGCCCCTGCCCGCGGCACCGGCTTACGGCAGCCGCTCCGTAAGCGATGTCCTCGCCAGCGCAGCTGCCGTCCTGGGTGTGCCCGGATACACCAACCGGCTGAACCTGCCGGCCGCCAAACGCGTTTGTGTTGTCATGGTGGACGGCCTCGGCCTGTCCCTGCTGAAGAAGCGCGGCGGACACGCCCCCTTCCTGCGGAGCTTCCTGCCCGGTGCCCGCAGCCTGGATGCCTCTTTCCCCACCACGACGGCGGCCTCGCTGGCCTCCCTGGGCACCGGACTGCCGCCCGGACGGCACGGACTCGTAGGCTACGACGTGCTGGATCCGGAGCAGGACAAGGTGGTGAACATGCTCGGCTCCTGGGACGCCGGCGTGGATCCGCTGCGCTGGCAGCCGTATCCCACCGTCCTGGAAGAGGCAGCCGGGCATGTTTCCGTTGCCACCGTCAGCCTGCCGCGCTTTGCCGATTCCGCCCTGACCCGCGCGGCGCTGCGGGGCGGCACGTTCATCCCGGCCTCCGGTGTCCATGCGAGGGTTTCCGCTGCGGTGGATGCCCTCGCCGGAGCGGACCGGATGCTGATGTACCTGTACTGGAACGAGCTGGATAAGGCCGGGCACCGCTACGGGTCCGCCTCCGCCGAGTGGGGCAACGAACTTGAAGAGCTGGACAGCGCACTCAAACGCCTCGTGGCCAGGGTGCCCGCCGGTACCCTGGTGCTGCTGACGGCGGACCACGGAATGGTGGATGTTCCCGCCGGCGCACGTTTCGATTTCAGTACGCAGCCTGAACTTATCGACGGCGTCCGGCACACTGCGGGCGAGCCGCGCATGGTGCACCTGTACCTGGAGCCCGACGCCGGCAGCGCCGCACTGGAGCGGCTGCGGTCCGCCTGGCAGAAAGCCTATGGCAACCGGGCCTGGATCTTCACCCGGAACGAGGCGGTGCAGGCCGGGTATTTCGGGCCGGACGTGGATCCGGCCGTACTGCCGCGCATCGGTGACCTCCTGGTAGCCGCCCGCGAACCCATCGCCCTCTACGACCTGCGGCGTGTGCCCGCCTCTGCCTTCGATGTGGTCGGCCAGCACGGCTCACTGACACGGGCTGAGTGCGAAGTGCCGCTCCTGGTCCTGGCCCGCCCGGAAACCCCCACCCGCTCACACGCCCGGCCCCGTGCGGCCAGCGGCGGAAAGTAGTCATGGCAGAACTGGTCTTTTTTTCGGGCACCATGGATTGCGGGAAATCAACCCTCGCGCTCCAGATGGACTACAACCACAGCGCCCGCGGACGCGGGGGAATCCTGTTCAGCCGCAATGACCGCGCCGGTGAATCCATGATCTCCAGCCGGCTCGGACTGCAGACTCCCGCCGTCGAAGTCCGTGACGACACGGATTTCTGGGCCGAGGTGCTCAACTGCCGCGCGGCGGGACACAACGTGGACTACCTGATCTGCGACGAAGCGCAGTTCTACAGTGCCGACCAGGTGGAACAGCTGGCCTGTGTGGTTGATGAAATGGGCATTGACGTGTTCGCCTTCGGCATCACCTCGGACTTCCGCACCCGTTTGTTTCCCGGGTCCCAGCGCCTGGTGGAGCTGGCCGACCGCATGGAGGTCCTCCAGGTTCGGGCCCTGTGCTGGTGCGGCCGCCGCGCCACCCATAATGCGCGAACGGTCGACGGCGTGATGGTTACGGAGGGGGACCAGGTGGTAGTGGGTGACGTTGAGGCCCGTGCCTCCGCCGCAGCTCCGGACGCGCGCCGGGACGGGCAGGCGGATGCCGCGCCCCTGTTTGACGATCAGCCGCTCTTTGACGCCGATGACCTGCTGGAGGCCGCTTCCACCGGTACCGCCCCGGCGGTTGGCTACGAAACCCTGTGCCGCCGGCATTACATGCGGCGGGTCACCGCGCATCAGGCGGCCTTGCTGACAGACGAGGGCGAACCCGCCTCGGCGGATATCTGCTCCGTGGAACCGGCTGCGGGACGGCGCCGGCGCCACTAAACCCCACCGACTGTCCGGCGGGACTACCTGGTCAACCAGCAACCCGTCCCAACTCACTACCGGCCCCAACCAGCAACGCAGAAGGGCTGCCCGCGGCGGGCAGCCCTTCTGCGTTCGTGTTTCCGGTGGTGGCCGGAGGCGCCGGAGGGCTAATCGCCCTTGGTGCCGAAGACTATCTCGTCCCAGGACGGTACCGAGGAACGCTTGGGCTTAATCACCCTGCGTTCGGAGCCGTCCTCCGGCTTGGCGTCCTTGGAGCTGTCCGACTCGTCCACGCGCTGGCCCCGGCCGCCGTTGGGCAGCCGGTCCCAGGGGAAGTCCCGTCCGGCATTCTTCCGTGCTGCAGCCGCAGTGTCTGCCGCGTCCTCGGCCGGCTCGGAAACAGCTGGCGTGTTGTCCGCTGCGGGGTCTGCCTGGGATGCCGAAGCGTCCTGCGTGTCCGCCGGCCCGGAGTCAGGGGAGTCCCCGGTGCGGGCCGCACGGCGGCGGAACGGGCGGGCCAGGACACTGATTTCCCGGGTCTGGGTCACCCCGCCCGGCAGCGTGATGGGATCAATGGTGCCCTCGCCGTCGGCCGCATCAGCAGTGGACGGGTCCTCCGCCGACGGTGCGCTGATGGACGGAGCCAGGGTAAGCCGGCCTGTACGCGGCCGCTTTCCTGCGTCGTCGTCCTCTTCGGCATCGGCACGCCCGTCCCGCGGGTGGGCAGCGGGAACACTGCCCTTGGCGAGCAGCGTGGCAAGGGCGTCATCCCCTTCTTCGTCGCTGCCCAGACGCTGCCCGCGGCGCGAACGGAGGACTTCGAGGATGCTGTCGGTGTCCGTGGACGGCTCCTCCGGTCCGCTCTCGGCTTCGAAGTCGAAGACACGGTCCGCGACGGCGGCCAGGCGCCGGGTGGGAACGGGGGAGTCCAGCGGCTCGAGTTCGCTAAGGACCTGGGCCCACCTGTTGGTATTGGTGACGCTCTTGCGCAGCGGACTGAAAATCCAGCGCGCGGGGGGCTCCTCACCCACGGCTACGCGGGACTTTTCGCTGAGGTCGAACCGGGCAACAACCTCCCAGGTGCCGTCCGGCCGCCGCCAGGCATCCCACTGCACGGAATCAGGGTCCACACCGAAGGAACGCAGGCGGTGCAGGACCATATCGCCGAGGTTGACCGGGTTCTCGCCAAAGGCGCTCCGGTAACCGTCGTGCGTGGCGGACATCGGGGCCGCAACTTCAACGGCCTGGGCCTGCCGGGCCACATACTCGCGTTCGGCGAGCACCGGACCTTCGTAGCGGCGGATATGCGCCAGGTCGTGGCCGGACAACTCAGCCACTTCCTCGGCGCTGGCGCCGGAGCGGATCCGGGCCTGGATGTCCCGGGGCGTCATGCTGGGGCCGGACCCGGTGGAGGCGTCCGCCTGTGGTGCGGACCGGTGCGTGGGGCGTGAAGCTGCCACACGCAGTGCTTCATCGATCCGCAGACGGAACGTTTCGCCACCCTTGCCGCTTAACAGCAGATGTTCGCCACCTTCATGGACACCCACCAGCCGTAGATCCTGCATCAAAAAATCCTCCACCCGATAGCAATTCCTTCTTGAAACAATGCCATCACCCGAGGCGAAAACCTAAGGTTTGGCCGGGTGTGGCGCGATTGGGAAGGGGCCGAAAGCCGGCCCCCGGCCCGCCCGGGAGACACCGGTTGGCTTTTTGTCCGCCGTTACGCAAAAATCTCTGCTTTACGGGCACAAAACAGGTATCCGTGGCGTTGATATCTCCGAGTCGCTGACACGGGTCCGGACAGCCGGTCCTGCGCGGACTCAGGGAACGGCGAACACCACTCAACCGGACGGTGAGAAGAAAACATTATGGCGACAGATTATGACGCCCCCCGCAAGACCGAAGAGGACGCCGGCGAGGAGTCGATAGAAGAATTCAAGACCCGGCGGGTGGATCCGCAGTCGGCTGTGGTGGACGAGGACGAGGCAGAGGCCGCCGAGGGCTTCGAACTGCCCGGCGCCGACCTTTCCAGCGAAGAGCTGCTTGTCCGGGTCATGCCGGCGCAGGCAGACGAATTCACCTGTGCCTCCTGCTTCCTGGTCCGCCACCGCTCCCAGATTGCCTTGGAGAAGGACGGAATGTACTACTGCGTGGACTGCGAAGGCTGATGCCCTAGCGGCCCTCGGTCAGTGCCTGAACCAGCTTCTCGGGGTGCCGGGTGGAGGTGAGCCAGTACGGCGTGCGGTCCGCCGGGTCGGTGATTTCAATCCGGACCACCGGCGAGATCCATCCCCGGATGCACATGTAGGCAGTGGCGTTCAGCGCCGGTCCCCGCTGGAGCGTGGCGTCATCTCCGCGGAAGCCTTCCACCCGGCCGATGAAACGGCGTTCAATCTGGGCGCGTCCCACCTGCAGGGAGTCCGGCGTGACCCGGATGGCAGGGGTGGAGAGGATCAGCAGGACGGCAAGGATGATGGCGGCAATCACCGCGCCGGTGATGCCGGCAAAAACACTGATGGGCATAAAAACGAGGATGCAGGCGGAGGCAAGGCCGGCGGCGATAAGCCAGATCCAGATGGAGGGCGTGAGCCGTTCGGAGTACAGCACTGTGTTCGCGGGGCTCTTGGCAGAAGGGGATGACATACCAACAGCTTTTCACCTTTGCCGAGGCATTTCATCCCGCGCCGTGCCGTCAGTGCGGAGCCGGGGAACCGTACAGGAAAACGCGCTAAAGTGTGGTGGGTTGACCCGGGCGGACGCCCGCGAAGCAACCGGCCCCGCCAAAGCGGGGCACCATTCATATTTGTCCATTCACTTCCGTGTGGCCGCTCCGGCCGCAGGACAGCGGATGCAGGTCTATTGAAACCGGAGAAACTGGTGCCAGAGGAAGCGACCACCCTGAAGGTGCAGCTCAAGATGCTTGACGAAGGCCTGGAAGCGCCCTCGTATGCCCATCCCGGCGACGCCGGGGCGGACCTTCGCTCGCGGATCGATTTCACGCTGGAGCCGGGGGAGCGGAAGCTCATTCCCACCGGTGTTGCCCTGGCGCTGCCGCACGGCTATGCCGCCTTTGTGCACCCCCGCTCCGGACTTGCCACCAAACACGGCATCAGCATTGTCAATGCACCCGGGACCGTCGATGCAGGCTACCGGGGGGAAATCTCCGTCACACTGATCAATACCGACACCACTGAGGCAGTCAGCCTGCGGCGGGGTGACCGGATTGCGCAACTGGTGATCCAGCGGGTGGAAACCGCAGGGTTTGTTGTCGTTGACGAACTGCCGGACTCCGTTCGCGGCGCCGGCGGGTTTGGCTCCACCGGGGGCTTCAGCGCCGTACCGGCCTGAGCCCGTGCCCGGCTGCCGTGCCGGGAAATTTGAACTTCGCAGATGAGAGAGAAGGAACCTGGTTATGGCATTTGGGCGCCGTAAGAAAACCAAGGCAGAGGAACCGGCAGCTGCCGGCGTTGCCGCCGAGACGGCAGGCGACGTGCAGGACGCAGGTGCGCAGGATTCCGCGGCGGCGCAGGCCGGCACACCGGAGGCCGCCGGCCCCTATGACCTGAGCGACCGGCCTTCGGAGGAAGGCTACATTGATCTCGGTGCCCTGCGGATCGCTGCTTCCCAGGGGCTGCAGCTGCGCCTGGAGGTCGAGGAGAAGACCCAGCGCGTGGTCGCCGTGACGCTGGATCTTGAAGGCTCCAGCCTGCAGCTCCAGGCCTTCGCTGCTCCCCGCTCGGAAACTCTCTGGGACGACATCCGTGAGCAGATCGGCAAGTCGGTCAGTTCCCAGGGCGGAACCGTGGATGAACTTACCGGCACCTTCGGCACCGAGCTGCTGGCCAAGGTCCCGGCCCAGGCACAGGATGGCTCCAAGGGCTACCGGGTGGCCCGTTTCGTCGGTGTTGACGGGCCCCGCTGGTTCCTTCGCGGCGTCTTCGGCGGTCCGGCAGCCATGAACCCCGAAGCTGCACGCCCCCTGGAGGATGTCTTCCGTAACGTGGTGGTTGTCCGCGGCGAGCAGCCGCTGCCGCCCAGGGATTTGCTGCAGCTGCGCCTGCCGCGCGACGCATCCCCGCTGCCGCGGCCGGCTGCAGGCCCTGCCCGGCCTTCCGCACCTAAGCGTGGCCCGGAAATCACGACGATCGGCTAATCGGTGCCAACAGCCTACGGTTCCCCCCACTTCGTCAGCGTCAAGTCCCTGCCGCCACGCGGCAGGGCCTACTGCCGCGGTTACGTATCAGCCATCACGGTTGCGCCGGCCACCGAGCCGCCGCGTTTCACGGCGATGGTGGAGGATTCCATGGCGGCGTACCGCAGCTCCCCGCTGAAGCCCCGCCCCAAGGTGCGGCTCATCTGGGTTGGCCAGCGCCGCGTTCCCGGCGTCGAGGCAGGGACCTCCCTCGCCTTCGAGGGTATGGTCTCGACGGTGGACGGCTATCCCACAATCTTCAACCCGAGATACGAAATCATTGGACGCCCGGAGGCCGACGCATGAGCACCCAGAAGGACCCCGGTGAAGGCCAGCCGGATTTGAACCAGCTCGCGGGACAGTATGCCGCCCGGGCAGGCATGGAACGCCGCGAAGACGGCCAGATTGACGTCCTGAAATCCGTGGGCGGAATCCGCGGACTGGCTGAAGCAATTGTCCCGGGCCTGCTGTTTACGCTCCTCTACACCGTGGGTGCCGCGCTGAACCTTGCCCTGGGTGCAGCAGTGGCAGCCGCGGCGGTCTTTTCCATTGCCAACCTGATCCAGCGCCGTCCGCTGATGCAGTCCCTGACCGGGGTGGCCGGCGTCGCGATCTGCGCGTTTGTTGCCCTTCGCAGCGGTGAGGGCGCCACCTACTTCGTGCCCGGGTTCTACCTCAACGCGGCGTACATCCTGGCCTTCCTGGTTTCCATCGCCGTGAAGTGGCCCGTGGCCGGCCTGCTCTTCGGATTCATCCGGGGCGAGAACCTCGACTGGCGGGCCGTGCCGGTGCGGATGAAGGCCTACATCTGGGCCAGCTGGATCATCGTGGCGGTCTTCGCGCTGCGGCTGGCAGTCCAGCTGCCGCTGTACCTTGCGGACAACGTTGCCGCCCTGGGCACCATGCGACTGGCCATGGGCGTACCGCTCTATGCGCTGGGATTGTGGCTGGCCTGGGTGGTTTCCCGTCCCGCGGCCATTGTTTCGGACGGCTCCGGATCCGATGCCCCGCCGGAAACAGGGTCCGCGTCCGCTCCCTGACCGGCACGCTGATCGGCGCCGGGGGCCAGTACGGCACGCAGATCATCCTCCGCCGCGATGGTGGTGATGAAGAACAGTTCGTCGCCGGGTTCGACGACGTCGTCGTTGCTGGGGGTGATGGGCACGTCGTCGCGCAGGATGGCCACCACCGTGGCATCCAGCGGCCAGTCGATGGAGCCAAGGGTCCGTCCGGTCAGGTGCGAATCCGCGGGGACGGTGAATTCCACCATCGAGGAGACACCGGTCTGCAGCGTCAGCAGCCGGACCAGGTCACCGATCTCCACTGCCTCCTCCACCAGGGCCGTCATCAGCCGCGGGGTGTTAACGGCTACGTCCACACCCCAGGAGTCATCAAACATCCAGTCGTTCTTGGGGTTGTTGACCCGGCCGACCGTCCGCGCCACCCCGAACTCGCTTTTGGCCAGCAGCGAGACCACCAGGTTCACCTTGTCGTCACCCGTGGCCGAGACCACGACGTCGGCATCTTCCAGCTGGGCGTCCTTGAGGGTGGTAAGTTCGCAGGCGTCGCCAATGAGCCAGCGCGCACCGCGCAGCCCGCTGCGGCCCACGCACTCGGGCTTCTCATCAATGAGCAGCACATCGTGCCCGTGCGAGAGCAGTTCCTTGGCAATGGAGCTGCCCACGCTGCCGGCACCGGCAATCACAACTTTCACGGGGACTCCCTGATCGGTTCCTTGGAGAGGATTTTGCTGATTTCCGCCGTCCGGTCCACGGACATCATGGCGTGCAGGACGTCGCCCTGCTGGTAACTGCTGTCCGGGCGGGGGAGTATTCCCTCCCCGAAACGCGTGACGTAGGCGATGCGGACTCCTGCTGCGGCTTCGATACCGGAGAGTGAGCGGCCCAGCCAGGCCTCGTGCAGCGCCAGTTCGCCCAGGATCAGCCGGCCGGAAGACTCCCTGAAATCACCGTTGATGCTCTGCTCGGGCAGGATCCGACGCAGCACCTGGTCAGCGCTCCAGCGCACCGCGGCCACCGTGGGGATACCCAGCCGCTGGTAAATCTCCGCGCGTCCGGGATCATAGATACGGGCAACCACGTGCCCGACATGAAAGGTCTCGCGGGCAACCCGGGTGGCCAGGATGTTGGAATTATCACCACTGGATACGGCGGCGAAGGCATAGGCTTCCTCGATGCCGGCAGCCTTCAGCGTGTCACGGTCAAACCCGACGCCGGTAACCTTGCGGCCGGTGAAGGTGTGCCGCAGGCGCCGGAAGGCCCGCTCGTCCTGGTCGATAATGGCGACCGAATGGCCGGCATTGTCCAGGGTGTGCGCCAGGCTGACGCCCACGCGCCCGCACCCCATGATCACGTAATGGGCCAACTGCCCTACCTCGGTTTCGGTTCGGTCCTTGGTGACTGTTCCACAGATGAAAAACAATCAACGCCAGCTTAGTCCTGCCCGGGGCCCAAATAGCACAGCGCCCGGCCCTCGTGGTGAGATGGACTTTTAGGCCCCTTGAAGGAAGTACAGCCACACCATGTCGATTGAACTCACCGTAGAAGCACCTGCCCACGGCGGCCATTTTGTTGCCCGCCACGAGGGCCGCGTTGTTTTTGTCCGGCATGCCCTGCCGGGGGAGCGGGTCAGGGTCCGGCTGACGGAGTCCGGCGAGGACGCCAAATTCTGGCGTGCCGACGTCGTTGAGGTCCTCGAAGCAGCCGAGGGACGCCGCGAGCATTTTTGGAAGGAAGCGGACGCCCTGCGGGCCGCGGCGCGGGGAAAGCTGCCGGTGGGCGGGGCCGAGTTTGGCCACATTGACCTGGCCGTCCAGCGCCGGCTGAAGGCGGAGATCTTCGCCGAGCAGCTGCGCCGCCTCGGTGGAACCGAGCTGGCACCGGAGGTGGAGCCGGCGCTGGATGAAAGCAGCGACGGACTGGGCTGGCGGACCAGGGTCAGCTTTTCCGTGGCACCGGGCGGGCGCCTGGCCATGCACGCCCACCGTTCCGATGAACTGATTCCGGTTCAGGACATGCCCCTCGCCGCGGAGGCCATCAACAGCCTGCACCTCTGGGAGACCGACTTCTCCGGCGTCGAACGTGTGGAGGTTGCCGCCCCTGCCGCTGGCGGCCAGCCGCTGGTCCTGCTCATCCCGGCCGCGGGAACCCACCCGCGCACCCTGGGCCGCATCGCCGGCAGCCTGCCCGACGGCGTGTCCGTGGCGGCGTGGAACCCGGAAAGCCATGAACTGACACGGCTCAAGGGACGGACCTGGGTACAGGAGACCGTGCTGGGACAGGACTACCGGGTCACCGGTGCCGGGTTCTGGCAGATTCACCGGTCAGCCCCGGAAACCCTGACGAAGGCGGTCCTGGCCGGCCTCGATGTGCAGCCAGGGGACGCCGTCGCGGACCTGTACGCCGGAGCCGGACTGTTTACCGCTCCGCTGGCGGGAGCTGCCGGGGAATCCGGGCGCGTCCTGTCCGTGGAAGGCTCCCCGGGCACCAGCCGGGATGCCCGCAAGAACCTCTTCGCCGCGCCCCAGGTCCAGATTCACCAGGGCCGGGTGGACAAGGTGCTCCGGGACGCCGGAAAGCTCGACGTCGTCCTGCTGGATCCGCCGCGCGCCGGAGCCGGAAAAACCGTGGTCCGGCAGATTGACGCAGCCGCCCCCCGGGTAGTTGGCTACGTATCCTGCGACCCGGCGTCGTTCGCCCGGGACCTGGGCTACTTCCGCAGCGCCGGGTGGGAACCCGAAACCCTGCGGGTATTCGACCTGTACCCGCACACCCACCACATGGAGTCCTTCGCGGTCCTCCGCAAGGCCTGAAACAGGCGCCCGCAGGGGGAATGGAAAATACGTCACGCCGCGTCGTGGCCTATATCTCCTGCGGGCGTCCCTGTAAAGGCTAGGATGGGAGGCAGTTGTCCAGTCCTGCGCCATTAAGGAAGTTTCCCGTTGTTGGGGGAAGCCGATACCCGGGCAGGGGGCCGTTCGGCAGGGAAATGAACCACCGGTTTCCCTCGCAGGTCCCTTTGAGTCGCTGTTAGGAATACCTAACTGGCGGGCAGTAGTGAGCTGGACAAAGATAACAAGGTGGCGAGAGGAGTCCTGTTATGACTAATGTGGACAGCTTCGGATCCAAAGGCGTCCTGGACGTTAATGGTTCCGAGTATGAAATTTTCCGGCTGAATTCCGTCGAAGGCGCCCAGAGCCTTCCGTTCAGCCTCAAGGTCCTGCTGGAGAACCTGCTCCGCACCGAAGACGGTGCAAACATCACTGCGGACCACGTACGTGCCCTGGCGCAGTGGGATGCAGAAGCAGAGCCCAGCACCGAAATCCAGTTCACCCCCGCCCGGGTGATCATGCAGGACTTCACCGGCGTTCCCTGCATCGTGGACCTGGCGACCATGCGCGAGGCCGTTGCCGATCTAGGTGGCGACCCCAAGCGCGTGAACCCGCTGGCACCGGCCGAAATGGTCATTGACCACTCGGTGCAGATCGATGCCTTCGGCAACGCCGGCGCCCTGGAGCGCAACATGGAAATCGAGTACCAGCGCAACGGCGAGCGGTACCAGTTCCTGCGCTGGGGCCAGACGGCATTCGATGACTTCAAGGTTGTTCCCCCGGGAATGGGCATTGTGCACCAGGTCAACATTGAATACCTGGCCCGCACCGTGATGACGCGTGAAGTTGACGGCGTCCTGCGCGCCTACCCCGACACCTGCGTCGGCACCGACTCCCACACCACCATGGTCAACGGCCTGGGCGTCCTGGGTTGGGGTGTTGGCGGCATCGAGGCCGAGGCAGCCATGCTCGGGCAGCCCGTCTCCATGCTCATCCCGCGCGTTGTCGGCTTCAAGCTCACCGGTGAGATCCCCGCCGGCGCCACCGCCACCGACGTCGTCCTGACCATCACCGAAATGCTGCGCAAGCACGGTGTTGTCGGCAAGTTCGTGGAGTTCTACGGCGAGGGTGTCGGCGCTGTGCCGCTGGCCAACCGCGCCACCATCGGCAACATGAGCCCGGAGTTCGGTTCCACGGCCGCGATCTTCCCGATCGACGACGTGACCCTGGATTACCTGCGCCTGACCGGCCGCTCCGAGGAGAACGTAGCCCTCGTGGAGGCCTACGCCAAGGAACAGGGCCTCTGGCACGATCCGTCCAGGGAGATCAAGTACTCCGAGTACCTGGAACTGGACCTGTCCACCGTTGTCTCCTCCATCGCCGGACCGAAGCGTCCGCAGGACCGCGTGGAGCTGACCAACGCCAAGACGCAGTTCCGCAATGACCTGAAGAACTACGTCCACGAGACCGTTGAGGCGGAAAACGGCACTGTAGACGAGACCCTGGAAGAAACCTTCCCGGCCTCGGATGCTCCGTCCTTCAACGCCAACGCCACGCACGTCGAGGATCACCAGCACGACCTGGTTGCCGAAGCCGATGCCCCGGCCAAGCGCGCCAGCAACTCCGTGCCGGTCACCATGGCGGATGGCCGCAGCTTCGAGCTGGACCACGGTGCCGTGACGATCGCCTCGATCACCTCCTGCACCAACACGTCCAACCCCTCCGTGATGATGGCCGCCGCCGTGCTGGCCCGCAACGCGGTGGACAAGGGCCTGGTCTCCAAGCCGTGGGTCAAGACCTCCGTGGCCCCGGGCTCGAAGGTTGTCACGGACTACTACGAGAAGTCCGGACTGATCCCGTACCTCGAGAAGCTGGGCTTCTTCGTGGTCGGCTACGGCTGCGCCACCTGCATCGGCAACTCCGGTCCGCTCGAAGAGGAAATCTCCGACGCGATCAATGAAGCCGACCTGGCCGTCACCGCGGTGCTCTCCGGTAACCGCAACTTCGAAGGCCGCATCAACCCGGACGTGAAGATGAACTACCTGGCCTCCCCGCCGCTGGTAGTCGCCTACGCCCTGGCCGGCACCATGGACTTCGACTTCGAGAATGACCCGCTGGGCCAGGACGAAGCCGGAAACGACATCTTCCTGAAGGACATCTGGCCGAACCCGGTTGAGGTCCAGCAGATCATCGATGCCTCCATCGATAAGGAAATGTTCTCCAACAGCTACGACACCATCTTCGAAGGTGACGAGCGCTGGCAGTCCCTGCCCACTCCCGAAGGTGCAACCTTCGAGTGGGATACGGAGTCCACGTACGTCCGGAAGCCCCCGTACTTCGAGGGCATGAAGGCACAGCCGGAGCCCGTCTCCGACATCGAGGGCGCCCGCGTCCTGCTGAAGCTGGGCGATTCGGTCACCACCGATCACATCTCCCCGGCCGGCTCCTTCAAGTCCGACACCCCGGCAGGCAAGTACCTGCTGGAGCACGGTGTGGCCCGCAAGGACTTCAACTCCTACGGCTCCCGCCGCGGCAACCACGAAGTCATGATCCGCGGTACCTTCGCCAACATCCGCATCAAGAACCAGCTGCTCGACGGCGTTGAAGGCGGTTTCACCCGTGACTTCAGCCAGGCCGACGCTCCGCAGGCTGCCGTTTACGATGCCGCGATGAACTACCAGGCTGCCGGCACCCCGCTGGTCGTCCTGGCCGGCAAGGAATACGGTTCCGGCTCCTCGCGTGACTGGGCCGCCAAGGGCACCGCACTGCTGGGTGTCAAGGCTGTCATCGCCGAGAGCTACGAGCGCATCCACCGCTCCAATCTCATCGGCATGGGCGTCCTTCCCCTGCAGTACCCGGCCGGCGTCAACGCCGAGTCCCTGGGCCTGACGGGTACGGAAACCTTCGCGGTTGAGGGTGTCACCGAGCTGAACAACGGGAACACTCCCAAGACTGTTCGCGTCACGGCCACCCCCGAAAACGGCGAAGCCATCACCTTCGATGCGGTCCTGCGCATTGATACCCCGGGTGAAGCCGACTACTACCGCAACGGCGGCATCCTGCAGTACGTGCTGCGGCAGATCTCCGCTAAGTAGCAGCAACCAGCACCATTGTCAGGACCCCGCGTCCCCGATCCGTCCAACGGGCGGTCAGGGCACGCGGGGTCCTGATGCGTTGGTGGGGGAACCGCGCAGTGCACACTGGGCGTTAGAGTTAACCATTGCGACGGTGTGCAGTGCCGCCGACTACGACTCAAGGGAGGCACCCTGTTGGGACTTCTGGAAACAATCCGGGACCCTCGGGACCTCAGCAGGCTTTCGCTGACACAGCTGAAGCGGCTTGCTGAAGAGATCCGTTCGTTCCTGATCACCAACGTGGCACAGACCGGCGGCCACCTCGGCCCGAACCTGGGCGTGGTGGAACTGACCATGGGCATCCACCGGGTCTTCGATTCGCCGCGGGACAGCATCGTCTTTGACACCGGCCATCAGTCCTACGTGCACAAAATCCTTACCGGCCGCCAGGACTTCGGAACGCTGCGGCAGCAGCACGGGCTTTCCGGCTATCCGTCCCGCGCGGAATCCGTGCATGACATTGTGGAAAGCTCGCACGCCTCCTCGTCCCTGTCCTGGGCAGACGGTATTTCCCGGGCCCGGCAGCTGAACGGCGAGAGCGATCGCTACACCGTGGTGATGGTGGGCGACGGCGCCCTGACCGGCGGCATGGCCTGGGAGGCACTGAACAACATTGCGGCGGACCAGCGGCGCCGCGTGGTGATTGTGGTCAATGACAACGGCCGATCCTACGCGCCGACCATCGGCGGCCTGGCTGACTACCTGGCCTCGCTGCGCCCCACCATTGACGCCGTGCGCACGCACCACGCCTACGAGAACACCCTGGGCTGGTGGCGGGACCGGCTGCAGCAGGGCGGCCCCGTGGGCCGTTTCACCTACCGCAGCCTGCATGCCGCCAAGAAGGGCATCAAGGACTGGTGGTCCCCCCAGGGCCTCTTCGAGGATCTGGGCATGAAGTACGTGGGCCCCATCGACGGACACGACCTCGACGCCGTCGAACGCGCACTGCTCAAGGCCAAGAACTATGCCGGTCCCGTGATTGTGCACGCCATGACGGAGAAGGGCCGCGGCTACGCGCCTGCCCGCGCCCACGAAGCTGACCAGTTCCACGCCGTCGGCATTATCGATCCCGAGACCGGCGCACCGGTGGAACCGGGCGGCAAGGAATCCTGGACCTCCGTCTTTGCGACGGAGATTGCCCAGATAGCCGACGAGCGTCCGGACATTGTCGGTATCACCGGCGCCATGCTGATCCCCGTGGGCCTGCACCGTTTCGCGGCAAAGCATCCGGACCGCGTGTTCGACGTCGGCATCGCCGAACAGCATGCCCTCACCTCGGCGGCCGGCATGGCCTTCGGCGGACTGCACCCCGTCGTCGCCCTGTACGCCACGTTCCTGAACCGTGCCTTCGACCAGCTGCTGATGGACGTTGCCCTGCACAAGGCCGGCGTCACCATTGTGCTGGACCGTGCCGGGGTGACCGGACCGGACGGCGCCAGCCATCACGGCATGTGGGACATGTCCATGCTGCAGATTGTGCCCGGCCTGCATCTGTCCGCACCCCGGGACGCCACCCGCCTGAAGGAGGAACTGCGCGAAGCCGTGGCCATCTCGGATGCGCCCAGCGTGGTGCGGTTCTCCAAGGGCACCGTGGGCCGCGATATCGACGCAGTGGAGCGAACCGCCGACGGCGTGGACATCCTGGCCCGCCGGCACAGCGGCGACAGCTCGAACGACGTCCTGATTGTGAGTGTGGGGGCCATGGCCGGTATGGCCCTGGACGTAGCCGAGCGGCTGGACGCGCAGGGCATCAGCTCCACAGTGGTGGATCCGCGCTGGGTCTTGCCGGTGCCGCGGTCAATCATCCGCCTGGCCGGGGAGCACCGGATCGTCACAGTGATCGAGGACGGCGTGCGGGCAGGCGGGGTCGGTTCGCGGATCCGGCAGGAAATGCGTGCCGCCGGGGTGGACACCGCCCTGAACGAAGTCGGCCTGCCGGTCGAGTTCCTGGACCATGGCAGCCGCGGTGAGGTGCTTGAGCGGGTGGGACTGACGGCCCGGCAGGTTGCCAATGACATTGTCGCCCAGGTCCTGGGCACGAAGGTCCCGTTTGCCCGGCCCCTCCCGGGGCAGGAAATGCCCACAGGGCAGGTGCCCAAAATCCAGTAGCCGTGCAGGGACCCGTTAGCCGGGTCAACGGAAAAAGGGGTGTGAAAGCCATGGCTGATAACGTTCCGGCCCTCGCCGTCACGGGCGCTACTGGCGCCCTGGGCGGCGCCGTTGCCCGCCTGCTGGCCGAGTCAGGGGTGCGCCAGCGGCTGCTGGCCAGGCACACCGCCCGGCTGCCCGAGCTGCCGGACACTCCGGTCTTTGCCGTTTCCTATCTGGACCGCGCGCAGGCGGTGAGCGCGCTGCGCGGCGTCCATACGCTCTTTATGGTGTCCGCAGCCGAAAGCCCGCACCGGGTTGAAGACCAGCAGACCTTCGTCGACGCCGCGGCGGAGGCCGGGGTGGACCACATTGTGTACACCTCCTTTATGGGTGCCGCGCCGGACGCAGTGTTTTCCCTGGCCCGGGACCATGCGGCCACCGAGGAGCACATCCAGGGCAGCGGCATGTCCTGGACGTTCCTGCGGAACTGCCTGTACCAGGATGTCCTGCCCACCTTCATCCAGCCGGACGGCGTCATCCGGGGACCCGCCGGAGACGGCCGGTTCGCCCCGGTAGCCAGGACCGACATTGCACGCACCGCCGCCACAATCCTCCTTGCCCCGGGGGAGCACCGGAACCGCACCTACACGCTCACCGGACCAACGGAGCTCAGCATGGCCGAAGTTGCGGAGGTCCTGACCCGCGTCTCCGGCAGCCATGTCGGGTATGAGAACGAAACCTATGAGCAGGCGATGGCCAGCCGGATGCAGGGGCATGCCGCCCGCTGGCAGGCGGAGGCCTGGACCAGCAGTTACCAGGCCATCGCCGCCGGCGCGCTCGGCCCGGCGAGCCCGGACATCGAGCGCCTCACCGGTACGGCTCCGCTGGCCTTTCAGGATTACCTGCTGGCCGGCCGTTACTGAGCGTAAGGAGACTGGGTGGCACAGCTCTCAGCGGATAGTCTTGGAGGCATGACTGATGGATCTGCGCCGGACATCCGCCGCTTTCTTGCCGAATGCACGGTAAGTGACCTGGACGAGGATGAAGCAACCCCCGTAGCCGATCTGTACGGCATGTACATCATCTGGAGTGAGCAGCAGGGTACGGACCCGCTGGCAGTGCAGGCCTTTTCCGCTGCTGTCCGCGAGGAAGGCATCGAAGCGGAGCGCCGGCGCAGCGAGCAGGTCTACACCGGCCTGCTGCCCACGGGAGCCATCCCCATCCAGTACATCCTCGAAACCGACAAGGCGCCCGGTCCCAACAGCGGCCTGGACATCTTCCCGGCATAGGACGCGGGCTCCGTCCCGGGCGGGTATAGCGTAGCTTCCATGACTTCTTACAACAGACTCGGAAACTCCGGCCTGACCGTGTCCACGGTAGGGCTGGGCTGCAACAACCTCGGCCGTCCGGGAACGCCCACGGAATCGCAGGAGGGGACCGACGCCGTCATCAGCGCCGCGATCGACGCCGGTATTACGCTTTTTGACGTTGCCGATACGTATGGCCGGACACCGGGGCTCAGCGAGGAAATGCTTGGCAGGGCCCTGGGCTCCCGGCGCGAGGACGTGGTCCTTGCTACCAAGTTCGGCATGGACATGCAGGGAGCCAACGGTGCCGACTTCGGTGCCCGCGGATCGCGCCGCTACATCGTGAAAGCAGCGGAGGCATCGCTCCGCCGGCTGAACACGGACTGGATCGATCTCTACCAGTTCCACACCCCGGACCCGCTGACGCCGATCGAGGAAACCCTCGCTGCCCTGGATGATCTGGTCACCAGTGGCAAGGTGCGGTACATCGGACACTCCAACCGTGCCGGCTGGCAGATTGCCGAGGCGGAATTCGTGGCCCGGATGGGCGGCTACACGCCGTTCATTTCCTCGCAGAACCACTACAACCTGCTGGACCGCCGGGCCGAGCTGGAAGTTACTCCGGCGGCTGAGGCGTATGGTTTGGGCGTGCTGCCCTATTTCCCACTGGCCAACGGCCTCCTCACCGGAAAGTACAGCAGCGGCCAGGCACCCGAGGGGAGCCGGCTCACGCACTCCCGGACCAATCTCCTCGAGAACGCCGATTTTGAGCAGCTGCGGGAGTTCGGCCGGTTCGCCGCCGAGCGCGGCCTCACCGAGGTGCAGGTGGCCTTCTCCTGGCTCGCAGCGCAGCCATCCGTGGCCTCCGTCATTGCCGGTGCCACCAAGGTGGAGCAGGTGCAGCAGAACGCCCAGGCCGCGGATTGGGTGCCCTCGGAGAAGGATTTGGAAGAACTGGACCGGATCTTCCCGAAGACGCCGAAGGTTGCTTTGTTCTAGGCGCTTCTCGTCACCTTGTGCGGCCGGAGGGTCCGGAACGGCGGCAACGAAAATTCTTGCTCGCAGAGCTCGCAGAAATTATTAAAGCCGCCTAACCCGGCCCCTCCGGCCCTTGCGGACGCCTACTCCGGGCCCTCCTGCCCCTGCCGCGCGCCTACTCCGGCCCCTTGCGCACGCCTACTCCGGGCCCTCCTGCCCCTGCCGCGCGCCTACTCCGGCCACTTCGGGCAGCCCCGGTGGTGGCGGGGCGTTAGTCCGGTTTTCACTTCGGTGGCGTCTAGGTAGGCCTGGAAAGACATGCTCTTGCCCCTGGGACTCTGATGGCTAACGGTCAGTGTTCCTTTGCCCGCGCCAATAATCGTCACGCTGCCGTAGGGCAAGGCGTGCCAGCAGGGTGACGAAGGCCCCTGCCAGTGCCAGCGACAGACCGGCCATCAGCCAGTTCCAGGGCTCGTCAAAGGGTAGGAGAATAACCAGCCAGAAAGAAACACAGGCACTAAGCAGCAGCGCAACCATCCGTTTGGCACGCTTCTGCGACCATGCCGGCTCCTGGCTCATGGAGCGAGATTAGCGCCGGGGCTGTGTCCTGACCAGAGCAAACCGCGCGCCTTGCAGGCTCACGCGCGCGGCAATACCCCAACGAGCGCGGAGGTGAAAGCCATCTGCAGCGCGTCCTGCAAATCCACGTTCAAAACACCCAGGGCGGGCTCCTCGGCGTAGGCGGCAAGCAGGGTGGGCGGGGCAGGTACGTAGGACGAGAGGGCGCCGGCCGTGATGAGGCTCGTCAGGCAGAATTGTTGCGCAGCGTCACCAAGCTCGGGCAGGTGGCGACGGATCAGGCCCGTCATGGTTTCCAACCGGGCCAGGGATGACCGCTTATGCCGCTTCGCCACCTCCACCGAGATGTTGCGTTCCAGGACACCGCCCTGCGCACCGAAGAGGTCGCACAGCACCGGACGTGCGCCCAGGGAACGGCTGAGGATGTCCGCCAGCTGATCCGCGCGGGTCTCCGGTGCCGCCGACGGCTCAATCGCTGCTGTCAGTTCCTCTGCCAACCCGGCAAGCCACGTCCCCAGGAAATCATCGAGCAGTTCGAGCAGCACCGCTTCGCGGGACTCGAAATAGCGCAGGACATTCGACTTGGCCAGCCCCACCCGCCGGCTTAGCTCGTTGAGGCTCACCTCGGCTACCGGCATTTCCTCCAGCATGGCAGCCGTGGTGTCCAGGATCGCCCGACGGCGGGCTTCCTTCTGTTCTTCGCTGCGTGCCCGTTGGAAAGTCACGGCCCCAGCCTAACTTATAGACCGGCGGTCTATTGACTTTAGACCACCGGTCTTTTAGCGTCGTCACCACGTAACAGACCTACGGTGTTTGAGGAGCTGGAATGAACGGCACATGGGATGAACAAAACGTCCCCGATCAGCGGGGGCGGGTGGCGGTAGTGACCGGCGCCAACACCGGGCTGGGCTTCGAAACTGCCAAGGTGCTTGCTGAGCACGGTGCCACGGTGGTCCTGGCGGTGCGCGACCTGCAGAAAGGCAAACAGGCGGCCGCGGGCATTGCCGGCGACGTGACGGTCCAGGCGCTGGACCTGACGTCCCTGGATTCCATCCGGTCCGCTGCCGAGAGCATCAGGGCTGCCCACCCGCGCATAGACCTGCTGATTAACAATGCCGGGGTGATGTACACACCCAAGCGGACCACGGCGGACGGCTTCGAGCAGCAGTTCGGTACCAACCACCTTGGGCACTTCGCCCTGACCGGGCTGCTGCTGGACCGGCTGCTGCCGGTGCCCGGCTCGCGCGTGGTGACGGTCAGCAGCACGGGCCACCGGATCCGTGCAGCCATCCATTTCGACGATCTCCAGTGGGAACGCTCGTATAACCGTGTGGCGGCCTACGGCCAGGCCAAGCTCGCCAACCTCATGTTCACCTATGAACTGCAGCGACGGCTGGCTTCCTACGGCACAACCATTGCGGTGGCCGCCCATCCCGGCGTGTCCAACACCGAACTCATCAGGAACACACCTGCAGCGCTCCGGATTCCGGTCTCCTGGCTCGCTCCTGTGCTCACCCAGACGCCGGCGATGGGCGCCCTCCCGACCCTGCGTGCGGCTACCGACCCGAACGTCACCGGCGGCCAGTACTACGGTCCGGGCAACCGCTCCCAGACGCGCGGCTTCCCAAAGCCGGTCACGTCCAGCCCTGCCTCCCACGACCAAGCGATCCAGCAACGCCTCTGGACCATCTCGGAGGAACTCACCGGAGTAACCTTCCCTCTGGCACCACGGACCTGACCCGGCGAGCGTTACAGACCCGCCCGGTCGCTCACGGGACGATTAAAACGAGAGCGCCGGACGGACCGGGTTAGGCGGCTTTAATAATTCCTGCGAGCTCTGCGAGCAGGGATTTTCGTTGCCGCCGTTCCGGTCCGCCCGGCGCGGACGCTAGGCGCGGGCGATACCTAAGGCGAAAGGCTAAGCAGCCACAGCCGCCTCATGGAACTTCTTGCCGTTGACCCGCTCGGACGCACCGACGCGGTCCAGGTACGGCGTGATGCCGCCCAGATGCATCGGCCACCCGGCGCCGAGGATCATGCACAGGTCGATGTCTTCGGGACCTGCCACGACACCCTCTTCGAGCATGAGTCCGATCTCCTCGGCCAGGGCGTCCTGCGTGCGGCGCAGGACTTCCTCGGACGTCGAGGGGGTGGTGCCGAAGTCCAGCATCGCCAGGGTTTCCTCCGGGATGTAGGCGTTGCCGTCTTCATCCTTCTGCCACAGGGACTTGATGCCGGCGTCGATGATCTTCTGCGAGTTCTTCGAGAGCCAGAACCGTTCGCCGAAGGCGCTGTGCAGGGATTCCTGCACGTGCTGACCCACCGGCAGGCCTACCAGGGCCAGCAGGGTGAACGGCGACATCGGCAGGCCCATGGGGCGCAGGGCGTTGTCTGCCGTGGCGGCGTCCGTACCCTCATCGAAGACGCGGGTGATCTCACCGAACATGCGGCCCAAAATACGGTTCACCACAAAGGCGGCGGCATCCTTGACCAGCACAGCGGTCTTCTTCAGCTGCTTGGCGAGGACAAACGCAGTGGCCAGGACGGCGTCGTCGGTCTTCGGAGCACGGACAATCTCCAGCAGCGGCATCACTGCCACCGGGTTGAAGAAGTGGAAGCCCACCACGCGCTCGGGGTGCTTGAGGTCTGCTGCCATTTCCGTCACCGAGAGCGAGGAGGTGTTGGTTGCCAGGATGCACTCGGGGGAGACCACGGCCTCCACCTCGGCGAAGACCTGCTTCTTGACCGACATCTCCTCGAAGACGGCTTCAATGACGAAGTCGGCGTCGGAGAAGGCCTCCTTGGACACCGAGCCGGTGACCAGTGCCTTGGTGCGGTTGGCGGCGTCGGGGGAGATGCGCTTCTTGGCAAGGAGCTTGTCCACCTCGGCGTGCACGTAGCCCACACCCTTGTCCACGCGCTCCTGGTCGATGTCCGTCATCACCACGGGCACCTTCAGCTGGCGTGCGAAAAGCAGGGCCAGCTGGCTGGCCATCAGGCCTGCGCCAACCACGCCCACCTTGGTGACCGGGCGGGCAAGCTTTTTGTCCGGAGCGCCGGCGGGACGCTTGCCGCGCTTCTGGACCAGGTCCAGGAACGCGTAGACGGTGGAGCTGAACTGCGGCGTCTGCATCAGTTCGGCCAGGGCGTCGCACTCGGCTTCGCGGGATTCCTCGCGCGTCCAGGTTTTGCCGTTCTCCAGCAGGTCCAGGACCTTGGCCGGCGCCGGTGCGGCGTTGGAGGTCTTGGCCTCCACAAAGGCGCGGCCCTTGGCGACGGCGGCGTCCCATGCCTCGCCCACGGCAGCCGGCTCGACGGCATTGGGCCGCTGTACCTGCTCCTCGCCGGTGATGACGCGGGCGGCCCAGGTGAGGGACTGCTCCAGGAAGTCGGCCGGTTCGAACAGGGCGTCGGCGATGCCCAGGTCATAGGCAGCCTTGCCGTTCAGGGTGCGGTTGTTGCTCAGCGGGTTCTCGATCATCACCTTGACGGCGTTCTCGGGCCCGATCAGGCGCGGCAGCAGGTAAACCCCGCCCCAGCCCGGAACCAGGCCGATGAAGGCCTCGGGCAGGGAGATCGCACCGGCGCCGGTGGACACCGTGCGGTAATCGGACTGCAGGGCAATTTCCAGCCCGCCGCCCAGTGCCACACCGTTGATGAAGGCGAAGCTGGGCACACCCAGGCTGCCCAGCTTGGCGTACACGTCGTGTCCCAGGCGGGCCATGGCGTAGCCGGCTTCGAAGTCGGAGATGCCCTTTACCGCGGACAGGTCGGCACCGGCCACCAGGTAGAACGGTTTGCCGGTGACGCCGACGCCGACAATCTCGCCGGCCTCGGCGCGCACCTTGAGCTCGTCCAGCTTTTCACCGAGTTCGAGCAGGGTGTTCGGGCCCAGCGTGGTGGGGCGGGAGTGGTCGACGTCGTTGTCCAGGGTGATCAGCGCGAAGGTGCCGGCGTTGCCGGGCAGCTGGACGTCCGAGACATACGAGTGGGTGACAACCTCGGTGGGGAAGAGGCCCGCGAGGCGCTGGTAATCGGGAGCTGACATTACTTCGTTGCCTCCGTGGAATCGGTGTTGTAGTCGGGGTGGTTCGGGTTTTCCCAGATCACGGTGGCACCCATGCCCAGGCCGATGCACATGGTGGTCATGCCGTAGCGGACGCTCGGATCTTCCTCGAACTGGCGGGCCAGCTGGTTCATCAGGCGCACGCCCGAGGATGCCAGCGGGTGCCCGACGGCGATGGCTCCGCCGTAGCGGTTAACCCGGGGATCATCATCTGCAATGCCGAAGTGGTCCAGGAAGGAGAGCACCTGGATGGCGAAGGCCTCGTTGATTTCGAACAGGCCGATGTCCTCGATGGACAGGCCGGTCTGCTTCAGCACCTTTTCGGTTGCGGGAACCGGTCCGTAGCCCATGACCTCGGGCTCGACGCCGGCGAACGCGAAGCCGACCAGGCGCATCTTCACGCCCAGGCCGAGTTCCTCGGCAGCTTCGGCTGAGGCGAGCAGGGCGGTGGTGGCGCCGTCGTTCAGGCCGGCGGCGTTACCTGCCGTGACGCGGCCGTGGGCGCGGAACGGGGTGCGCAGCTCGGCCAGGTCCTCAACTGTGGTGCCCGGGCGCGGCGGCTCGTCCACAGTGTTCAGGGTCCAGCCGGTGCCGGGCTTCTTGGTGGCAACCGGTACCAGGTCAGGCTGGATCTCGTTGTTGGCGTAGGCCTTGGCGAGCTTCTCCTGGCTGGCGGCGGCGTACGCGTCAGTGCGTTCCTTGGTGATGTTCGGGAACCGGTCGTGCAGGTTTTCTGCGGTATTGCCCATGTTCAGGGCGGCCGGATCCACCAGCCGCTCGGTCATAAAGCGGGGATTCGGATCGGCGTCCTTGCCCATCGGGTGGTTGCCCATGTGCTCCACGCCGCCGGCGATGACGACGTCGTAGGCGCCGAAGCCGATGCCCGAGGCAGTGGTGGTTACGGCGGTCATGGCGCCGGCGCACATGCGGTCGATGGCGAAGCCGGGCACTGTGCGGGGCAGCCCCGCGAGCAGGGCGGCGGTGCGGCCGATGGTCATGCCCTGGTCACCGGACTGGGTGGTGGCGGCAATGGCTACTTCGTCGATCCGTTCCGCGGGGAGGGAGGGGTTGCGGCGCATCAGTTCGCGGATGCACTTGACCACCAGGTCGTCTGCACGCATTCCGGCGTAGATGCCCTTTTCACCGGCCTTGCCGAACGGAGTCCGTACTCCGTCTACGAAAACTACGTCCCTGATCTGCCGTGATCGGCTTTGTGGGCTCACGTACTTACTCCTCTTTGAGATATGAAACGGAACAACGTCCGACTCGATGTTACTCGTGAGTAACATAGGCCGCAAGGACCGCGGGCGCCACTCAGGGAGCGAATCCGCTATGACGTGGATCATGCAGGTCCCGCCACCGACCCTACCCACATACCGCCGGAAACCGCAGCAGGATTTCCGCTGCTACCGTGGTCCGATGGATGCCGTTGCCGATCCCGCGCTGGCGGCGTGGCTGACCGAAGTGCGCGCCGCTCCCGCCATCGCTTGCGCAGATACGCCGACTGCGCGCCCCGCGACCGCGGGAAGCGGGCCCGGGACTGTCCGAGGTACGCGGGATCGAAATCCCCGCCCGGGAGGACCCGATCGGCGAACGCCGCGGCGGCGGAACGCGGGCGGGGACCGGAAGTATTACGGACCATGTCCCGCTCCGGGCACGGCTGTACCGCTCCGGCCCCGACGCGCTGCCACTGACGGTTTTTGTGCATGGCGGGGGATTTGTCTTTGGTGGCTTGGAGTCCCACGACCGGCTGTGCCGCAGGCTCGCACTGCTGGCCGGCACCGCGGTTCTGGCAGTGGACTACCGGCTGGCGCCGGAGCATCCTGCTCCCGCCGCGGTGGACGACGTCATGCGGGCATTGGAATGGGTGGCGTCCCGGCCGAAGGAGCTGGGGCAGCTGCTGCCGGGGACAGGCCTGGCAGGAGACAGCGCCGGCGGGCTGATTGCCTATCTGGCGGCCTGCGGGCTGGCCGGCACGCCGGCACTGCCTGATGTGTTGTTTCTGGCCTACCCGAATGCCGATCTCAGTCTGAGTCTGCAGAGCGTCTCTGAGAAGGGGGAAGGCTGGGGGTTGTCCGTGCAGGACCTGGCGTTCTACATTGCCCAATGGGTTCCGGACGCGTCGCTGCTGGGGAAGTTCAGTCCTGTGGAAGTGGCCCGGGCGCAGCCGTTGCCGGTCCGGACGCTGCTCGCGACCGCCGGACACGATCCCCTGCGGGATGAAGGGAAGCTGCTGGCCGAAGAACTGGCCCGGGGCGGCACCGACGTCGAGTATCGGCCGCATCCTGACCTGGTGCACGGGTTCCTGACCCTCGACGCCGTCTCGCCTGCTGCCCGCCATGCCGGCGACTCCCTGCTCGCTGCCTACGGTTCGCTACTGTCGCACACCGCTATGCTGCGGCGGGACCGGAACGCCCCGCCGGATGCGCCGAACGGCGCGACGTAAGCCGTTGATCCACCAATGCACCCACAGCGCTGGCGACCCACAGGATCAGAGCGGATAAAAGCCAGTCGCCAATTCCGGTGACCGTCACACCGCCCGGGAAAAGGCCCGCTATCAGCAGGGCAAGAAGAGCCGCAATCAGCCCGGTTCCACCCAGGAACGCCGGTGCGTAGCGGTGCGCCGCCTTGGAAACCAGCGGGGTCAGGACCGCCTGGGCCAGGACAACAACCACCACCGCCACCAGGAAACCGGGCAACTGGATGTCGAAACCGGACACCCACCACAGGCTCAGCAGCAAGCCTGCGCAGGCAGCCAGAATCTGGATCCCTACGGTGCTCAGGATGTTTTTCATGGTGTTCACCCGCCTGCCGAAAAGGCTGTTTGTGCCATTCCCACAAGGCTAGGGCTGCAGGGCGGGTCCGGGACCACCCTCATGGGGTGAGCCGCCGGGCTGCGGAAACTAGGCGACATGGCCGTGCCTGAACGCTGCTTCCACTGCGTCATGACGGTTGGTCACACCGAGTTTTGAATACAGGATACGGACATGGGTTTTGACCGTATTGACTGACAGCTGCAGGTCTTCTGCCACTTGTCTGAGCGAAAGGTGAGAGGGGAGAAGCGTAAGGATTTCCAGTTCACGTGGTGTGAGTGCGCTGATATTCTCCGGCGTCCGCTGCTGCAGCACCGTGCGTACCGCCGCCGCTTCCGGCCCGTGACCGCCCACCCGCTCCATCAGCAGGGACCTTACCTCCGGTCCCGCCCCCGCCAGGGGCCGCAGGACGTCCAGGTCCACAGCCTTCCGCAGTGCCAGGGACAGATGCCCGACGGCGCGGGCCCGCTGCCCGTTGCGCAAAGCGGTTAGACACTCCAGCAGGGGAACTTCCACTGCAGTCCAGGCCAGCAACGCGGGAAGGCTTTCCTCCCGAAGCTGGCGCAGGTGATGCGCCGCTGACTCCGCCCTGCCGGCGGAGTCAGCGGCGGCAGCACGGAGCAGGCAGAGTTCCGCGGTTCCGCCGAGCGGCCGTTGCGCCCAGTCCAGGACTTCGCCGGCCCGCCGGGGATAGCCGTGGGACAGAGCTGCAGAATGCTCGATAAGAGCAGTCCAGGCACTCAGTGCACCGGCGAAGGGCGCCTCGGGGTCGAGCATAAGCCGGGCGGCGAGCAGGCCGTCCAGCCCCCGCTGCACCTCACCGAGGTCAAAAAGGGCGCCCGCTTCCAGCAAGGCGGCAGCAGAACGCATCGCTGCGCCGAGCCCGGCGGGGGTGGGCTCAAGTGCGTCGAGGTTCCCCGCCGCATCGACTGCCAGGTTATGGGCTGAGACGGGCTCCAAACGGAGGAGCGCCTGGCCGGCGTACACCAGGCTGACGGCTGCATGCCGGGGACCGGGCTGCCGGACGCGGGCCGGGGATCGGGCGCGGGCATCCCGCAGCAGGCCGGCCGCCCTGCGGTTGTTTCCCTGCAGCTGGGCCCCGATGGCCTGATCAAACAGGCTCCTGCCGGCCAGATAACCGTTGTGGACAGCAGCTGCCTCGGATAAGGCTTTCGCAGCGGACTCCTGGGCAGCGGAATAGCGTCCGCTGCCGAGCAACGCCACAGCATTCGCCAGTGTCGCCTCGATCCGGATGCCCGGAAGGGCGGCGGCGGAAAGCGCTGCCGGGCGGACCCCGGATCCGGGGAATGGCCGGGACCAGCCGGAGCTGAATAAGGTGCTCCGCGCCTGTACGAGTTCACGAAGTGCCTCCGACTCGCGAGGCATTGCCGACCGCCAGGCAAGGTCTGCCGCCTGCAGGTACCGGGAAGCCGCCGTCGGCTCCAACTGCACCGAGTGGGCCAGCGACGCGATCAGGCTGAGTCTGCCATCCGAGGTGACTTCGGCGTCGCCCAGCAGCGACAGTGCAGCGAGCACGGCATCCGATTCCCCGGAGTGGACCAGATCGGCGCCGTGGTGGGCCAGGACGGCTGCGAGGTGGGGCCCCTCACCGGACGCTGCCGCATGGCGCAGGCATGCCGCGGCGCTGCCTGCGGTGCTGTGCCAGGATGAGGCTCGGCGGTGTAGCCGGCGAAGCCCGGCGGGATCGGCCCGCCAGAGCATTTGCAGCAAATGCTGCCGCAGAACCGGACGCAGCACGAACGCCTGCTGCCCGCGGCGCTGAATCAGGCCCTGCGTGGCGAGTCGGCCCAGAATGGTCCCGGCGTCCGGAACCCCGCAGAGCGCAGCCGCCTGGGCAGGCTCACTCGTGCCGCAAATACACGCAGCCGCGATCACCCGGATTTCCGTCAGCGTCAGCGCGGGCAGTACCGTCCGGTCCAGGTAGGCAGCAATCGTCCCGCTCCGGTCCTCCACGGCGGGGCGGGCAGGGGATCGGTCGCCTTGCAGGTATCCCAGTGCGAGGGCGGTGCACGCAGGCCAGCCGCCACAGTCCGAATGGATCTGCCGGACGGTGCGTTGCCCTGCACCGGGAACCGCCAGGGCGGCCAGAGCGGAGGTCTCCGCAGCGGAGAAGGCAAGGTCCTCGGCCCGCAGGTCCAGGAGGCGGAAGGCAAGGCGGGCATCGGTCGCGTCTATGGCGGTGCTGTCCCGCGTGGCAACAATGACTTGGAACGGGACGGGGTCCCGGTTCAGCAGGGCGCGGAACCACGACTCTCTTTCAGCCGCCCTGAAACCCTCAACGGCGTCGAACACCAGGCGGATCCGGGACCCGGTGAGTTTCCGGGTGAGGAATGCCAGGGCATCATCCAGGCCGCCGGGCGGCTGAAGTGCGCCCGCATTCCCTTCCGGCACAACCCGTGCCGCCTGCAGGCCGGCCATAATGGCCGGCCACACCGTGCCGCCGTCCCGCGGAACCACCCACACCGGCTGTGGCCTCAGTGTGCCGGACCATTGCCGCAGCAGCGTGGTTTTGCCGTATCCGGGCGGGGCCGCGATGAGAACCGGACCTGTGGTGCCGCCCAGGCGTTCGAGAAGGTGTGGGCGGGGGATAAGCGCCGGAAGCGTTCCCCTGGCGGAAGGTGCTGCCGCGGGCTGGGGGTGGGCCGCTGAAGTCTCCACCGTGCGATTCTAGGTCCCTCCGGACCAGTTTGACCCGGCGGACTGCGATCGGGTGCCGGTACTTCGGGTGCCTGTACTTCGGATGCCGGTACTCAGGACAAGGCCAGGGATTTCAGCCGCTCGAACTCCGGCTCAGTGATCTGTCCTTCTTCCAGCAGATCGTGTGCGGACGCAATCTGCTGTGCCGGCGACGTGCTGTCAGCTACCCGCCGGATATAGCTTTCGTTTTGCTCGGTAACTTCCCGGGCCCTTTGTTCGCTGCGCAGGGCCATGCCCCGGCCCCGGGCGATGATGTAGGCCAGCGCTGTAATAAACGGCGCGAAAAAGAGGAAGAAAACCCATACCGCCTTCGCGAATCCGCCCAACTCCCTGTCACGGAACAGATCGGAAATGATCTGAAACAACAGGATCAGGTAGGCCACGAAGAGGAACGCAACAACAATGCTCCAGATCGATTCCCAAAAAGTCATGGCTCAGCTCTCCTTTAGGTTCACCTATGGCGGGACCGGAGGTGCGGGGGTGGGATGCAGCGGCCGGACAATGCCACGGAGGTGATGCTCCATTGTGGAGCCGGTTTACAGGCGGATGAAACGGTTCCGGAAAACCGAAAAGGCAGGCGCGCGGAATTCACCCGGTCCAGGTGAGGCGTCAGTCCGGAGTCCAAAGCCTGGAAGTCCCGCCCAAGGCTGCCGCCGCAGGCCCGGTAACCGACGTTGACGCTCTTGGCTGAAAGCATGCTTAGCGTTTAGTCCCCTGCCTCGGTCCTCGCTAACCTGAGAATGATGAGCAGCGTGAAATCCAACCCAGTACAGGCATCCACCCGCAACGGCATGGTCAGCGTCCGCGGAGCGCAGGAGAACAACCTGCGCAACGTCGACGTCGACGTTCCGCGTGACGCGATCGTCGCTTTTACGGGGGTGTCGGGATCCGGGAAATCCTCCCTCGCGTTCGGCACCATTTACGCCGAAGCCCAGCGGCGCTACTTCGAATCAGTGGCGCCGTACGCGCGCCGGCTGCTCTCCCAGGGGCACAACCCCAAGGTCGAGGAAATCACCGGGCTGCCCCCGGCCGTTGCCCTGCAGCAGCGCCGCGGCGCACCCAGTTCCCGCTCCACCGTGGGCACCCTGACGACGCTCTCAAACTCCATGCGTATGCTCTTCTCCCGCGGCGGCACCTACCCGGCGGACGCGGAACCGGGCAGCCTTGACTCGGATGCCTTCTCCCCGAACACCGCCGCCGGGGCCTGCCGGGAATGCTCCGGGTTGGGCATTGCCCATACCGTGACCGAGGATTCCCTGGTACCGGATCCGTCACTGACCATCCGTGAGGGTGCCATTGCCGCCTGGCCCGGGGCATGGCAGGGCAAGAACCTGCGTGACATCCTCATCCAGCTGGGCTACGACGTCGACGTGCCGTGGAAAAAGCTGCCGAAAAAGGATCGCGACTGGATCCTGTTCACCGACGAACAGCCTGTGGTCATGATTACCCCGCAGCGGGACCGCGTGGCCAAACCGTACAAGGGCCGCTTCTGGAGCGCCAAAAGCTACGTGATGCATACCCTGGCTGATTCCGGCAGTGCACAGATGCGCGAGCGGGTCCTGGCCTACATGGTTTCCGGACCGTGCCCGGTCTGCGGCGGCGCGGGCCTGCGCCCCGAAGCGCTCGCCGTTACCTTCGCCGGCCGGAACATCGCCGAGCTGAACGGTGCAACGCTGGCCGAACTGGCCGAGATCATCCGGCCGACGGCGGAGCTGAAGTCCGCCGGCACGGCCTCCCGTGCGGCTGCCTCCAATGAAGACACCGAAGTGGCCGTGACCATTACCAGGGACCTGCTGGGCCGGCTGGAAATACTGACCGGCCTGGGCCTGGGCTACCTTAGCCTCTCCCGCGCCACCCCCACCCTGTCGCCCGGGGAGATGCAGCGCCTGCGGATTGCCACCCAGCTGCGCTCCGGGCTTTTCGGCGTCATTTATGTCCTGGACGAACCGTCCGCGGGCCTGCACCCGGCGGACGCGGAACCGCTGCTCACCGTCCTCCAGGAACTGAAGGACGCGGGTAACTCGGTGTTCGTCGTTGAACACAACATGGACGTAGTGCGCAGCGCGGAGTGGATTGTCGACGTCGGCCCGCAGGCCGGCGACGGCGGCGGAACGGTCCTGTACAGCGGACCCGTGGAAGGGCTGGCCAAGGTCAGGGACAGCGCCACGCGCCCGTTCCTGTTCGGCGAAGCCCGGGACGTCCGGCCGCCCCGCCGGGTCCCCGAGCAATGGCTGAGCCTGAAAGGCATTACCCGGCACAACCTGCGCGAGCTGGATGCGGAAATCCCCCTGGGGGTGCTGACGGCGGTGACCGGTGTCTCCGGCTCGGGTAAGTCCACCCTGGTCAGCCAGGTGCTGGCCGAAACGGTGGGCAGCAAGGTCAACGGTGCCGCGCCGGAGCCCGCTGACGGTGAGGAAGCCGAGGACAACGATCCCGGCGCCAAGGTCCGCGGCATCGCCGGCCTGGAGCACCTGGACCGGCTGGTCCGGGTGGACCAGCGGCCCATCGGCCGCACGCCGCGCTCCAACCTCGCCACCTATACCGGCCTGTTCGACGCGGTACGGAAGCTTTACGCCTCAACGGATGAGGCACGGGCCCGGGGGTACACCGCAGGGCGGTTCTCCTTCAACGTGGCCGGCGGCCGCTGCGAGACCTGTCAGGGTGAAGGCTTCCTCGCCGTCGAGCTGCTGTTCCTTCCCGGCACCTACGGGCCGTGTCCGGTCTGCCACGGCGCCCGCTACAACGAGGAAACCCTGGAAGTCACCTACCGGGGCAAGTCCATCGCTGATGTGCTGGGCATGCGGGTGGAATCCGCCGCCGAGTTCCTCGCCGATGTGCCCGCAGCCGCCCGCAGCCTGCGTACCCTGCTCGACGTCGGCCTGGGCTACCTGCGCCTGGGTCAGCCGGCCACGGAGCTCTCCGGCGGCGAGGCACAGCGCATCAAACTGGCTACCGAGCTGCAGCGCGCCCGGCGCGGACACACTCTCTACCTGTTGGATGAGCCCACTACCGGGCTGCATCCGCAGGACGTACAGCTGCTGCTGGCCCAGCTGAACCGGCTCGTGGATGCAGGCAACACCGTGGTGGTGGTGGAGCACTCCATGAATGTGGTGGCCTCAGCCGACTGGGTGATCGACATGGGCCCGTCCGGCGGCGAGGAAGGCGGCCGGATCATTTGTGCCGGCACCGCTGCGGACGTGGCCGGCTGCGATGCGAGCCGGACAGCCCCGTACCTTGCCGCGGCGCTGAAGACGCTGGGTTAGGCTCCCGGCCCGCTCCGGAAGCGTTCCCAGGCGGACTGCCGCGACATGCCCAGGGCAGTGCCGATGGCGGCCCAGCTGATGTTGCGCTCCCGGGCCACCGCCACCCAGCGCTGAAGGTGCTGCTCGACCTGGTCCCGGGCCTCGGCGACCCGGGGCAGGCGTATGAGCAGTTCCTCGTTGTTCAGCGCCTCCCAGGGTGTTCCGGGCAGCGGGTCCGACGCCGAGGTGTGGTGCGCGTCCAGCATCCGCAGCGCCTTGGCTGCACAGTCACGGCAGACAGCGGCAGTGGGTGCTGCCGCCAGCACGCCGGTCTCCTCGCGGCCGCGCAGGCAGAATGAACACATAAACGGCTGGTGCAAAGGCTCGGCGTGGCCCGCTGCGGGCTGCTCGGGAGGCATGCGGCCATCCTATCCAGCCCGATAGCCGGTCGCGTACCTCTTGTGGTGTCAGGTAATACCTGACAGGATGTCCGCAGTTTCGGGAAGTCCCCGGACAGTGCGGGGGGATCTCTGATGGCGGCCAAGGACATTACCGGCACGGCCGGGCCGGAGGGCACGCAGCGCAGCGCAGCCGTGGCCCAGCAGAAGAGCAGCCGCGGGCTCGGTTTCCTGCTGGCCACTGCCGCGGCCGAGGGGTTCGGGGACGCTGTCAGCCGTGCAGTGCTTCCCATCCTGGCCGTGTCGGTGCTGGGTCTGGGGGCCGGGTTCGTCGGGGTTCTCAACGCGATCGGGATTGCAGCGTTTGTGCTCCTCGGCGTACAGGTGGGCGCTGCGGTGGACCGGCGGGGGCAGCCGCACAGCGCCATGGGCGCCGCCTCGCTGCTGCGGTGCCTGGCACTTCTGGGTCTCGCAGCCGCAGCTGTCGGCGGATGGCTCTCACCCACGATGCTCGCCGCGGCAGCCGTTCTCGTCGGCGTGGCCGACGTCGTGTTCACCACTGCCCAGACCGTGCTCATTCCCGCCGTCGCCGGCAGGCGGGGCCTGAAGCATGCATACTCACGCCTGGCCATCACCGGACAGACGGCGTCGGCCACAGCGGCCGCAGCGGCAGGGGCGTTCCTGGCGCTGCTCGGCATGCCGCTGCTGCTCGCGGCAGCGGCAGTTGCCTACGCCGCCTCACGGCTGTTCCAGCTTGGCCTGCCCAGGAGCGTGCGCAGCGGCGCGCTTGGCACAGAGCGTCAACCTGCCACAAAGCGTGAACCCGGCGCAGAGCGTGAACCCGGCGCAGACAGGCAACCCGGCAACAGCGGGCTCGCCGGCACGGGCGCAGACGGCCATCAGCCTCAGGTGAGGCCGCGGCGGGCCGGCAGGGAAGGTTTTGCCATCCTCCGGAAGTCACCAGCCCTGCGGGCACTGACCCTCAGCGCCTGCCTGACCAACGCGGCGGCCATGGTCGGTAACACGATCCTGCCTGTCTACGTGCTGCGGGATCTTTCCCTGCCGCCAGCTGCGTACGCCGTGCTTGGCGCGTTTGGTGCGCTGGGGGCGGTCCTGGGTGCTGCTGCGGCGCCGTCCATCAGCAGCAGGCTGGGGTTGCGGGTTTCGCGTGCGGGTGCGGCGGTGCTTTCCGTCCCTGCCATCCTGCTGGCCGTGGCCTGCACCAGGCTCCCCGGCCCGGAACTGGTGTGGCTCGGCCTGGAGTTCCTGCTCTGGGCCTTTCTGGTGGCCGTTGCCGGAGTAGCCGGGTCGGAGGTCCTGCCCGGAACAGTGCCGCCTGACCGCCTGGCCACCGTCGGTGCGGCACAGCGGACGCTGACACTTGGCGTTATGCCCGTCGCCGCCCTCGCAGCCGGTCTGCTTGGGGCAACTGCCGGAACACCGCCCGTCTTCTGGCTGTGGGTCCTGCTGGCGGCAGCAGCTGCCGTGCCCATTGTGGGTACACGTTCCCTCGACCGTTTCCGCTGACCCGCGTTGCCGCTGCTGCGGCTACTCTGCCGGGGGAGTGGAGGGATCTGCGGTATCCGGGGGAGGTGCCTGCCGTGAGGCCCGTGGGCCACCGTTCGGGCGGAAACGGATGTAACTGTAAACAATGAGTGCCAGCCCGATACATCCCGAGGCGATCAGGGTTCCGCCGGTGACCCAGCCACCGGGCAGCCACCAGGAATCCCGGAACTGCCACCATTGCGGCACCTGCCGCCAGAGCCCCCAGACCACGCCTGCGGCCATCACCGCAAAGGCAGCGCACACAGACCCGGCGATCCGGGGCCAGGTCTGCACGCCCTGCGCCGCAGCACGGAAGGCATGAATGCGCACCGGGTGCAGCCACCGGTGTGCCCACGCATAACGCAGTGACAAAACGGCCAGGCCGGCCACGATCATCAGCAGGCCCGGCCCGGGGAGCACCAATGCGGCCAGTCCCAGGACAACAAGGGTCCAGCCGGCCACCTCAATACCGGTGCGGCGCAGCCAGGCCGGGATCCGTTCCGTGCGCGTCATCCACCAAGCTTTGCATACAGCCGGACCTTGATGCAGGCCCGCCGGGACCCGTCACCGATTCCGCAGGCTCCCGTACCGGGTGCCAGAATGCTGCCTAAGAACCGGCGGACGGGAAGGCAAAACAATGGAATTGCTTATGGAGGCCATAGGGGCGGTGTCATCCAGCCGGAGCGAGGTGCTCGACGACGACTGGGACAGCGAGAACGCAGTCATCTCGCTGGACCCGGCCCGGTTCACGAAGGAAGCGCTGTGGGGGCTGGCGGAGTTCAGCCATGCAGAAATCCTGTTCGTCTTCGACCAGGTCCCCGAGAGCAAGATTGAGCGCGGTGCCCGGCGGCCGCGCGGCAACACAGACTGGCCGCTGGTGGGCATTTTCGCCCAGCGCGGGAAGAACCGGCCAAACCGGATCGGAAGCACCGTTGTGCGGATCGAATCAGTGGACGGGCTGTCCATGAAGGTTTCCGGACTGGATGCCGTCGACGGCACGCCGGTGTTGGACATCAAGCCCTTTATGGCTGAATTCGGTCCGCGCGGCGCGGTGATCCAGCCCCGGTGGGCCACGGAGCTTATGCGCGGCTACTGGTAGCCTTCCGGGGAACCGGGCCCGCATGGGTTAGGTTGGGGCGTGCTTACTGAACCGCTTTCCGCGACCACGCTGCTGCACGGCATCCGGATGGAGGTCATGGACGCATCCCACGCCGATGCGCTCGCAGCGGGCTACCGGCGCAACCGCACCTATCTTGCCCCGTGGGAGCCGTTACGCGAGGAATCCTTTTACAGCTCCGACGGGCAGAAGGCCGTGATTGAGGCAAAACTCTTGCTGTTCCGGGCCGGTACGGAAGTGCCCTGGGTTCTGGCTGCAGGGGAGCGCATCATCGGTACTGTCACGCTGGCCGGTATTGTCCGTGGTCCGTTCCAGTCCGCGAATCTGGGCTACTGGATAGACGGAGAATACGCCGGGCGGGGGATCGGAACTGCGGCCGTTGCCGCGGTCCTGGAGGCAGCCCGGGAACGCCTGGGCCTGCACCGCGTCCAGGCGGCGACGCTGCCGCACAACGTCCCGTCGCAGCGGATTCTGGAACGGCTGGACTTTGAACGTATCGGTCTGGCTCCGCGGTACCTGAGGATCGCCGGCCAATGGCAGGATCACGTGCTTTTCCAGCGGATCCTGCAGGGTCCGCTGTGAACGGGGTACCGCGGGCCGAACTGATCGCCACGGAACGCCTGAGGCTGGAACCGCTGTCCGTGCACCATGCCCGGGAAATGGTTCCGGTGCTGGCGGGCACTGCCATCTACCGGCATATCGGGGGTACAGCACCCACCGCGCAGGAATTGGCTGCCCGGTACGCTGGCCAATCGGTCGGGGCGTCACCGGACGGCAGGGAGGCATGGCTGAACTGGATCATCCGGGAGCAGGGCGCCGCCGTCGGCTTTGTGCAGGCTACCGTCGCCGTTGGCGCACCGTGCCCGACGGCGTACGTGGCGTGGGTGGTAGGCGAGGACTTCCAAGGCCGCGGCATTGCCACGGAAGCGGCCCGGGCCCTGCTCGGCTGGCTGCTGCCCCGTACCGGAGGACCGGTTGCTGCTTATATCGCTCCTGGGAATCTGGCCTCCACCGGCGTCGCACGGAAACTGGGGCTGGCGGGCAGCGGTCAGCTGGACGAGGACGGCGAGGAGCTCTGGCGCAGCGCCACGCCGGCTGGGTAGCCCGGGCGTGCCGGTGTAACAGTGCCGGTGTAACAGCGCCGGTGTGGCCCCGCCGGTGTAGCAGTGCCGGCGCAGCAGAAGGGCGGGGATCGGAGCGTCCTGCTCCGATCCCCGCCCTTTGGGGGTCGAAAAGCTGCTACTTGACCTTGACGGTCATCATGCCCTTCGGATTGCTCTGGATAACCTCAATGGTGGTTCCGGTGCCGGCCACTACTACGCTGCCCTGCGGGTTTGCCGGGTCGTAGTACGCATTCGGGTTGCTGTCGTTGAAGACGGCGATGCCGGGTTTGGAAGGCACATTGAGCGTTGTCATCCCGGCAGCCGTTTCGCGGTGCAGGAGAATCGGATCGGTGGCTTCCTTGCTGAACGTCGCATCAAAGCTCTGGATGCGGTTCCGTGCCAGTGCGCCGTCAGTCCAGCGCAGGGCCTGCGGGCGGGCATCCACGGGAAGGACCAGGCCGGCGCCGGGATGCTGGCTGGTGTTGTTGTTGCGCTGCCCTGCGTTCCAGTACGTCACCAGCAGTCCGTTCTGGTAGGGGAAGTGTTCCACCTTGTCCGGTGCGCTGACGGCCCAGCCGAAGTTGTACGGGCCGGTCTGGAGGGTGGCATCGTAGCCGGCGTATTGCCGGTTCTCGGCAATGTAATACCTGCCGTTGCCGTTGGCGTCCTTGGGGAGGGTCACCACTACGGCCTGCTGCTTTTTGGTGGCGTGGTAGGACGGGCCAAGCATGTGCGTGGACTTTACGCCCGCCGTTGCCACGTCATAGTCCAGCCAGCCCATCTGCAGCTTTTCCCAGGCGCCCATGTGGTTGGGTGTGGTGCCGATGGAGTCTTCGCCGCGGCCCAGCCAGGAGCCGGAACTCATCAGGGTCCAGAAACCGGTTCCGTTGTCTCCGCCTGCCGTGTCGTACAGGTCCGGCAGGCCCAGGTCGTGACCGTATTCGTGGGCAAAGACACCGAGTCCGCCGTTCTCCGGTTCGGTGGTGTAGTCGCGGATCCAGACCTTGGAATCGCCAATCCGGATACCGCCAAACGGGTTGCTGGCCGGGCCCTCGATTCCGCGTCCGGCCTGGCCCACGGACCAGCGGTGCGACCAGATGGCCGACGACGCAGCACCGGCTTCCTCGCCCTCGCCGGAATGGATGGCCTGGAAGTGGTCGATGTACCCGTCCGGCTCGTCGAAGTTGCCGTTGTTGTTGTAGTCATAACGGTCCCACTGGTCGAAACCGGCAAGGTAGGCGTCGATATCCGCGGCACTCTTACCGGCGGCGATCTGCCCGTCGTACCAGGCGTCGGCCGCGTCCTGTACGAACCGGGTCATATCCGTCTGGGATTCCGTTTCGCCGTAGCTGGCCGAATTATAAGGGACGGTTACCCAGTCGCTCACGTCGCCGTCGACCGTGTAGCGGCCGCTGGACATTTCCTCATAGAGGGTCTTCAACGATTCGCCCTGCGGGTTAAAGAACATATCCATGTAATGTTCCCGGTCAAACTCGGGGAGCCAGTATGTGGAGTTGTCCATGCTGCGGTTGGGTGCGGGGATCCGGTTATGTTCCGGACCCGGAGCGGAGCCGGGGAAGCGGGGATCCACCTGGTCCCCGAACTCAATCAGGAAGGACAGGATCTGGTCGCTGTCCTCCAGCCCGTATTCTGCCCACTGGCCGGGAGCCACCTGGACAGCCTTGGAGCCGCCGCGGTTCTGGACCGGGGCTTCGCCGCGCACTACCTTCTCCACCGCCTGCTGGTTCAGCGTCCGGCGCTCATCAGCGGCGGCGTCGGGGCGGTCGTCGGTTTTCGCGGTGCTGCCGTTGGCCCCGGGGGCGCCGGAAGCGCCGTTGCTCCCGCCGCCCGGGGGCTGGGGGGACGGGGCGGCGACGGCGGACACGGCCACCACCGGCGAGAGCAGAAGGGCGCTGCTGAAAGCCAGCACGGCAGCCTTCCGCGCAACGTTGTTTATTGAACTCAATTGTTCCCCTTAGAAAGTGCGTGGTGCGTAAGTGAGGTGGAATCAAGCTACTGGAGCGCCGGTTCCCGGAAGGACCGTAAATCGGATAGGAAATGAATTGGCATCAAAGTGGCACGGGTTTATACGCAGCCTCTTCCAAAAACGCTTCCTAAGCAGTAAAAGGTCTTCCTAACGTGCGGCTACACTGCGGTTGATGACACACGCTGGGGAACGCATGGGGGAGAACACCGCGGACGGCACGGGCAAAGGAACTGCACTGCCTGAACCCGAATACCGGATTGATCCGCGAACCCTGCGGGAAATACCACTGGATCCCGGCAGCGCCGAGGCGTGGCTGGCAACGACGGCGGGTGATGGACGCCCCGCGTCCGCCCGGATCGCCTGGCTGCGGATCCTGGGACGGCTTCCCGAAGCCGAAGCGGCCGCCCGGGAAGCACTCAATGCCGTAACCCCTGCGTTCCTGCATGCCGGCGCCCTGCATTCCGGCGCCCGTATCGGTGCCGGCATGCTGTCCGCAGGAGTCCGCCCGGCCATCCGCCTGGCCCAAGTGCTGCAGTGGAAAGGGCAGCTCAGCGACGCCCTGCGCCTGCTGGCGGCCGTGGACCGGTTCCTGGCCGCGCCCGGCCACGGGAAGCCCGGTGACGCGCTGGTCAGCCGGGCGTTCCTGCACCAGCATCGCGGCAAGGTACTCCTGGACGCTGGACATCCCGTCTGGGCACTAACTGAGTTCCGGCGGGCGCTGCATCTTCGCATTGCTGCGGGAGCGCCCGGGGACCAACTGCAATCGGCCGAGATGGCTGTCAGTGAGGCCCTGAGACGCCTGAAATAGACAGCAGGCTTAGGAGACTGGCGGCTTCCAGTCTAGGATTGAAGGCAGAATAGCTCTCCGGAAGCCTGGACAACCGCTTGGACTTCCGTTGTGTACACCGTTACGAAGGGATCAGGATCATGATCGGATTCATCATCGCAGGGCTAATCATCGGAGCGCTGGCGCGGCTGATCAAGCCCGGCAAGCAGAACCTGGGTATCCTGGCAACCCTGCTGCTCGGCCTGGCAGGTTCCGTCATCGGTGGCGTGATCGCCAATCTGCTGGGTACGGGTGACATTTTTGAACTCAATGTCTTCGGCTTCATCATCGCAGTTGTTGCAGCTGTACTGCTCGTGGGGACCGCTGAAGCTATTGCCGGCCGGAACAAGGGCAACTCCCAGATCCGCCGGTAAACCCGGCCGCACCCCGGGGGACAAACCCCGGAGACCTCAGCCCCAAAAACAAGCCGTCCCGGCTCCACCGCATCATGCTGTGGGGCCGGGACGGTTTTTTATCTGACGTTTCTTTCCAAGTGTGTGCGCCGGCGGCCGGATCAGGCAGGCAGCGATTCCGGAGCCGGGTAACCGCCAGCGGCTTCGGCCGGGGCAGTGCCGGGAGTGATGTCTGCGGGGCGCATGCTGCGCTCCTCAAGCTCAGCGGAGAGGGAGAGATAGAAGCCGAAGAGGCCCTCGATGAGCGGCCCTTCTTCCAACTGGTTGAACGCCTGGTCACACAGTGCTTCGAGGCTGCTGGTGTTCATGGCGGCGAAATCGGGAAACAGGTCGACGTGGGTGATCGGGGCATGGGTCATAAAGTGTCCTCACAAAAGAACCAATGGTCCACGTCTTAAACCACAGAGGTTTCCACCGTATCGGGTTCCCCGGTTCCTGTAAATGCCGGTCAAAGGGCACGGCGCGTATCCGGCTCCGGCCGGCATTCGGCGCTAGATTGAGGGCATGCAAACCGATAACCGGGTCGACCCGCCCGAGACAGCCGGGGAACTCGAGACCCTGACCGGATTCCTGGACTACTTTCGGGACACCGTGGTGATGAAGGCCTCCGGGCTGACCGACGCGCAGGGCGCAAAGCAGCTGCTGCCCTCCATCACCACCGTCTCCGGGCTGGTCCGCCATCTTGCCGACGTGGAACGTTTTTGGTTTCAGGGGCGAATCGACGGACAGCCGGACGTACGCACCAGATGGTCCGATGAAGATCCGGACGGCGAATTCCGGGTCAGCGACGAGGACAGCCTGGCCGGCATTATCGCCGACTACGAATCGGCCTGTGCCGGGTCACGAGCCGTGCTGTTGAACTATGCCCTGGAGGACCGCTGCCGCGGCGGCGAAGGCCGGCAGACAGTCCGCTGGGTACTGGTCCACATGATCGAGGAAACCGGCCGGCACTGCGGCCATCTGGACATCCTGCGCGAGTTGCTGGACGGCTCCACCGGAGACTAGCCGGCGGTGATCCCGCTCCGCGGACCGCCTCCGCGGGACCGCGTCCAGAAGAGCATCTCGACCGGGTGCCTGCGCTGGGACTGGCGTTCGGTACGGATGGGGCGGAATCCCGCCCGGCGGGCCACGGCTTCACTTTGGACGTTGCCCACGATGGTCCGCAGGACAACGGTCGGGAAGCCTCCCGCCAGCGCCCAGTCACTAAGTCCCCGGGCCGCTGCCGTGGCGGCTCCGCGCCCCCGCCCGGCCGGCAACAGCGCATACATGATTTCGGGGGTATCGTGCACAGTGCTGGAAATGCCTGCAGTACCGAGCACCTGGTCGCCGTCGCAGAGGGCGTAGCGTGCCAGCAGGTTCTCCCGGCGGGCTGCCGCTGCCCGCTCCACCCGCCGTCGGGCGTTATCTGCGCTGAGGTATGCGGGAAACAAAGTCCAGCGGATGACGTCCTCGTCCCGGGACAGCTCCTGCTCCAGGTGCCAGTCTGACGCCGTGAGGATCCGAAGCGTGAATCGCCCCAGTTGGAGTGAGTCCGGCGTCGCCGTAATTAGGGGCATCCGCCATTATTGCGCCGTCCTCAGCGGCTCCCCAACCCCTCACCGGTTCAGCGGTGTCACGCCACCGGAAATGATTCCAGCATGGCCTTCAACCCGGCATAAATCCCCGGGGTGTCGTGGTCAACCGAGATGGCCGACGCCCCGTAGAGCCCGGTGATTCGGACGGTGAGTTCGCAGCCTTCTCCGGCATGTTCCAAGGTGTATTCCAGGACACCCGGGGACTCGGTGGCCACTGTACCGTTCCACTGCGGATTGAAGGTCAGGGCCAGCCGGACCGGTTGCTCCACCGCCAGAACGGTGCCACTGATCAGGTCCTCACCGTCGTAGGCCATGGTGTACGTGCTGCCCTCCGACAAGGGTCCGGAGAGCGTTGAGTCCCACATCCAGGGGCGGGGAACCCCGGTTGCAGTGAGCTCTGCCCACACCCGCTCGGATGGACAGGCAATGAGGGTCCGGTAAAGAGTCTCCGATATGTTGCCCATGGCCTGCCTCCTGTGCCGGTGCCGCGCGTCTACAGCATGTCTGCGGCGACGATAAACCAGGCAGCACCTGGACCGCTATCCCGAGGTGCTGCCTGTGGATAGCACTCAGTTCCCTCTGCTGGGCGGATCCACCGGATGCAGTTCGGTACGGACGGCGTCCAAGTACCGCACCGGCGCAACCAATTAGATGACCGCGACGCCGATCCCGGCAAGCGCTGCCCGCCTAGTCAACGGATAGGCTGCCGGCTTACCGCTGCCGTGCGGAAGTACGGGCTCCGGCCGCGGATTTCTCCTCGGACGGCTTCTCCACCAGGGGATCAGGGTCCAGGAAGGCGACGGTCAGTACCGCAGCGGTCTCCCGGATCTGCCACTCCCTGGCACCCAGCCCGCGCAGCGCGGCGCTGATGGTGTCCAGGTTGATCTCCGCCGGCGGACGCCAGGCCAGCCGGCGCAGGTGATCCGGGGTAAGCAGGTTTTCCAGCGGCAGATTCAGTTTTTCCGCCAGTGCGGTCAGCCGCGGCTTGGCGGTCTGCAGCCGGGCAGCGGCCGCCGGGTCGTTTTTCGCCCAGACGCGCGGGGGTGGCGGGGCGTGGGTAGGGATGTGCAGCGGGGGAAGGTCGGTGGTGGAGCGGGCAGCGGAAATGCAGCGCAGCCAGCGCGGGGCTTCCTTCTGCGCTGCACGGCCGTGGAATCCCGGGGTCTTCAGCAGCTGGGGGACCGTGGCGGGCATGGCGCGGGCGGCGGCCACAATAGCCGAGTCCGGTATCAGCCGGCCCGGCGCGGTGTCGCGCAGTTCGGCCAGGTGTTCGCGCTCGGTCCACAGTTCGCGGACGGCGGCGAGCTGGCGGCGGTCCCGGAGCTGGTGCATGCCGGAGGTGCGGCGCCAGGGATCGACCCGGGGCGGGGCCGGCGGAGCGGTGCGGATGGCTTCAAACTCTTCCTCGGCCAGTTCGAGCTTGCCTGCCTCGTCCAGCACACGGATCAGTTCCACCCGCAGCTCTGCGAGGACTTCGACGTCGAGCGCCGCGTAACGCAGCCACGGCTCGGGCAGGGGCCGGGTGGACCAGTCAGCAGCGGAGTGCTCCTTGGCCAGGGAGAAGCCCAGAAGGGTTTCGATCACTGCGGCCAGGCCCACACGGGGCAGTCCGGCCAGCCGGGCGGCAAGTTCGGTGTCGAAGAGCTTGTCCGGCCACATGCCCAGCGCAGACAGGCAGGGCAGGTCTTGGGTGGCGGCGTGCAGTATCCACTCCACCCCGCTCAGGGCCTCGTTGATAATCCGCAGGTCCCCGAAGGCTTCGGGGTCGATCAGCCAGGTTCCGGCGCCTTCACGGCGGATCTGGACGAGAAAGGCGCGCTGTCCGTAGCGGAACCCGGAAGCCCGTTCGGCATCCACACCGGCGGGGCCGGTGCCGGCGGCCAGGGCTGCCGCAGCCCGTTCCAATCCGCGGGGAGAGTCGATGACCAGCGGCACACCGTCCCGGGGGGTTTCAAGTACCGGAAGCGGCTCCGGCGGTTCCCCGGCCTCGGCTGGTGCGGAGCTGGACGGGTCTGCGGCCTTGCCGGATATATGCGCGGTCATAAGGATTCCATTCTACCGACGAAGCCGGGGGCAGCGGACAGGACGGCGGCCCTAGCTGCGCCGGCGGCCCGGAAGGGGAGTGACGCCGTCGGGCAGCGGGGGCAGCCCGGCGAAGGTGCAAACCATGTCCGACCACGCTTCCAGATGGGACTGCACATCGGCACCAGCCGGCGTCCAGGACGCCCGCAGCTCAATATCGATCGAGTCGTCCCTGCCCTCGAGGGTGCCGTAGCTTTCCGAAAGCACCCGGGTGGCTGTGCCGCCGGCCAGTGAATAGGGCGCTCCGTGTTCCTCCAGCGCTTCCACCAGCCAGGTCCAGGCCACCGAGCCCAGCAGCTGGTCATTGCCCATGTCCGGCTCCAGTTCGGCGCGGATGTAGGTCACAATCCGGAAGGTTCCGTTCCAGACGGGTGAGCCGGCCGGATCATGGAGCAGGATGAACCGCCCCGTGGCCAGCTCCAGCTGTTCGGGGATCTGCAGGGCGGCCGGGCCATGCAGGCTGGTGGGCCCGGCGGGACCCGGCGCCAGCACCTCTGCGCCCAGCGAAACAGCGTACGGGGCCAGGCGCGTGGGGGCGGGGATTTCCTCGAGTTTCAGTTCCGCCCGGCAGGTGGCCCGGCGCAGCGCGCCGAGGGCCGTCAGGAAATCCGGGGGCACCTGGGAAAGGTCACCTATTGCACTCACCTCCGCAGACTATGGCCTGCGGAACATTGCCGCCGACGCAGGCTCGCCGGTGTGGCCGTTTCGTTACCTGCCGTCCGCGGCGCAAATGCGGACGGACGGCAGGCTGAAGCGGATTTAGTGCGTGCCCAGCGGTGCCGGATCGGCGGCAACTTCACGGGCGATGGCTTCGGCAAAGGCATCGATATCGTCCTCGGAAGTATCGAAGGTGCACATCCAGCGCACCTCGCCGGTGGACTGGTCCCAGTCATAGAACCGGAAGTCGCTGCGCAGCCGGTCGGCGACGCCGGCGGGCAGCTTGGCGAACACGGCATTGGACTGCGTGGCCTGGGTGATCTCCACGCCGTCGATCTTCTCCACCGCGGCACGCAGGCGCTGCGCCATGGCGTTGGCGTGCGACGCCGAGCGGTGCCACAGATCCGTGCCGTACAGGGTGACGAACTGGGCGGAGATGAAGCGCATCTTAGAGGCCAGCTGCATGTTCATCTTGCGCAGGTAGTCCAGGCCCGGGGAGGCCTCCGGGTCGAAGGTGATGATGCATTCGCCGTACATCATGCCGTTCTTGGTGCCGCCCAGGGACAGGATGTCCACACCGGCGTCGGCCGTCATTTCCTTGAAGGAGACCCCAAGGCTGGCTGCGGCGTTGCCCAGGCGGGCGCCGTCCATGTGCAGCTTCATGCCGCGGGCGTGGATGTGCTCGGCAATGGCGGTGATTTCCTCCACGGTGTAGAGGGTGCCAAGCTCGGTGGACTGGGTGATGGACACGGCCAGCGGCTGGGCGCGGTGCTCATCGCCCCAGCCCCAGGCCTCGCGGTCGATCAGTTCGGGGGTGAGCTTGCCGTCATCGGTGGGGATGCCCAGCAGCTTCATCCCGCCGATGCGTTCGGGGGCGCCGTTTTCATCCACGTTGATGTGCGCCGTCGTCGGGCAGATCACCGCGCCCCAGCGGGGCAGCAGGGACTGCAGCGCGGTCACGTTGGCGCCGGTGCCGTTGAAGACGGGGAAGGCACGGATGCGGCTGCCGAACTGGTCCGTCATGACCTCGCGGAGTTTGGCCGTGTAGACGTCTTCGCCGTAGGCCACCTGGTGGCCCTGGTTGGCGGCAGTCAGTGCTGCCAGGATTTCCGGATGGACACCGGAGTAGTTGTCGGAGGCGAAGGCCCGGATGGTGGTGTCGTGCAGGGGGAGAATGTCAGTCACGGTTCCTAGTATCTCTTACGTTGGTGTTGCGCAGGTTACTTTTTCCTAGCCGGTGAGGTAGATCCGCTGTCCGTTGATGTCGCCGGCTTCCTGACCAAAGAGCCGGACGACGGCGCCGGCCAGGTCTGCGACGTCGGTGGCGCCTTTGAAGGTCCGTTCCGGGGAGGACCGCCGCTGCCCGTCATCCACCAGCGATTTCACCACAAACACCACGGCGGCGGAACGCTGGGGTTCGGGGTTTTCCCTGCGCCCCGACTGGGCCCGCCGGAACCCGGCGGCAATGGCCCGCACCCAGGCATCCGCTGCTGCCTTGGCCGCGGCATAGCCGGCACCGCCGGCGGTGGGGGTGTCCACCGCGGTGGCTGACACGATGGCCAGCCGGCCGTTCGGGGAAGCGGCCAGCTGGTCATAAAAGCTGCGGCTGACGTTGCGCAGGGTGCCCAGGATGTTCGTTTCCAGGAAATCCCAGTCCTCCTCGGACTGCGTGGTGATCCCCGCGCCGGCACGCCAGCCGCCCACCAGGTGGATCAGGCCGTCGATCCCGCCGTAGCTCTCCTGCATGTCCGAGGCCAGGGCCGCGACCTCCCCGGCGTCGGCGAGGTCGCAGGTGCGCAGATCGGCGTTGTTGAGCCCGAACAGCGTGTTTTCCAGCCGGGCCGCGTCGCGGCCAACGGCCACCACCTTGGCACCGGCGGCGTCGAGCGCCTGGCACACCGCGGTGCCGGAGGCACTCCCGGCACCGGCCACGAGGACGGTCAGGCCCTTCGCGGACGCGGTGTCCCGGCCTGGCGCGGTGCCCCGTTCGGAGCTCATGCGGTGTGCTCTCCTGCGGGTGCGCCGGACGGGGTGGCCGTGGCTCCGGTGATCCCGGAGGTGGACTCGATAACCGGAGCCATTTTCTTGGACAGGGCCTCATAGAACATGGACAGCGGGAACTCGTCATCGAGCACCTGGTCGGTGAGGCCGCGCGGCGGTCCGTCCAGCGGCAGCGCCTGCGGACCCTGTGCCCAGACGGACGCCGGGTGCGGCGTCAGGGTTGCCGACACCAGGTCGTAGGCCGCGAGCCAGTGCGCGGTCTTGGGGCGGTCGATGGAACGCCAGTAGAGTTCCTCGATCCGGGCGCCAAGCCGGACAACGACGTCGGCGGCATCTTCCCAGTCGATGCTCAGTTTGCCGTCGGTCCAGTGCAGTACATGGTTCTGGTGCATCCAGGCGAAGAGCAGCTGGCCGCCGAGGCCGTCATAGTTGCGCACCCGGCTGCCGGTGATGGCGAAGCGGAAGATGCGGTCGAAGATCACTGCGTACTGGACCAGGCGGGCGTGCCGGCGGGTCTCCGCGGGTGCCTCCTCGTCGCGCTGGATTTTTACCGCTTCACGGAACGCGGTCAGGTCGCAGCGCAGTTCCTCCAGCGAGTACAGGAAGTAGGGCATGCGCTGCTTGATCATGAACGGGTCAAAGGGAAGGTCGCCGCGCATGTGGGTGCGGTCGTGGATGAGGTCCCACATGATGAAGGTTTCCTCGGTCAGCTTCTGGTCCTCCAGAAGTTCCGCGGCTTCGGCCGGCAGCTGCAGGGAGGTGATGTCCGCTGCCGCGGCAAGGACGCGGCGGAAACGGGCGGCTTCCCGGTCCGCGAAGATGGCGCCCCAGGTGAAGGACGGGGTTTCCCGCACTGCTACGGTTTCCGGGAACAGGACAGCGGAATTGGTGTCATAGCCCGGGGTGAAGTCCAGGAACCGAATCGGGACGAAGAGTCCGTTGGAGTACTCACCGGCCTCGAGTTCGGCCACGAACTCCGGCCAGATGACCTCGATCAGCACAGCCTCC